>JBIIGI010000013.1:0-42612 GCA_044236545.1 Chthoniobacterales bacterium
GCAAGAACGCAGGCTCGTAACCCGGGCAGTTCGCCGGCCATCCCGATCACCTTCTCCAGCGTGAGCTTCTCCTCCGTCATGAAAAGCGCCTGCAACCCGGCGGGGTCGGCCAGTTGGTCCTGAGCGTCGATCTTCCAAAGTCGTTCGAGGGTGAGGGCGGCGGGGTGGGCAGGGTCATCCTTCAAGGATGCATCCTTGCCCGCGAGCCCGCTCCCCGACCGGGGCGCCTCCGTTGGTTTTTCCCGGGGAAATTCCCCCGGCGTATTGCGGCGGAAGATCGGGAGTCGTCCGAAAAGGCCTCTCTTGAGCGCCCCGTCCTTTGCGGGAGGGGAGGAGGGGGCATCGCATGGTTTCTCCGACGACGAAGAGGGCGGAAGTTCCGGCGACGCCTCCGCGAGCACCGCAGCCGCGGGGATCGCGGTCGACTGGGTACTCTCGGTATCGGCGCTGCCGGGAACTGGGAGTGACGTGTCCGTCTTCTCCTCGGTTTTCACCGTGGAAGCGGTTTCGTCGGGTTTTTTTGGGACTTCGGGGCCGTCCTCGTCAGGAGCAGTCCGGGCCACCACCTCCGGCGGCAACTCCTCGCGCCGAGTGACCATCTTGAAATACAGGGCTATCCACCCGGGAGGGAGGGTGATCTTCTCGGCGGGGTCTCGGCCCTCGGGAACCTGCACGAGGTCGGGCGCCAATTCCTGCAGGCGACTCAGGGCGATCCGGGGTGTATTACCGACGAGCAGGTCAGCGCACGGGATCTCGATGGAGCGATCGCCAGGACTGCCGCCGCGGCTGAACTCCCCCGGCAGACGGGCCATCAACTCGCCGGCCGGAAGGGTCACCGTCCCGGGAGCTTCATCGTAATAGCGATAGCGGGGTGTCGAGTTGGTTGCAGTTGCCACGGGGTGATCTTCCGAAATGCCAACCCGCACCGCAATGGCGAATCCGCAGTCGAGATTCTTCTTGCGAAGAATCGTCCCCACCTCCGAAATGACACGATGCAATTGAATCTCAAATACGACGACCGGGGACTGATTCCAGCCATTGTTCAGGAGAACGCCGAGAAAGGCGGGCGCGTGCTCATGATGGCCTGGATGAACGAGGATTCCCTCAGGCATTCCGTCGAGACCGGCTACATGCACTACTGGAGCCGCTCCCGCAAAAAGCTCTGGAAGAAAGGCGAGTCGAGCGGCCACACGCAGAAAATCCTGCGTTGGTTCGTCGATTGCGACCGCGACACCCTCCTCTTTGAGGTCGAGCAGCACGGCGGCGCCTGCCACACCGGCTTTGCGAGTTGCTTCTATGTCGAGCTCGACAAAACCGGGAACGACCTTCCGCCACAGGAAGAGCCGCTCTTCAGTCCCGACAGCGTTTACAAGGGGTAGGCTGATCACCCTTCCCGTCCCGATGATCCAATACCACCGCCTTCTCAACCTCGTCCTCGACCACGGGACTCGGAAAGAAGACCGCACCGGCACGGGAACTCTCTCCATCTTCGGCGCGCAGGAACGCTTTGACCTGACCAAGGGATTTCCCCTGCTCACCACCAAGAAGCTGCACCTCCGCTCCATCATCCACGAGCTGCTCTGGTTCCTCAAGGGTGACACCAACATCGGCTACCTCAAGGAACACGGCGTCACGATCTGGGACGAGTGGGCTGATGCGAACGGCGACCTCGGGCCCGTCTACGGCGCGCAGTGGCGCAAGTGGCGCACCCCGGAGGGCGGCTCCGTCGACCAGATCGCCCGCGTCGTCGAGGATCTCAAAAAAAATCCCGACAGCCGCCGTCACATTGTCAACGCCTGGAATCCCGGTGAAATCGACCAGATGGCGCTCGCGCCTTGCCATGCCCTTGTCCAGTTCTACGTCGCGAACGGCGAACTCAGCTGCCAGCTCTACCAGCGCAGTGCGGATCTCTTCCTCGGCGTCCCCTTTAACATCGCTTCCTACGCCCTGCTCACCATGATGATCGCTCAGGTCTGCGGGCTGAAAGCCAAGGAGTTCATCCACACCTTCGGCGATCTCCACCTCTACGTGAACCACCTCGAGCAGGCCCGCCTCCAGCTCACGCGCGAACCTCGTCCCCTCCCGCGGATGCTGCTCAATCCCGCGGTGAAAAATCTGGAAGACTTCCGCTACGAGGACTTCACCCTCGAAGGATACGACCCGCACCCCGCGATCAAGGCCCCCATCGCTGTTTAGAATGCGAAGCCGAAGGGTATTAATATGGAACTCAAGAACTCAGGAAATAAGCTTCTGAATGTTTCCTTGGTCACCATTGAGGATACCCACTGATGAACAACTACATGTCAAACCCCGCGGCCGGACTCATCGAGGACACCCTCGAATATCTCGGCATTTCACACGCCCAAGCCGCAAGGGACATGGGCATTCCGAGGTCGCGCCTCAGCGATATGTTTGCCGGGCGCAAGGGCGTCTCCGTCGATACCGCTCTGCGCTTCGAGCGCTATACCAAATCGCCCGCTGATCTCCTCATCAGAGCCCAGGCCGAATACGACCTCCGCAAGGCGCAAAAAGAAAAACTCTCCGAAATCAAGCGTACCGTCCGTCCGGCATCCGTGACACTCAAAGCCGCCTGACCAGGATCGACTGAAGACTCCAGGGATTAATATGGAACTGAAATGCAACGGATGCGAAGCAACGGCCAAGCAAGCCAACTCAGGAATGCTGGCGCAGGAGTTTTGGCAGCAGGCAAGACCGAGGACTGGTAGCGGTATCGGGCATACCGCACAGGACGAGAACGCGGCATGCCGCCAAAAGAACTAGCCAGATGATCAAATCGATTGTGGCAATGGCTGAGAACCGAGTGATCGGGAATGCCGGCACGATCCCGTGGCATCTCCCCGAGGATTTCAAATTCTTCAAGGCGACCACCATGGGTCATGCGATCCTCATGGGCCGTAAGACTTACGAGTCCATCGGCAAGCCGCTCCCCGGTCGGGAAAACATCGTCCTCTCCCGCACCATGCCGGAGACCCCGGGTGTCACCGTCATCCGCTCCCTCGACGATCTGAAAGAACCCACCGATGGGCGGGACCTCTTCGTGATCGGCGGCGAAGAGATCTACCGACTCCTCCTCCCCAGAGTGCAGGAACTCTACGTCACCAAAGTCCCCAGAACCATCGACGGCGACACCCGCTTCCCCGAGTTCGAATCACAATTCGATGCAGGAACTAAAGTTCTAAAAACCAATGACTTCTCCGTGTGGAAGTATCGGAGAATAACTCAACAACCATCCCCTTTCCTTATTTCGACGACATCAGGCTTTCTTTATCTTTGCTTTGCGAACAATCTTATTTCTAATTACAAGTTCGGTTAAAATATATCTTTGCCCAACTTAATATCACGATCATAGTTTGGCGATGAATGAAGACTTTGGAAAATATTACAATAATGATGACTTCTGGGAGAAGATAAAGGGTGCAGCTGAAGATGCTGGTCGTGAAATTGTTGAGAAAGGAATGACCCTTTATTACTGTTCTCAAGATCCGAAATCACCCATTTGGGCAAAAGGTGTTATTGGCGCAGCTCTTGGATACTTCATATTTCCACTAGACGCCATACCGGACTTCACTCCTTTCGTCGGATATGCTGACGACATGGGTGCTATTGTTGCTGCTACCGCTGCATTAGGCGCTTCCATCACCAAGGCCCATGCGAGAGCGGCCAAGAAGAAGATAGCTACATGGTTCGGACCCAAGCGCAGAACAAAACAATAGGCCTGACAAACCCGCCCCTCGAACCCCTGCAATCTGGGGCGTCGTAAACGGAGCAGCCTTTGGGTGTGAGCTTTTCGGGGGCAACTCACTCTTGTAGTTATTGGATTATACAAAAGGCTAGGAAGATCGGATGGAGAGCAAGGCGGCCAAGAACCAAGCCTCTGGGAGGAGGCGCGGAGAAGACCGCGAAGCGGAACCCGCGAGGGCGGCACTGCTTTGTGGGAGCAAAGTGCCGTTCAAAAGCCGTAGAAAAGACGCGTGGGAACGCGGCTTAGTCATTCGAGGCGAAGGCCGAGAAGTCTGCGGATCAGCAGATCCGCGGATGCATGATCGGGGACGATCGGCAGACAAAACTACTGCGAGCACAGGCGAACAACGCCCCGCGCTGAATACCGGGCCGTGGGAACGGCCGGGATAGCCTACGCTTAAGCGTAGCCCTTCAGGGCGAGACGAGCGGGAGCGAGCGAGGCAAATCCCAAGCCTCCAACTAATCCCTTTGCTGGCGGGGGATAATTTTGAGCGTCTGCGGCTCCACTCTCCCGATGGAATTCGCGGGCAGCACCCCTCTCCAGGAAGTTCCCGGGTAGATGATGGTATCGCGGCCGATGATGGAGCCGGGGCTTAAGACCGCGTTGCAGCCGATTTCGGCGCGGTCACCGACGATGGCACCGAACTTGCGAAGGCCCGTTGGAATGATTCCTTCGGCGGTTTTCACGGAGACTGGCTGATGGTCGAGCCGGACATTGGAGAGGATGGCTCCTGCACCGAGGTGTGCCTTGTGGCCGAGGATGGAGTCGCCGACGTAATTGAAGTGGGGGATCTGCGCCTCGTCGAAGATGAGGCAGTTCTTGAGCTCGCAGGAGTTGCCCAGCACGACGCCGTTGCCAACCACGACGTTCTCCCGGATGTAGGCGCCGTTGCGGATTTCGCATCCCTCGCCGATCCACGCGGGACCCTTGATCATCGCTCCTTGCTCGATGACCGTGCCGCGCCCGATGTGGACGGCGCCACTGATGAACGGCTTGCCGATGAGCTTGCCGAAGATGCCCGGCTTGAGCCGGAACTGCAGGTAGGTCGAGATCTTAGCCAGCGCCTCCCAGGCATGGGTCGTGTTCTCGAAAATGACACTGTGCTCGGTGCGGTCGAGGTCGAGGAGGCTGTCAGGCGAAAACATGGGGATGTGGAAAAGACTACCGAGAGGAAAAAAATATGGAACTCAGGAACTCAGAAATGGGAAATGTGCGAAGAAATTCACTGGGAAGAGGTTTTGGCTTCTTCTTTTTCCTGAGTTCCTGAGTTCCATATTAATTTCTTCAGCTCC
The DNA here is from genome assembly GCA_044236545.1 of Chthoniobacterales bacterium. Classification (GTDB taxonomy): domain Bacteria; phylum Verrucomicrobiota; class Verrucomicrobiia; order Chthoniobacterales; family UBA6821; genus UBA6821. The sequence goes on from JBIIGI010000013.1 coordinate 5,056, forward strand.
TCAATATTTTCTGTCCGTCTTTTGTATCTTTAACGGTCCATCCGAGTGCGGCGATTTGGTCGCGGAGTTCGTCGCTCTTTTTCCATTCCTTGGCCGCACGGGCGGCGGCGCGGTCGGCAAGTAGCTCCTCCACCTCCTGCGGGATCGCGGCGACGTCATCAGGCTGAAGAGCCAGCACACCATCCACACGGGCGAGCCATGCGAGAAGTCCGCGTGCCTGCGGCGGGGTCAGCCGTCCCTCATCCATGCTACGGTTGCTCTCACGCAGGGTCTCGAAGAGGATCGCCAATGCGCCTGAGATATTCAGGTCATCATCCAGTGCCGTGAAGAATCCCTCCGTCGTCGCGTCGGGCGCCTCCACGGCGGGTTCCGATCCGGCGGTCTCTTGAGCTTTCTTCAGGAGGCGCTCGCGCCATGCATCGAGCCGCGCCAGCGCGGTGCGGGCCGCCGCGAGGCCCTCCATGGTGAAGTTGAGCGCTCCCCGGTAGTGGACGGAAATCAGTGCATAGCGGACCTCGCGGCCCGACCATCCCTTTTCCAGCAGATCACGGAGTGTGAAGAAATTCCCCGCAGACTTGGCCATCTTCGATCCCTCGACCATGAGGTGGGCGCAGTGCATCCAGTAGCGGACGAAGGGGGACTTTCCGTGACCCGCGCACTCGCATTGGGCGATCTCGGCCTCGTGATGGGGGAAGATGTTGTCGACTCCTCCGCAGTGGATGTCGATGGTCTCGCCGAGCAGGCCGGTCGCCATGGCGCTGCACTCGATGTGCCATCCGGGACGCCCCTTTCCCCACGGGCTCTCCCATCCGACGGCTCCATCCTCGGGGACCCAGGCCTTCCAGAGGGCGAAGTCGGCGACGGCTTCCTTCTCGTACTCGTCGCTCGCAACCCGCTGTCCGGGGCGCTGTCCCTCCAGATCGACGTGGGCGAGCTTTCCGTAATCCGGGAAGGATGCGATGCGGAAATAGAGGGATCCATCCTCGGCCTGATAGGCGTGCCCGCGCTCCATGAGCGTGGCGATCATCGCAATCATCCGGGCGATCTGCTCGGGATCGGTGGCCGCCGGATAAGCCTCCGCGGGAACGAGCCGCAGGGTCTTTGCATCCTCGAAGAAGGCCTCCTTGAAGGGACGGGTGTAGTCGCCGAGCGCCATGCCTGCGGCATGGGCTCCCCGGATCGTCTTGTCGTCGACATCCGTGAGGTTCATCACGCGGCGGACGGTGAAGCCCCTCTCCTGGAGATGTCGCTGGAGGAGATCCTCGAAGACGTAGGCCCGGAAGTTACCGATATGGGCGTGGGCGTAGATGGTGGGGCCGCACGTGTAGAGGGAGAGGGTCTGACCCTCGCCTGGGCGCGGTGCGATCGCCTCAAGCTTGCGGCTGAGCGTGTTGTGAACCTGGACGGCACCCATCGCTTATTCGGCAGGCGTTTCGACGGAGGCCGTTGCGAGGGCGGCGATCCCTTCTCCGCGTCCGAGGAAACCGAGGCACTCATTGGTCGTCGCCTTGACTCCGACCCGTGACGAGTCGAGCCCCAGTGATCCGGCGATGCGCTCCCTCATCTGCTGGACATAGGGACCGATGCGCGGTTCCTCCGCAACCAGGGTGGAGTCGACGTTGATGATCCTGGCCCCCGCGTCGGCGAGGATCCCCGCGACGCGGCGCAGGATCTCGAGGCTTGAGATGCCCCGGATCGAGGGATCGGTGTTCGGGAAATAATGACCTATGTCCTGGAGCCCCGCTGCGCCGAGCAGTGCGTCGGCGATCGCGTGGCAGAGAACGTCGGCATCCGAGTGACCGGAAAGCGTGAGCCCCTGCGGGTGCTGGAAGGTCACGCCTCCAAGGATGAGGGGTCGGTCCGTCCCCGCCGCCTCGAGTCGATGGACGTCATAGCCGATGCCGCTGCGTGTGATCATGATTTGGGAGATGGTAGATGGGAGCTAGGAGATGGGGAATCGGGGAGGCGTTCGCCACATCACTTCTGGGACTGCTTTATTTTTCCTGAGTTCCTGGGTTCCTGATAAAATTTTTGGAGCTTAAAGATGATCGAAGGATATGCCGCCGCCGCAGGCCACGCAGGAGTATTTGTCGGGAACGGAATCGTGCGGGCGGAGGTCGACCTTCCCCCCGGCCAGTTCCACCATGAGCATTCCCGCGGCGATGTCCCAGAGGCTGATCTGGCTCTCGATGTAGGCGTCGAGCCGGCCGCTTGCGACATAAGCGATGTCGAGTGCCGCACTCCCCATCATCCGGGTCTTGCGGGCGGATCGCATCATCTTCCCGAGGATGGGGAGCCCCTTCTCGATCGAGGACTCGGTCTTGGAGACGCCGACGGCGACGATCGCATCGGCGAGCTTGGTGCGTCCGCTGACGCGGATGGCCCTGCCATTGAGGGTGACGCTCCCGGTCGCGCGCGAGGCGACCCAGAGTTCGTCGGTCATCGGCTGATAGATGACGCCCGCCGTGATGACGCCGTTGCGGCGGTGGGCGATGGAGACGGCGAAGTGCGGGATGCCGTAGAAGAAGTTCACCGTGCCGTCGATGGGGTCGATGATCCACTGGTCGGCGGCGTTCTGGTCTCCGCGGATCCCCTCCTCGCCGTAGATGGCATGGTCGGGAAAGATCCCGAGGATCAGCGCCTCGATCAGCGCCTGTGAGCGGCGGTCGAGTTCCAGCTTGATGTCGTGCGCCTCGGCGGAGTCGACGTTGAGCTCGCTCTCGAAGTGGCCGCGGATCATGCCGCCGGCGGCCAGTGCCGCGTCTCGCGCGGTCGTCAGAATCAGTTCGTCCATCCGTGATTCAGTAGCGGAGTAAGCGGAGGGATGAAACCTGAAACTTGAAACCTGAAGAAACACCGCCTTCGTGATGACAGCTAATCGACTCTTCTGTTCCTGGTTTTAATAATTCCAGTGGACGTGTGACAAAAAATTGGGGGAAGCGTTTGTGGCGCTTCCCCCAAGTTTTAGCTCGTCGCCGAAAGGTTGTTCCGGCGGGAGGGGTGCTTATTTCTTCTTAGCGACGGCCTTCTTCTTAGCCGGAGCCTTCTTGGCAACGGCCTTCTTAGCCGGAGCCTTCTTGGCAACGGCCTTCTTAGCCGGAGCCTTCTTGGCAACCGCCTTCTTCTTGGCCGGTGCTTTCTTCACGGCCTTCTTGGCCGGTGCCTTCTTGGCAGCTTTTTTCTTTACGGGCATTTCAATCCACCTCCTTTGTTCCGCATGGGCGGCGACTGTGAAAGTTTTGTGAATAACTCACTGCCGAATGTGAATAAGTCCGCGCGCGTGTCGCGTCAACGGATTTTATAAAAAAATCTTGCGGTGCTTCCGTTCCTCTCGCGGAATTTTCTCTCCGCGTTAGCGCGACGCGAGAACCGACTCCGCTGCGGCGATGATCTCCGCGACTTCCTCAAGTCGTCCCGTCCCCTCGTAACCGCACGCCAGCATTCCCTCCGCAGGCCCGACGAATGCGGCTCCGCGGTTCTTCAATGTTTCCGTGTTTGCTCGCGTTGCGGGATGTTCCCACATCTTTCCGTTCATCGCCGGAGCGATGAGCAGCGGCGCGCGCGTCGCGAGTGCGACGGCTCCGAGTGCGTCGTCGGCAAATCCGTGGGCAAGCCTGGCGATCGAATCGGCGCTCGCCGGAGCGACAAGCAGCAAGTCGGCGCGATCCGCCAGTTCGATGTGTCCCGGCTTCCATCCACCCTCCTGCTCCTCGGAGAGATCGCGGAGCACGGGGTTGCGAGAAAGCGTCGCGAGCGTGAGGGGCGTGATGAACTCCGCAGCGGAGCGCGTCATGACAACGAAGACGTCGTGGCCGTTCCTGCGCAGCCGGCCGGCGATCTCCGCCGCCTTGTAGGCGGCGATCGATCCGGTCACCCCGAGGATAACCGTCCGCCCGGAAGTTGAGTCGCTCACTCCACGCCTCCCTTCTTGTCCTGAGACTCGACCGCGGTCATGCGGCGGCTGAGGTAGCGTTCGGCCCTCATCACGGCGCGGAACTTCTCGATGTTCTCCTCCATCGAGCCGTTGATGATCGTGTAGCGGTAGTCGCGCCAGCACTCCATTTCCTTGGCCGCGTTTCGCATGCGGACCTCGACCTGCTCGTCGGTCTCGGATCCCCGGCGCAGAAGACGGCGTCGGAGCTCCTCGAGATCGGGGGGCAGGAGGAAGACATCGGCCAGTGCGCGGAGGATCAGCGGGTCGCCGCAGGCCCGGATGTTGGCCGCGCCGCGGGTGTCGATGTCGAGCAGGACGTCGATGCCATTGCGGAGATTTTCAAGCACGGGCTCCTTGAGCGTACCGTAGTGGTTGCCATGCACCTCGGCGTGCTCGAGGAACTCACCGTTGGCGAGACGCGCCGCAAAATCCTCAGCGGAGAGGAAGTGATAGTCCTCGCCGTTCAACTCGCCGGATCTGGGGGAACGCGTCGTGCAGGAGACGGACCAGACGAAGTCGGGCTTCTGCCGGAGTGCGGTGCAAAGCGTGGTCTTCCCCGCGCCCGACGGTGCGGAGATGACGAAGAGGATGCCGGTGCGGCGGAACTGGAGGGAGGGGTTACTCAAGGTTTGCGACTTGTTCGCGTATCCTATCAAGCTCCGCCTTGGATTGCACGACCCGTCGTGAGACAGCGGAGTCGCCCGCCTTGTTCCCGAGCGTGTTGAACTCCCGGAACATCTCCTGGGCGAGGTAGTCCAGCGTCCTTCCGGCCGGTTCCGTTCCGGCGAGGGCCTCGCGGAACTGGACGAAGTGACTCTCCAGCCTGGTCAACTCCTCCGTAATGTCACTGCGGTCGGCCATGAAAGCGAGCTCGCGCGCCAACGACTGGTCGCCCGCGGGAACGTCGACCCCGAGCTCCTCCAGGCGCGCCTGCAGGTTATCCCGCCGCTGGCGCACAACGGAAGGAACGCGTGCACGCACCGCCTTCACCGCTGCCTCAAGTAGCTTCACCCTCTTGATGAGATCGGAGACCAGGTGTCCTCCCTCCTTGCGGCGCAGGGCCAGCATCCGGTGCAGGGCCTGGGCGAGCGCGGGCTGAAGCACCGGCCAGAGTGCCTCCGGTTGGGGTGTTTCCTCTGCGGGGTTTTTCATCACACCGGGGGAGCGGAGCAGCAATTCGAGCGAGATCTCGCCCGGAAGGGAGAATTCATCCCGTAGCACCTGCAGTTCTCTCAGTACTCGCCGGGCCGCATTCTTGTCGATCACGCCCATCGGGGCTTCGTTTCCAGGCGCTGCCTCCAGCGTCACGGTGACATTGACCCTCCCGCGCCGGACAGCTTGCTGGACCTCCTCGCGCACTTTGGGCTCAAGCGTGGCGAGCGGCTTCGGAAGTGCCACTGCGATCTCGATGCCCTTGCGGTTCACCGAGGCGCACTCGACCGTGAAACGCCATCCCGCTGAGGAGGCCGTGCCCCTGCCGTGTCCTGTCATGCTTTCCATTGTTTTGTCGATGCTCCTTGTCGGGTTGATTTTATTGGTTGGTGTCGAAAGGGGTGGCCGGTTTCCAGGTAATCCGGGATGACCAGGGGGCCCCGTAAAATCCCAGCCCCGCCTCTCCCTCTCCTTTTCCAAGCAGGGATGTGATCCACCAGGCGGCGGGTAGGGGGAAGAGCGTCTCCTGCCGCACCCAGGCGGGGAGTTGGTAGATGATTCCGGTTTCCGGGCCGCCCGGTTTGCGCGGTTGGGCCAGTTCCAGCACCATCTGAGCCGCCTGCATGCCGGGCGGGCCGTCAAACCGCAGCGCGCACTCTCCGGGAACCCCATCGATCCCCACCGCGCAGAGACCCGATCGCGTCTGGCCGAATGCGGTGGCTGAAACCTTTCCCCCGTCCTCCTGATCCAGCAGGACCGTCACCTCGGGGAGGAGGAAGGATCCGGCGGGCAAGGTCAGGGTCAGGTTTCTGGCGGTGATTTTTCCCGAGGCGCGCGGTTCCTCCGTCGTGCCGGTGAGGCGGAAATCCGCTTCGGCAGTGGGTGGCGAGCCCATGCCCTTCGCTTCCGGGCGGGCCGTCACCGGGATTGCCCCGCCGCTCTTCACGGTCAGATCCAGGGAGATCCTCCGTCCCGGCGGCGGAACGATGCTTTGCGGCGGGTTGTTTCGGTGAAAAGTGCATCCCGGCGGCGTGAAGAAGGGGGTCAGCGACGGCGTGGCGGGGCCTTTGATTTTTGTGACGATCATCCCTCCTCCCAGAACCAGCGTTCCGTTCGTGTCGTTGAACAGGCGGAGATCAACGTCACCGCGTGTTTCGAAACCTTCGCACGGGGGAAGGGCTAGATCCGTTCCCGACATTTCGATGCTTCCCTTTGCATCGCCGCTCCAGTCCCATGACCCGTTGAGGGCAAGGGGGCGGTCCCCTTGGAAAACAGTCCCACCGGTGCAGAGTGCGCGCCCCCCCTCGAAGGCTACCGGCATCGAGAGATTGAGGAGAGCGCCGGCTCCTGGAAAGGCTGCTTCCCCCGCACCGATCCGAACATTCCCTTGCAGCGTCGGCTTCCCAGGAGTCCCCTCCAGCGTGAGGGAACCGTCCAGTTCGGAACTGCGCAGCGGCCACTCGGTGAAACCTGCAAGCCCGGCCCATCCGTCCAGAGGCGCATGGCGGAAGAGGGCTTGCCCTTTCATCGGTTCGGTAGTGGCGGCGCACCGGAGCTTCCCGCCTTCACGGGACCAACGGAAGGGCAGTTCGATCCCGATGGAGAGGGGGGGAGTCGCGGCTGGCTCCTGAACGAGGGAAATATCCGCGCGGCCCTCGGCGGCATCCAAGCGGAGGGAGAAGTCCGCCGTGTCCGCGGAATGGCCGAGCGTCACCTGCGTGGCGTGCAGGGAGCCCCGGATGAGCGGTTTTTCGGGGGTTCCTTCGGCGTTGATCTCTCCTTCCAGAACTCCGGTGAAGGGTGACTGCTGGCCGAGAAGGTCGGCCAACTCCTCCGCCTTGATGCCATGTAGCCCAAGCTTGAGCAGAACGGGTTCGCTCATGCCGATTGTTCCGGCAAGATCCCCGGTGCGCCATAATTCAGGGGCATTGACGGGCAGGGAGAAGCTTCCTTCCAGCAGGGGCTTTGTGTCTCCTTTCCGCAAGGCCGTGAGGGACGTCGCCTCGAGGAGTTTCGGGGACGCCGAAAGTTGCAGTCCGAGCCGGAGATCTTTCTGGCGGAACTCCGCCTTGGAGAGGAGGAGATGCCCGGGCGAGTAGCTTCCCTCGAAGCTTCCCGAGATTCCGGCCTTGGTTAGTGGGCTGATCCAGTCGTTGACGCGGGCCTGGAAGGTACCGGAGTGTCCGGTCATCGACCCGCTCCCTTCCCAGCTTCCCCGCAGCGAACCACCTCCAAAAACCGGCGCAGTCGTGATACCGAGACGGGCGAGGTCGTCCGTCAGGTCTTTCACGCCGAGTTGCGCCGTACCTTCGTAGGCATGGGGCCTGCTGTTTTCGACCGTACCCTCGAGCGTGAGGCGATCGTCGCCGCTCCATCCCTCCAGGTATCCGACCCTTGTTTTTTTCCCCTCGAAGAGAACACACCCCTTGAGCCACTCGAACGGGAGGTTGCGAAACTTCATCCCTGTTCCAAGCAAGGTGCAGTAGCCCCAGGCCTTGTTTTCGGATCCCTTGATCCTTCCCTCGAGTTCAAGACCGCCGGAGAGTTGTGCAAAATCGGCTCCTCCGAGCGCCGCAAGAGCACCGGCGTCCTGCAGTGAGGCGCGAAAGGTTGCCGCGAACGGGGCGCGGAGTGCGTTCCGCCAATCCTCCAGAAGCTTGCTCTGCCCCTCGGCCACCACCTCGTTCTCCCTCTGCCGAAGGCGGAGTTCGGAGACGGTCAGGTTCCTGCTGATAAGCGTGGCGGAGCACCGGAGGGACTCCCACCCCCGACCCTGCCAGCGGAACCCGTCGGCCACCAACCGGAGGGAACTGTCGGCCTCCAGCGGCCTCGCGGGATTTCCCCGGAAGGTGAAGCGTGCTTGGCGAATGATACCGACGGCGCCCTGCCCCTGCCCGTCCATCGGGTCGTAGAGGGATTCCAACGATAGGTTTTCCCCCACCAGCGTGCCCTCGAGATGATCGGGAGATCCGAGTGCGCCGTCCCCGCGCAACCGGCCCCTGCCAAGGGTTCCCGCCCAGCCAAACTCCAGCCCGGCCTCGCGCGGCGTCAGAGCCACTTCCTGGAGTTGCAGTTCCTTTCCGAGCACAAGATTCCGCAGTTGCAGCGTTTCATCATCCCAAGTCGCAGTTGCGGTTGCGGCGGAAAAATCCCGGTGCCAGGAACCGATGTCGAGAACCATCCCCTTATAGAAAACACCGCCTTGCCACCGGCTCGGCAACCGAACCCCGAGGGCATCGATGGCCAGGCGGTAACCGTCCCCGATGACGACTAGGTCCACCGGCCAGGCGGAGCAACCCGAGGGCAAGAGGTTCCGCCAAGGCAGGGAGGGGAGGGGGGCTGCGGTTGTCGCTGCTCCACCCCGCCCGGCAAGAGTCCGCCGGGTGTCGATCAGCAGACGCGTCTTGCCCATGTGGATTTGGCTGACCGGACGGCACGGGTGATTCCAGACATCGGTGAACAGCTTCGTCGGGGAAGCGAGACGCACCTCGATCCATTCGCTCTTGCAATGACTGCGATGGTCGCTCGGCCCGAAGGAGCCCTCCACCCCCCGGGCGAGGAATCTTCCACGGCCCTCCATCGTGAGGCGCTGGATGGAAAGCTTGTTCCCCCCCAGCCAACTCGCAGCCGAGAGGCCGGCTCTCAGGAATCCGCAGACGATGGTGTCGAAAAAAATCCACCCAGCTATAAGGATCGCCAGCAGCGCGAGGGCCGTCCATGCCGTCGGGGTTCCGGAACGGGCGGGTGGCCTCTCGTTCTCCTGCTCTTCTGGATTAAGGGCTCGGCTCGTCATGTCGGCGGGGTGCGTGTTCCCCGGCAGTATGCCGTTTCCCTGGGGAATGAACCGCTAAAATCTTACGGAATGCGGAAATCCGTGGCTATCCCCCGAAAAGATACAGGCCGCCGCACCATTTGGTACGACGGCCTGTTGTTCCCCCCAGAACAATCTTTCGATAAGCAGACCTTATAGGATTTACCCCATCGTGCAACAACTTTTTTCAAAAATCTTTGTTTTTTTCATAACGGGGGGGTGCGGAGCTTTTTTGAAGCGCTTTCTTCTCGTTTTCCCCAGGTCATCCTACTCCATCCGCAGGGCGGCGGCCGGGGGAATCCGTGCGGCCCTGAGCGCGGGGAAGAATCCGGCCACCAGCGCCGCCGCAGTCATCCAGATCGGGAGCAGGACCAACTCCAGCCACGGGTAGGAGAGATCGATGCTCCATCCGAAGAAGGCCTTATTGATCACCCATGTCAACACCAGCGCCAGCGCCGATCCGCTCGCAATGCCGACGAGACTCGCAAGGAGTCCGATGAGCGCCGCCTCGGCCAGCATCATGCGGGCGACCTGAGCGGTCGAGGCACCCATCGACCGCAGCACGCCGAGATCACGGGTCCTCTCGAGGACGAGGATCCCGAGCGTCAGCATCACCCCGCCGATGGCGACGGCGATCGAGATCGTGCGGAGCACGGCGGTCACGGCGAAGGTCTGGTTGAAGATTTCCATGATCCGCTGCTTGAGGGCGGCATTGCCGTAGCAGATGAAGGCCTCCTTACCGCCGAAGGCGGCGACGAACTCCGCACGGCTCCGCTCCATGGTCGCGGGGGATGTTCCCTTGCGGAATTCGATGGCCAGCGAGTGGACGCCGTCCGCGCCCCAGACTCGCTGGAAATACCCCGCACCCACCATCGCGATCCCGCGGTCACGGGTGTAGTCGCGATAGAGATCGAGCACCTTGAGGCGCACGACGCCACGCGGTCCAGTCAGCTCCAGCTGGTCGCCTGGTCCGAGATGCAACCGCCGCGCCAGGCTCTCCGAGAGCGCGGTGCATCCTCCCTTCTCGAGAGCGGCGGTCTTTGCAGCGGCATCGCCGTGCAGGAAGTCGATCGCCCCGCGGGCCGGCCCCGAGACGATGCCGAGCGTCGCCGGTTCACCGGACACCGTGCGTGCCTCGATTTCGCGGAATGTCCCGACCGCCGCGACCTCGGGGCGTGCCGACCACCATGCCGAGGCCGATTCGGGAATGGTGTGCTCAAGCCCCAGCAGTTCGTTGGATGCCGGCGCGATGAAGAGATCGGCCGTCAGCGTCCGGCCGGCCCATGAGACCACGCTCCCACGGAACGAGTGGATCATGACACTGATACCGACCGTCATCGCGGCGGCGGCGGCTAGCGCGGCGACCGTCGGTGCAATACGGTGGAGGGACCGCATGGTCTGTCCGAGCGCCAGCCGGGCGATCACCCCGTGCGTCTCGTGATGTCGCCCTATTCCGCACAGACGCGCCGCGATCGTCATGACTGCGGGCACGGTCAGCGAGAAACCCGCCAGCACCAGGAAGGCCGCACCGAACCCGAGTAGGGCGGGCCCTCCATGCAGGGCTGCGAGAGAAAGCAGCAGCGCGAGCAGCAGCAGGCCTGCCCCCCATGCGGCCAAACGCGCGGCCGGGAGAGGAAAGATTTCCGGTGCGGCACCAGGATGCAGCACGCGGGTCGGATCGACGCGTGCGGCCTGGCGCGCCGGGATCCATGCGGCGACGAGGGCCGCCACCACACCTGCCACTATTCCGGCCAGCGCCTCGGGCGTTGTCGGCCAGCCCCCCTGCGCATCGACGGGGAGATAGAGGGCGGTCACTGTCTTTGACACGGGGGCCGCCATCACTCCCGCCAGCAGTGGCGAGACGAGGATGCCTATCAACGCACCGGCCAACCCGCTCATTCCCGCCTCGGCGAGGACCATCGCGAGGATCTCGTCTCGCCCGGTTCCGACAGCCCGGAGGATGCCGAGGGAGACTCTCCTGCGGACCACGGCGGCGGCGGCCGAGTTTCCGACGAAGAACATCCCCACCATGAGCGAGACCAGACTCAGCGCCGTGAGATTCAGGCGGAACGCGGAGAGCATGATGTCGACCTGACGCGAACGGCGAGCCGGCGGGTCGACCGTGACATCTCCGGGCAGAAGGCTTCTCAGCCTTCCTGCAACTTCGTCCCGATTCGCCGGGTCCTTCAGCTTTACCAGGATGGCCGTGAGTTGGCCGGTTCTCCCGGTCCACTCCTGGGCGGTAGCCAGATCGGTCGCAACAACCCCGACCCCGCTGACCGCACCATCCCCGGTGCCGATGACATGGGTGATCAGCATGGTCCTGGACGCGCCTGATCCCTGGAGCCTGAGCGTATCACCCTGCTTGAGCCCGTGCTTAGTGAGAAATTCGGGAGTGACGGCGATCGCATCGTCAGCGGAGAGCCACTCGCCCAGGTCTCCGGATGAGTCGGCTGATGAGTCAGATCCCTTGGTCGCCTCGAACCCGAGCAGTCCCTTGGCCGTGAACGGGTCGATCCCGGCGAGACGCAGCGATTCTCCGGGCGTGTCGGGCAGCGTCACCATGGACTCGATGAGCGGCGTTGCTCCGGCCACTCCGGTGCACCGCTGCACCTGCGGCAGGATGGTCTCCGGGATTTTCCCACGGATCTCCAGATCGGCGCGACCCGTCACCATCTCAAAGGCACGGTGGAAGCTCCCCGCGGCGCTCCGGTTGGCAACCGTGATGGCCAGGAAAACCGCCACGCCCAGCGCGATGCTCAGGACTCCGAGCACGGCCGCACGGGGATGATGGAGCAACGGGCGGATCGCCCCTCTCCAGCAGAGTCGGATGACCGGGCGCATCCTCACTCTCCCCGCAGGCTTCCCGCAATCCCGGAGGCCGTGCGGAGACGGCGCTCCAGGCGCATCAGGGCGTTGCGCTCCGTGATTTTCCCTCCCTCCTTGGTGCGGAGGTAGAAGACGTCGAGCGCCGCGTTCTGTTCCGTGGCGATGCGCGCGGCCTCGATCGAGATGCCGCCGTGGGAGATGGCGCGGAGCAGATGGTAGAGCAGACCGAGCCGGTCGGGTGCCTGCACCTCCAGGATGGTGCAAGTCGGGTGGGCGTTGTTGTTGACCACCACCCAGACCGGCGGTTCCTCCTCGTTCTCCGGTGCGCGGCGGAGCGGTAGGGACGGGCTCTTCGGCGCCGGCACGGTGCGGCTCCCGGGCGCCGGCAGCAGGTGGTCGAGGCGTTCCTTGAACTGAATCCTTTCCCGCTCCCTGGGGAGCGGTTCGTTCCGGTGGTTGGAGACCCTGAAGATGTCGAGCGCCAGCTTGTCGGTCCGGGTGTAGATGTCGGCTCCCAGCACGTTGATGCCGGATTCGAGGAAGGCGGCGGCGATCCGCTCGAGCAGGCGCTCGCGATCCCAGCCGCACACCAGCACCTCGGCGTGGCCGGCTTCGGGATGATCGATCCACTGGATCACGGGTTCGAGGTTCGGCCCCTCCTGTCGGAGGCCCTGCTCGAAGAACCTCCGGAAGAGCTGAAGGTGCGCGCGGATTTCCGCGGCATCGCGGGTCTGGAAGTAGCGCTCGGGCATCCCGCCAAAGTGCGCATCGATTTCCTCTCCGTAGCTCCCGGGGAGGGTTTCCGCCACCTGACGGTGCAGCTCCTCGCGGCGCTGAGCCCGCTCCTGCCTGTAGCCGGCGCTGTCCCGCAGGTAGGCGCGTGTCTGGTGGTAGAGTTGCCAGACCATCTGCTCCTTCCAGTCGCTCCACCCCTCGTCGCTCGTTCCCATGCCGTCGGCCAGCGTGATCACCATGAGGGCGTCAAGCATCACGGGGTCGCGCACGATTCCCGCGAATTCCTCGACCGTTGCCGGATCCTCGATGTTGCGGGTGCGGGCGATGCCGCTCATCTCGCCGTGAGACGAGACCAGGGTGATGAGCATCCTCTTCCGTTCGGGCGAAAGCTGCAGTCGACGCGCCACCTTCTGGGCCGCGAGGGCGCTCGCCTCCTCGTGACGACGCGTGTTGGCCGCCTTGCCCGTGTCGTGCAGGAGCATGGCAAGGTAGAGGACCGCCGGATCATCGAAGTGGCGGAAGATTTCCCCGTAGCGCTTCAGCTTCGGGGCGGTTGTGAAGAGCAGGGCGTCGATCTTGTCGGCGCACCGCAGCGTATGCTCGTCAGCCGTGTATCGGTGGAAGAACTCGTGCTGGACCAGGCAGGTCAACGGCTCGAACTCCGGAAGGTATTTTCCGAGGAATCCGAGGTCATGCATCAGCCGCAGGATGCGACTTACCTCCCCCTTCCGGGAAAGGATCGCGAGGAAGACCGAGCGGTTATCCTTGTTGTACTGGAAAGTGCGGTCGACGAGTCGGAGCCTCCTTTTTACCAGGTCTCCCATCTCTGCCGAGAATCCCAGCTGGCGGGTCTGCGCAAGCTGGAAGGCCCTCATCATGCGGCCCGAGTCGCGGTTGAATATGTCCCGCGTCTTCGGGAAGATCTCGCCGTTGCGGATGAGCATCTCGTCGACGGTTTCCTGGCGGCGTCCGAGGAACTTGGCAAGGATTCCCGACTTCATCCCGCGCTCTTCGCGGATGCGGCCGAGGGCGAGCGTGGTGATGAGATGGATGCTGCGGGTGCTGTTGTAGTAGTCCCGCATGAAGGCCTCGCACCGACGCAGGATATTCTTTTCGGGATAGCCGAGGGCGGTGGCGACCTTTCCCTGAAGCTGGAGGGTCAGTTGGTCGGTGGCCCGTCCGGTCTGGTAGTGCATCTCGGTGCGGACGCGGAGCAGAAAATCATGAGCCTCCTCGAGCGTGCGCCTCTCCCGTTCCCGGAGGATCTTCTCCTCGACGAGATCGGCTGTGGTGTGGGCGCCCGAGTGGAACATCGCGGCCCAGAGTAAATTCTGGTAATCGCGGAGCCCTCCGCACCCCGATTTGATATTCGGCTCCTGCATGAATACGCTCGCCCCGTAGCGGCTGCGCAGTTCCTTCAGGTTATCGATGCGGAAGGCGATGTAGTCCTTTTCCTTTCCCTTCACACAGGCTTTCCCGAACTTCGCGCGTAATCTCTCGAAGAGTTTTTTGTCTCCGGCCAGCCAGCGGCTCTCGATCATGGCCGTCTTGGTCATCATGTCGGAATTGGCCTGTTCCAGAGCTCCCTTAATAGACCGTGTGGCGTGGCCCACCTTGAATCCCAGATCCCAGAGTGCCATGAGGCATGATGAGATGATCTGCTCCATCTGCTTGGTCGGCTTGGTCCCCTCGTGGAAAAAGGTGATGTCGACGTCGCTGCAGGGATTGAGTTCACGGCGCCCGTAACCGCCGAAAGCCCCGACCATCAGTCCGGGGATTTCTTTTTCGCCCGTTTCCCTGATCGTCGAGAAACGAAAAATCTCGCGGAAGAGAATGTCCACCATCTCGGCACGGCGCGCCGCGATTTCCCTGCCTCCCCCCTCGGCGCGGTGCCAGAGCTTGAGCCGGTGCTCCTCCTTTTTGCGGAAGCTTTGCAACTTCTGCACCGGCAACACCATCTCGCCGTCCATCACGGCGGCAAGTTGTTTCGCAACCTCCTGCTGGATGCGGGCCCGGTGCTCTGAAAGTGGAACGATTCCCTCCATGGTGGCAGAAAAAATTCCTATGGCTGGGTCGCGTTGATCACGATCTCCACACGGCGGTTAAGTTGCTGATCGTCGACGCTCCCCGTCGGTGACACGAGCGGATGGCTTTTTCCAAACCCTGTGGTCTTTATTTTCGTTCCGTCCATACCAAAGCTCTTTTCAAGCCATGTTTTCACGGCTGTTGCCCTCCTCAGGCTGAGGCCAATATTGTATTCGTCGCTACCGAAGGAGTCCGTGTGTCCCTCGATACGGAAAGAAGCTTGGGAGTTCTTCCGAATGAGTTCCGCCAGTTTTTCAAGCGTTTGCGCTGCCTCCGGCTTGAGACTGTCCGAATCATATTCGAACAGCAGGTCTGTCGGCATCAGGATGGGGGCGGTTGACCCTGTGACGTTTCCGCCTCCCGCCAGCAGGTCATCCAGTGAACTAAAGCCGGGCGTGGAGGTTTCCCCTAGACCCCCTCCGCTTTCCTCCTTCCCCTCCACGTGTTCTCTTTCGGGAATGGAAAGTGGATACGCCTTCCCGGAGGGAACCTCCAAGGAGGGGTCCCTGTCTGCCTTTTCTTCAATGCCACTGATCAGGCTTTTCATGTCTTTTTCTCTCCCATCGGTTCCTGGCATTTCCCGTGGCAACATTTCTTCCGGCTTGCGCAGGAGAGCCTCTCCCCCGTTGGGTGTGGTTGGGTCGCCCGCCAACGGCTTTTCCATTTCAGGAAGAATGGGCCGTTCCCTCTCCTTTCTCTCCATCTCCGGTTTTGGTTCCTCGAGGGTTTTCTGAGAGATCTCCACCCTCTTCATCCTGAATGTCCTTGGAACGACCGTGTCGTAGCTCTCAGAAGAAAATCCTGGAACCACCCATTTCTCAGCCCTCCGGAGGAAAACAAGGTGAACCAATAGAGATGCCACCAGACAGAAAAGAAAGATCCGTAGAAAAAGGGTGCTTGTCCCGGAACGCGGTCTTTTCAACGATGCGTTTCCCATGAGAAGGCCAACACTAGTACAAGAACAAGAAAAAGGCCATTTCCGTGTCGAGTTGGTGAAAGGAAATTTTTTTCAGCATCCGAAGACGGCGGTTATTCCCAAAGATGATGGAATAAAAAACTATTTGAGAGATTTCTTCTTAACCATAACAGTGTGAATGAGCGCCTGCATTAACCCATAAAATATTCCCTATAAGATAGATGAATACCAAGATTGCGTGTGAACTCAATGAATGAGGATGGGGCACGGCAAGGGAAAAATTGTTCCATGAAACACCATAACCTCGCCTGCTCGCATTTCTTCCCAGAGACTTCACAATTTGTTCTTAGCAGAAAAAAGAAAACAACAAAAATTAGTAAATAATTTATATAAAGATATTTACACAATTGTTCCATGAGGAACAAACGAACAGATGTTTCAATATCCTGAAAACTTTGATGTGATTGTCATCGGTGCCGGCCACGCTGGGATCGAAGCAGCCCATGCAGCGGCAATCATGGGCGCCAAGACTCTGTTACTGACACAAAACGCCGATACCATAGGCCAGATGTCCTGCAATCCTGCCATCGGCGGATTAGCAAAGGGACATATGGTGAGGGAGATTGATGCTCTAGGCGGTATAATGGGGCTCAATACTGATGCGACAGGCATCCAGTTTAGGATGCTGAACGCATCCAAAGGACCCAGTGTCAGAGCGCCGCGCGCCCAGTGCGATAAAAAGGCCTATCAGTTTAGGCTTAAAGCCATCCTAGAAAACCTCCCAAACCTTACCCTGAAGCAGGCCAACATCACCAACCTGCTGGTACGGGGAGATCGGGTCGAGGGGGTTGAAACGAATCTTGGCATTCAATTCCGTGCGAGGAGTGTGGTAGTGACGACGGGTACCTTTATGAGGGGACTGCTCCATGTTGGTCTCAGAACACAGACCGGAGGCAGGATGGGTGATACTATCTCCACACTGAGCGACAACCTCAAGGAACTCGGTTTTGAAGTTGGTCGTTTCAAGACCGGCACCCCATGCCGCCTCCTTGCCAAGTCGGTAGACTTCTCCCGCTGCGAGAGACAAGATGGAGAGACCCCCTCACCCCTTTTCTCCCACATTCCGGAAACCATCACCCGGGAACGCCACGACCTCCACACGCTCAACTACCATCAAGATGGATTGTTCCATGTGGAACAAATACCCTGCTGGATCACCTACACCACGGAGCAGACCCACGAAATCATTCGGTCGAATCTCCACCAATCCCCCCTTTACGCGGGCGCTATCGAGGGCGTTGGTCCTCGCTACTGCCCATCCATTGAGGACAAGGTGGTAAAGTTTGCGGACAAGCCACGACACCAGATCTTCCTGGAACCCGAGGGGCGGCACACGGGTGAGATTTACGTAAACGGCGTTTCCACCAGCCTACCCTACGATGTTCAGTATGCATTCATACGCTCCATCCCGGCACTTGAGAATGCCGAAATACTCCGGCCGGGGTATGCGGTGGAATACGACTACTGCCCGCCCCATCAACTTCATGCAACGCTGGAAACAAAGCGTATCGAGGGCCTCTATCTGGCCGGTCAGATTAACGGGACATCTGGGTATGAGGAGGCGGCAGCCCAGGGACTCATGGCTGGAATCAACGCCGCGCGCAAAGTTGATCTCAAAGAGCCCTTTCTCTTGGGTAGGGAAGAGGCCTACATCGGTGTCATGATCGATGACTTGGTGACCCGGGGAACCCCTGAACCTTACCGCATGTTCACCAGCAGGGCGGAATATCGCCTCCGTCTGCGTCAGGATAATTGTGATATCAGATTGACGGAGAAGGCATTAAATCTAGGAACAGCATGTGAATATCGCGCCAGTGTTTTTCGTGCCAAGCGCGAAGCACTCGAGTCCATTTCAAAGGAAGCCCATCATATTCAACATGATGGACTACAATTAGCCCAGTGGCTCAAGCGCACCGGGAACGAACCAACCAAACTACCTCCCGACCTCTACTGCCGCTACACACCTGAAATTTGGAGGCTGGTCGAAACGGACCTCAAGTATGAGGGATATCTCCGACGAGAACAGGACCAGATTGAGCGCCAGAGAAAACAGGAGGTACAGAGGATTCCCGAGGGAATAGACTACGATGTCATCCCGAGCATGAGGCTGGAGGCCCGTCAAAAACTCCGGGACTACTCTCCGGAGCATCTCGGTCAGGCATCACGTATCAGCGGCATCACGCCGGCCGACATTTCCGTCCTGGCGGTTTGGATCAGGAAAATGGCGGCGGCTAAGGAAGCGTGATTGAAGAGGACCGATGAGAACTTATTTTTCCGCAGTCAACCTGACGACCGCTGCCTGCAGAGAGTCCTCGATCACAAAGAGGGAATCCAGGCCCGCGAGGGTGAACAGGTCACGCACCGGGGCACTGAGTGAGGAGAAGGCGACGCCACCGCCGCGAGCCTTGAGTTGCCTCTGCGTTGAGATGAATACCCTCAAACCGGCGCTGCTCACATAACTCAGGTCGGAGCAAGAGAAGACCACCCACCGACCCTCTTCGGCCAATAGTGGCCGGAGCCTCTCCTCGACCAGCGGGTATGTTGTCACATCAAGACGGCCCCCCAAGTGAAAGACCGGGATTCCCTCGGCGACGGAAAGAGCTATGTCCATGCGCCATCATAGGCGGCAACGGAGTGAAACCGCGAGAAAAAGCAGGCCGCTCTCTCTCCGCTCTGCAGGCAAGAGCCGTCTTGCGGTTTCGTCTTCCCTTCCCTAACAATCTCTCCACTTATGGCCACGACACCCTACGACCTCATCGTTATCGGCGGCGGACCCGCCGGCTATGTCGGCGCGATCCGCGCCGCGCAACTCGGCAAGCGCGTTGCCGTCGTCGAGAAGGAGCGCGCGGGCGGTACCTGCCTCAACTGGGGCTGCATCCCGACCAAGGCGCTCCTCAAGAACGCTGAACTCTACTCCCTCATCGGCCACCACGCCGCCGACTTCGGACTCGAGGTATCGGGGCTGAAATACGACTGGGACAAGGTCATCGGCCGCTCCCGCAAGGTCGCCGACAAACTCGCCGGCGGCATCGAGTTCCTCTTCAAGAAGAACAAGGTCGACTACATCCGTGGGGACGCGAGCGTTCCCAAGACCGGTGTCGTCGAGGTCAAGGGAGCTGACGGCAAGGAGCAGACACTCTCCGCCGCGAAGATCCTCATCGCCACCGGCGTCGTCACCCGCGAGATGCCGGGTTTCCCGTTCAACGGCACCAGCGTCATAGGCAGCCGCCACGCGCTCGCGCTGGCCAAGCAACCCAAGGAGATCATCGTCATCGGAGCCGGCGCGATCGGCGTCGAGTTCGCCTATTTCTTCAACGCCTTCGGCACCAAGGTGACCATCGTCGAGATGATGCCCAACATACTCCCCGTCGAGGACACCGAGGTCTCCGTGGCGCTCGAGAAGTCACTCGCCAAGCAGGGCATCCGCATCCTCACCGGCACCAAGGTCGAGAAGGCCACCGCCACCAAGGAGGGCGTCCAGATCACCGTCTCCGGAGGAGCGAATGAAACCCTCTCCGCCGATGTCGCCCTCGTCGCGATCGGCGTCTCCCCGCTGCTCCCGGGTGGCGCGGCACCCTTCAAGCTCGATGAGCGTGGCTACCTCTCCGTCAACGACCGCTACGAGACCAGCATCCCCGGCGTCTATGCCGCCGGCGACATCATCGGGCCTCCGTGGCTCGCCCACGTCGCCAGCTTCGAGGCCGTCCAGGCCGTCGAGGGGATGTTCGGAAAGCGCACGCCCGTACGCAAGCGCGCCTTCCCCGGCTGCACCTACTGCCAGCCGCAGGTCGCCAGCGTCGGACTCACCGAGCGCGCCGCCAAGGAGAAGGGACTCAAGCTCAAGATCGGCAAGTTCCCCTTCCAGGCCAGCGGCAAGGCGCTCGCGGTTGGCGAGAGCGAGGGCTTCGTGAAGCTCCTCTTCAACGAGCCGCACGGCGAACTCGTCGGGGCGCACATCATCGGGGCCGACGCCACCGAGATGATCGCCGAGATGGGACTCGCCATCACGCTCGAGGCCACCTACGACGACATCGCCTCCACGATCCACGCGCACCCCACGCTGAGCGAGGCGATGTTCGAGGCGACCGAGGCCGCCCTCGGCCACGCCATCCACATCTAGGACGGGCGCACGCATCCGCCACCATGCCCGCCCTGCGGCCCTCGCTCATCGCCCCCTCCATCCTAGCGTGTGACTTCGCGCGCCTGGGCGACGAGGTGGCGAGCGTGACGGCCGCCGGTGCCGACTGGATCCACTGCGACATCATGGACGGCGACTTCGTGCCGAACATTTCCTTCGGCCAGCCGATCGTCGCCGCCGCGTCGCCTCACACCGCACTTCCGCTCGACGTCCACCTGATGATCCAGCGACCCGACCGCTATATCGAGCAGTTCATGGCGGTGAAGGGCGTGGCGTCGGTCACCTCTCATCTCGAGGCGAACCACGACGCCGGCATTACCCTCGACCGCGTCCGCGCGGCGGGGAAGAAAGCCGGCCTCTCCGTCAAGCCGGGCACACCGCTCGATCAGGCCCGCGCCCTGTTCGGACGCTTCGACATTCTGCTCATCATGACGGTGGAGCCGGGATTCGGGGGCCAGCCCTTCATGACCGACATGCTTGGCAAGATCCGCGAGGCCGACCGTCTCCGCACCGATCTCGGGCTCGGCTTCCTCATCGAGGTGGATGGCGGCATCAACGCCGAGACCGCCCGTCTCTGCCGCGAGGCCGGTGCCGATGTCATGGTAGCCGGCACCTCCGTCTTCAAGGCCACGGACCGAGCCGCGGAGATTCGCGCGATGCGGGGATAGGAAAAACCGGTTAAAACCGTTAGAAAGTTAAAAGGTTAAAAAGGGATAGAACCAAGACCTCTGCGGCACATCTCTCCAGCCATTGTAACGTTTCACGTTCTAACTTTTTAACTTCGTTGACCCAACGCACTTGCAATCTGGTACCAGCAATCCGTGTTCCTCGGACTAAGCTTGGCGCAAAATGAGCATCTATCTCAACGAACCGCCGGACGAGGATCCGATCATCGATCTGACCAGCGATGACTATTTCATGGGGCAGGCGATGCGTCAGGCGCTGAAGGCCTACGAGGCCGAGGAGGTGCCGATCGGTGCCGTCGTCGTGCGCGAGGGGAAGATCATCGCCCGCGCGGCGAACCAGGTGGAGACGCTTAAGGATGCGACCGCCCATGCCGAGATGCTCGCCATCACCCAGGCCGAGAATGCGCTCGGCGACTGGCGCCTCAACGATTGCGATCTCTACGTGACCAAGGAGCCATGCCCGATGTGCGCCGGCGCACTCGTCCATGCACGGCTTCGCCGCGTCATCTTCGGATGCCACGACACGAGGGGAGGTGCGGCCGGAGGTCTCATCAACATCCTCCAGATGCCGCAACTCAACCACCGCTGCGAGATCACCGGCGGCATCCTCGGAAATGAAAGCGCCCAACTGCTCAAGGCCTTCTTCGCGGAACGGAGGGGAGAGTCCCAAGGCTGAGGGTTATTAATTTGGAACGCAGGAACTCAGGAAGAGAGGAAAAGGGATGAAACCGATCGCATACACGTCCCATGCCGAGGAAAATCTGGTAGCTCGATCAATACGCCGCGAGGATGTCGAACAGGCTGTCCGTGAAGCTGATCTACTGGAAGAAAGCCCCCCTTCCCGCAAGGTTGCATCCAAGCGGTACATGGATCATCTTTTTGGGCAGGAGATGTTGTTGAGGGTTATCACCGAAGAACAGGCTGGGTGCATCTTGGTGATCACGCTCTACAAGACCTCCAAAATCGGCAAATACCTCAACCGCATCACAACATGAAGGTCGCCTACGACAAGAAGACAGATATCCTCACGATATTTCTCAGGGATGCCAAAATCCTTGAGAGCGACGAGATCCGTCCCGGCGTCATCGCTGATTTTGGGGAGGATGGGGGAGTCGTGAGATTCGAGGTGCTCGATGCATCCCATGTGGTCGACAGCACCCGGGAGATGCAGTTTGCCTTGGCCGAGGCTTGAGCAAGGATTCTCACGGGGAGAATCCGGAGGGGATCGGCAATAGGGAATAGGAAATAGGGAAATGCAGACGGATTCGGCATCCGCATTCCCAATGCAGCACCCCATGGCCCATCACCCATCACCCATGCCCCGGGCCGAAGGCCCTCTCCCATGAAATCGGATCAGGATCTCTACAAGCAGCTGCGCGACCTTCCGAAGGAGCGTCTCTGGAGCGAGGAGGTCGTGAGATTCGATGCAGCATCTCCCCGTGAGCGCATGGAGCGAGTCGCCGTGATTCGCGCGGTCGGGATGATCTTCGGACGCTTCGGCACCGAGGAGGAGAAGCGGACGGTGCGCGGATGGCTCATCACCCTGCTGGACGATCCTCAGGAAAAGGTCCGCCGCTACGCCGCCGCCGCCCTGCCCAAGATCGGCGCAGGGGAGGAAGGGGAGGAGAGGATGCTCGCCCTGCTCCGCACCACCGGCGGGGAGCGAGAGCAACGGCATATCGGCCGGGCGCTCGAGAAGGTCGGGGGTGCCGCGACCATCGCGCTGGCGGGGGAGGGGATCCTGCCGAGCCTGACCGAGCAGAAGGTGAAGGCCGGCCTCGCCCGCCGTGAACAACCCGCGGCCATCGACCTGGAGGCATCACTGCCGGTCGAGGGAACGCTCCTCATCCATCTGCGCTGCCGTCGCGGGCTGGAGAACTTCGTGAAGTCTGAGGCCACGGAGAAGCTTCGTCCTCACGAGGGATTCCGGATCGGCGCCGTACACCCTGGATGCGTCACGATTCATGCGGAGCGGGAGTTCCCCCTCGCAGCCCTCTACCGGCTCCGCTGTTTCGCCACGGTCGGGTTCCATCTCGGAACGATCCCCGATGACAGCAACCCTGCGTGGGCCGAGTCGCTTGCCTTGCTCATCGCATCGCCACTGGCACGGGTTCTCATGAAATCCGCCACGGATGGAGTTCCCCGCTACCGGCTCGACTTCACCGGGCGCGGCCATCAGCGCGGCGCGATCCGCCGCGTGGTCGAGCGGGCTTACGAACTGGAGCCGGAGATCCTGAATGATTCGCGTCAGGCCCCATGGTCCGTGGATGTCATTCCGACGGCCGGGGGAGACAAAATCCGCAGGGAACTCTCCATCGAACTGCGTCCCCGACTCTATCCCGATCCTAGGCTGGCCTATCGGCAAGATGACATTCCCGCCGCATCGCACCCTCCGCTTGCCGCCTGCATGGTCCGGCTCGCGGGTCACACTCCGAACGAGGTCGTCTGGGATCCCTTCTGCGGCTCCGGACTGGAGCTGGTGGAGAGGGGGCTCCTGGGAGGCGTGAAGGCGCTCCATGGCACGGATCTGGATCCCAAGGCCGTCGAGGTTGCACGGGCAAACATAACGGCCGCAAAGCTTTCTGATGTCCAATCCACTATCACGGCATGCGACTTCCGGGAGGCCTTGAAACCCGGGAATCGCACAGGCATCACCCCCGGAGGCGTCACCCTCATGATCACCAATCCTCCGCTTGGACGCCGCGTCCGGGTAAAGGACATGCAGGGCCTCTTCGCCGATCTCTACCGGGCCGCCTCCCTCGCGCTGAAACCAGGCGGGCGGCTGGTCCTAGCCAATCCCCTGCGAACCGGCCCGTCCGACCCCTCGCTGAAGCTGGAATGCCGCCAAGGAATCGACATGGGTGGCTTCGAATGCCGCCTAGAGATGTACCGGCAGATGCAGAAATAATCAGGAACTCAGGAATAAGAGATCTCTCCCCAAAGTAATCTCAGAAAACAGAAATCCGAAATCTGCATCCGTGCCCATCTGTCTACTGCCCGACACCTTTTTCAATCCCTTCCTGAGTTCCTGAGTTCCATATTAATCCTTTCGGGGTCTTCCCCTTGGCTTGCAGGGCTTGGCCTGTTGCGATTTAGTCAGTTTCCGCCGCAAACCGGCCCTTTTCATGTTCAACTGGATCATCAAGAAAATCATCGGATCGAAGAACCAGCGCGAGGTGCGCCGGATGCTCCCCCTAGTCGCCAAGATCAACACGATCGAGCAGTCGCTCCAGACGCTCCCCGACGAGGCCCTCAGGGAAAAGACCGCCGCCTGGAAGGCCGAGCTCTCCGCGATCCAGGATCCCGACCTTCTCCAGAAGCGGCTGAACGAGATCCTCCCCGAGGCCTTCGCCGTGGTGAAGAGCGCCGCGCGCCGCATGGTCGGCCAGACCTTCATGGTCTGCGACTACGAGTACACCTGGAACATGGTCCACTTCGATGTCCAGCTTGTCGGTGGCATGGTGCTCCACAAGGGACGCATCGCCGAAATGGCCACCGGCGAGGGCAAGACGCTCGTCGCCACGCTCCCCGTCTATCTCAACGCCCTCACCGGACGCGGCGTCCATGTCGTCACGGTCAATGACTACCTCGCCCGCCGCGACGCCGAGTGCATGGGTCAGCTCTACGCCTTCCTCGGCCTGACCACCGGCATCATCCAGCATGACCAGTCCCCCGAGTCGCGCCGCGCCCAGTACGAGTGCGACATCGCCTACGGAACCAACAGCGAGTTCGGCTTCGACTACCTCCGCGACAACGGCATGGCCACCAGCCGCGACCAGCAGGTCCAGCGCGGCCACTACTTCGCCATCGTCGACGAGGTCGACTCCATCCTCATCGACGAGGCCCGCACCCCGCTCATCATCAGCGGCCCCGCCACCGTCTCCACCCACCAGTACGACCGCTTCAAGCCGCTCGTCGAACAGCTCGTCCGCAAGCAGACCGCGCTCATCAACAAGCTCGTCGCCGACGCCCGCGACCTCTTCGCCAAGGGGGAGAAAGAAGCCGCCGGACTCGCCCTCTTCAAGGTGAAGCTCGGCCAGCCCCGCAACAAGGGACTGCTCCGCGCCATGGAGGATCCCGAACTCCGCCGCCTCACCGACAAGGCCGAGCTCTCCTTCTACCAGGACACCTCCAAGGACGCCCTCGTCGCCCTCAAGGAGGAGCTCTTCTTCACCATCGAGGAGAAGCAGCAGGAGGCCGACCTCACCGAGATGGGCCGGAGCTTCCTCAACCCCGACGACCCGAACGCCTTCGTCCTCCCCGACCTCCTCACCGAGTTCGCCGACATCGAGACCAATGCGGCGCTCTCCGATTCCGAGAAGGCCGCGCAGAAGGCCGCCCGCCAGCAGCACTGCGACCACTCCGCCGAGCGCATGCACAACATCGCCCAGCTGCTCAAGGCCTACTGCCTCTACGAGAAGGACGTTGAGTATGTGGTCGAGGAGAACAAGGTCGTCATCGTCGATACATTCACCGGCCGCAAGATGGCCGGGCGCCGCTGGAGCGACGGACTCCACCAGGCCGTCGAGGCCAAGGAAGGGGTCCAGATTGATCGCGAGACCCAGACGATGGCCACCATCACCATCCAGAACTACTTCCGCCTCTACGAGAAGCTCGGCGGCATGACCGGCACGGCCGAGACCGAGGCCAACGAGTTCCACGACATCTACGGACTCGACGTTACCGTCATCCCGACGAACCGCCCCGTCGCCCGCCTCGACGAGAACGACCGCATCTACAAGACACGCCGTGAGAAAATGGCCGCCGCCATCGAGGAGATCAAGGCCTCCCACGGCCGCGGCCAGCCGATCCTCGTCGGCACCGCCAGCGTCGAGGCCTCCGAGGTCCTCAGCCGCATGCTCAAGCGGGAACACATTCCCCACACCGTGCTCAACGCCAAGTTCCACATGCAGGAGGCCGAGATCATCTCTCGCGCCGGCATGAGGGGGGCCGTCACCATCTCGACGAACATGGCCGGCCGCGGCACCGACATCAAACTCGGCGAGGGCGTCTCCGATCTGGGCGGACTCTTCGTCCTCGGCACCGAGCGCCACGAGTCGCGACGTATCGACCGCCAGCTGCGCGGCCGCTGCGCCCGTCAGGGAGACCCCGGCCGTTCCCGCTTCTACATCAGCTTCGAGGACGACCTCATGAGGAACTTCGGCGCCGCCGACCGCATGACCAAGATCATGGAAACCTTCGGCATGAAGGAGGGCGAGGAGCTCGAGCACCCGTGGTTGAACCGCTCCGTCGAGACCGCCCAGAAGCGCGTCGAGCAGCGGAACTACCTCATGCGCCGCAGGACCCTCGAGTTCGACGACGTCATGAACCAACAGCGCGAAGTCATCTATGGCTACCGCAACGAGGTCATGGATTCCGGGAACCCCCGCGTCCTCATCCACGAGGTCATCAACGAAGTCGTGCCGAAGAAGGTCGAGGCCTTCCTGACCGTCGAGGAGAGCGGAGCCGAGCCCGACGTCGCCGGACTCCTCCAGTGGGTGAACTCCACCTTCCCCGTCGGACTCACCAGGGAGAAATGCGCCTTCGAGACCCGCGAGATCGCGGCGAACGGAGAGTGGCTGGCGAAGACCCTCGTCGAAGCCTACGACCGCAAGGCTGCCATCGAGGACGAGGCCGCCCGCTCAGGCCTCGAGAAGTATGTCATCCTGAACGCCGTCGACCGCCTCTGGCAGGAACATCTCTACGCCATGGACGGACTCCGCGAGGCCGTCTACCTCCGCGCCTACGGCCAGAAGGATCCGCTTACCGAGTACAAGACCGAGGCCTACGCCATGTTCGTCGAGCTCATGGAGAGCATCAAGAACGAGGTCTTGAACAACCTCTTCCGCTCCACCACTAACCTCCAGGCCTTCGAGCAGTTGCTCGCCTCCATGCCGCGCCACCTCATGCAGAAGGATCTGCTCGGCTCCGAGGGACACCTCAGCGCGAACGATGGGGAGATCGACACCACGCAGACGACTCCCCAGCCCCAATCCGTCTTCGAACAGGCCATGCAACAGAAGCCCGTCCAGCGTGTTCAGAAAACCGCCGGCCGCAACGACCCGTGTCCCTGTGGCAGTGGGAAAAAGTTTAAGTCTTGCTGTGGAAGGACGGCTTGAGCAGAAGACATTAATCTGGAACTCAGGAACTCAGGAAAGGGATGATTTATCTCGACCAGTCCGGGAATTGGAAAGACTCCTCAAGCAACCAAACGACAGAGGAGGAATGGGCGTCGATCCTGAGCGATCCATCGTGTCATTTGGAGTTTCAGGATTTTGATCCTTATAAGATCAGGTCTCTAGAACGCCATGAATATACCGGTGCAGAGGCTGCAGGTGGTGAAGCCGTGACGGAATGATTTGCCGCTCTCGCTCCCGCGAGCAGCGCCCTACTGGCTACGCCATGGCCCTATCGGGACAGTTCCCCGGCCCGAGAGAGGATCAACTCCCGCTGCGCCCGGGAAAGGAAAAGTCCTGCGTCCTCTACCGATTGGAGAGCCGGTCGGATCGCTGGAATGAGACCGCGTTGCTTGGCCATCAAGAGCAGGCCGATGGTTCCGATCACCTTTATCCCGAGTGCTGAGGCGCAGCGCCTCGCAGCGAGATCATCCAGGACAGCCTGTCGGCCATCACCCTCAAGGGAGAGCATGATGACGGAGGATTCGCCGGCGCCCAGATCCCATGCGCCGACAAAAGCAGAACATTCCGGAGCATCCGTCAAAAGCAGTTGAGCGTCCGGCTGTCGAAGCCACGCTGCCGCCGGGTCATGAGGATCCCTGACAGCGCTGATCTCCTTGGCAACGGGCCGGGGAATGAGCACGTGGTTCTCGAGGGGCAGAACTCGGTCAAGAAGACCGGACTTCGCCAAGACAATGAGCGGCGAAGCGTTGAAGACCAGCGTCATGCCCCGTGGACTACGGCGGCGAGGTCAGTCTCTATCCCTTGGAATGGGGTGACACCGAGTCGGGAAAGGGTCACGAGAAAATCCTGCCGGGATTGGCCAGCCAATTCGGCAGCCCTCTCCTGACTCAACTGCCCGATTTCATAGAGCTTCGCCGCAGCCATGACGAGAAGGCAGGAAGCCGCACCCTCCGGCCCTTGGCGTAGGGCGGAGAAAGCAGTTTCGGGAACATCCAGCTCTAGCTTCATGAACCCAACTTAAAGCAGGCCCCAAAGATCTCAAGTCCTGAAAAGAACGCGCATACGAACGTCCCCCTTGTGGCAGTGGGAAAAAATTCAAGAGTTGCTGCGGAAGGACGGCCTGAGCAGAAGACATTAATCAGGAACTCAGAAACTCAGGAATCTGAGGGGGAAAAGTATCCGCTAATGCGGATGCTCTAAATTACCTCGAGGCCAATATCCTTCAAATAATCGAAGGTGTGGTCGTAGTAGGCTGGCTTGCGGGTGTGGTCAGCCTCATCACCGGGAGGAACAAAGATGGCCATCCCCTGACGGGCGCGAGTGAGAAGAACGCGATATGCGTTCAGTAGATATTGGCGCGTTTCCGATTTATGGACATTCGTCCACTTGTCTCCGCGGAAGGAATGGTAATTCCAATCCCGTGATCGAGACAAACGCAGGTCGGCATCCCAAGTCATGCAGACCCAATCTAGCTCAAGTCCCTGCACCTGAAACTCGGTGGCGGGGTCTTCCATGTAGAAGCTTGATCGAACGTCGGCAGAACCATTCAAAAACCAATGGATAGGATTGATTTCAAAACGCACATCAACGGCATGAGGCCTGAGGCGTTCGGCTCCCGAAGAAGCAACCAAGCCGAAACGTTCCGATCCGCGTGCTTTGCTCCGGATCCAATCTTTTGCCCTGGCCAGATCCTTCGTGATCACGATAGGGAATCGATCCCGGAGTAGTGAAAGCTGCTCCTTGGCCGTCGCCATTTCACAATCCAAGACCGACTTCACAAACGCAGAGACGTTTTCGGCGCGGAAAGATCGCATCGAAACGGAGAGATGGAGGTCGGGGTCCTTGCAGATAGCCCTGACACCGGCCAGATGTGAAAGAGCATCACCTGCCGCATATTCCGAATCCGTGAGGTTGGGCGAAACATGAACATTCCAATCGGGGAAAGAACGCTGCACGGCATCAAGCCATCCTGCGATGCCAGCTTCACCACGGTTGATTTCCTGACCGCCCCCGACCAAACAAATCACCACGGCCCAATCCTCATGTCGGTTCAGATAAGAGATCAAAAACTCCGGCTCGGATTGTTTGAAGTCGGGACGGTTCTTTTTTCGAGCCATAAAACCCGAGGTCATTTCCCTATTCCATGCACGCTGTGCTTCATCAAAGATCACAACACGATCACTGGGAGGAGCATCACTTCTTAGCGCTTCATCACGGAAGTGGTGCACATTCTGAATGAAGGATTTCACCTTTTGGCCCACTTCGCCCTTCCGGACTTTTTTCTGAACAGCCTTCAGTCGCTGGACTTCATCACGGGTCAGTGCTTCTCTCAGCACAGCAACAAGAGGGCCATTGCCGGAAAGAAAGACAGCCTGGGTTTGCTGATGCTCCTCCCGCTTCTTGGTGGCTACATTGAGGCCGACCAGCGTTTTTCCTGCACCGGGCACTCCCGTCACAAAGATGATGTGCTTTTCTCTCTGCCGTGCCGCCTGGTCGATCAAGTCCTCAACACGCCTGGAGGTAATCGCGAGATTTCGCGCTCCCGCATCATGACGGGAAATAGCCTCTACCGAATGCCGTGCGTAAAGACTTTGTGCCGCCTCAATGATCGTAGGTGTGGGCTGATAAGGTGAACAAATCCAAGCCTCAGGGTCGATGGCTGGCGCCTCGATAGAGGAGCGGGCTTCTGTGATAAGGGAAAGAAGTCCCTCGGGGTTTGTGGTTATTGGTTCGTAGACCTGATCGGCGAAGGGCTTGCTTAACTCGCGCTGTCCCTGCTTCGCCTGAGTACAAATCAGGATCGGGATGATCGGCGCATGGTGGCTATCCCTGTGGAAGTTCTTCAGGTCGAGTGCGTAATCCCAGACCTGATTGATTGCCTCTCGATGGAAGGAGCTTTCGCCAACCTTGAATTCCAAGACGAAGATACACCCGGCTGAGATGACAACCGCATCGATGCGACTTCCGATACGCGGCACATCGAATTCCAAACACAGATGGCCATCGATCCCCTGAAGGGATTTCTTAAGAATAGCGATTTCGCTGTTCCAGGCATCTTTTTGATCAGTCGAGTCAGCGAAGGGACTCTTACCAGAAAGCACGCCACGAATGTGATCGTTGCTTTGGGAAAGAAACGACGAGATCGACTCAGCGTAAA
Organism: Chthoniobacterales bacterium; assembly: GCA_044236545.1. Classification (GTDB taxonomy): domain Bacteria; phylum Verrucomicrobiota; class Verrucomicrobiia; order Chthoniobacterales; family UBA6821; genus UBA6821. The sequence goes on from JBIIGI010000013.1 coordinate 34,699, forward strand.
ATGCACTCGAGGAGGCTGAAGAGATCATGGAACAAGAACTCACAGTTAACTTCCTGATTTCCTCAGATCCAAATTAAAAACCTTCCGCTATACGGACATTTCCCTACTCCACTTGATCGCTTCCTTAAGAAGGGGCCGTTCTGAAGCAACCGTTGAACGGATCGCCGCGAGGCGGGTGCGGTAGTCGCTGATGAGCCGCAGGGCGTCTTCGCCCATCTCTTTCCCGGCAAAGAGTTCGTGGGAGGTGGCCGCGAAGTTCAAACCGATCTGGAGGTCGGTTGATGGCAGGGGGAACCCGAGATCGATGTTGGAGAGCAGGAGCCGACGATCGGGATCTGTCGAGAAGGCACAGGCATCGACCATCCAGGTCGGGGAACTCTGCGGATCGAGATGGAGAACCTCGATCAGCTTCCGCTCGACGGCCCAGAACTCACGAAGCGTCTCCTCGCTCACGCCGAGCACACGCAGATGAATAATCTTTCGGAGAAACGACTCATACCCCTCGGGATAGCTCTCCAGCACCGGCAGACCGAATCGCTTCTGCACACCGGCAACCCACACCCCCGGCCTCCCCAATCTCTCCGCCATCATCTTCATGCTCTTCATGGTGATTCTATCGCCGGGAGGAATGAACGCTAGGCATCAACTGCATAGCCACAAGATGCACAGAATGCACAAGAGGCCCTGAGCGCGACCCTTCTCCCCGTGTGACTCTTGTGCTTTTTGTGGACAAATACTTCCCCTGCAGATCGCTAGAGCCTAAACGCCTGTACGGTTTCATGGTTAGGAATCTACCAAACCAGCTAGGTCGTAGAGCGTCCTAGGCCTCTTCAATTCTTCCGATCCACCGTCTGTCATGCCGGGCGGCATGGAGAACCGCAAAGATGACGATCGCATCAGATCTCAGGATGTAGAAAATCCGATACTTGAACCGTCGGGTGAGAACCCTGCGGACATCGGGGTTTGAGCGGAGGCTGGGATAGAGGAGCGGATTTTCAGAAGTCCGGTTAATCGCCGCGCGAACTTCCAAGACGAAATCTTTTCCCAGTCCGTCTTCAAGGCCCTCATACCAGAGGGCTCCCTCCAGTAGATCCTCCTCCGCTTCGTCGCGGATGATGACCCTGAGGGTCATTTACCGAGTTTTGCAAGCAGGCGCGCCTCGACATCCTCCCACGAACTCCCGGCGTCAGGAGCCTTTCTGTATGCGGCAAGGCGAGCATCCAGCAGGGCCTTCTCCGAGTCAGTCAGAGGGTGGGAGGAATCAGTCCAGATCTCGCGATCTAGCTCGAGCAGCCGAAGGCGCAACTCATCCCTATCCTCAACGGTCAGCTTCGGAAGCTCTTCGACGATCTCGGCAATGCCCATGATGTTATCCCTACGACTGGATCTCTTGGAAATCAAACAAACATTGGATTCCAGCACCCTGCAGTTCGCTATTCGCACCTACAGGCCAACAGTCGAAAAGCCCAGCAGCCTTTATCCTGCTTCTTCATGTTCTTCATGGTGAATTATTCCCCCTGCAGCTCACTAGAGTCTAAAAGGCTAGAGCCTAATTCCCCTTTCTCTCCCCCTCATGCCCCCCTCACGGACACTCAACCGGGCACGCGGGCCTATCCGGTGCGGTGGAGAAGAAGTTCACCCCGCCCCACGGCGAGGGCTGAACATAGATCACCTCACGTGGAGCGATGATCACGGCGTTGCCACGGCCGTCGGTGTTCACCGTGGCGAAGCCGCCGGAGTTGAAGTTATTGACCACCTGCTGACGGGAGACCCCGTCGCGCGGCGTGCTGAGCGCCTGCTGGACGGCAACCGCCGTGGTCCGATCACCGGCATGCAACGAGCCAACCGCGAGGAATCCGAGGAGTAGATACGTTGTCATAGGCACCCATCATCCCACACCCACTGGGACGTAGAGCGTCCTAGGCCTAGAAATTATTGGGAAGCAAGCTGGTCGATGATCCATTGAGGATCACGCCTGCAGTCTAGCACACGCCAGACGGAGATGGTGTCTACTTCCAGAGAGTAGTAGACAGCATAGGGGAAACGCTTTGCCAGCAGGCGGTGGTATCCAAAGACTTCCCGATGGATTCCCGAAAAGAAGCAACGAGTCTATGTCCGAGAAAAGCGAATCGAGAAAGTAATCTCCGAGGCCGCGATCCTGAAGGTCGTAGAAGCAGTGACCCTCCAGCAGATCCCGCTCTGCGGGATCCGAGATGATAATGATCACGCGACGGCGTCCCGTATGCGGGCCTTGGCAACCGTCCAATCGGAGAAAGATACCTTCCCCTGCTCGTAAAGAGCCCGTGTCTCCTTGAGAGCATCACGATGCCAAGCCGGGGATGGAATCTGAGAGTCATCAGCTGTCAAATCCGCCCAGAGGGTTTCCAGCAAGCGGAGTTTCTCGTTTCTCGAGAGAGCCGAAACATCAAGCATGGCTGCCATGGGGGAAAATTTAGTTCTGCAGGACCCTAAAATCAACCAGCCAGTTTCTGCAACTGCTCCGCCAACGACGCACCGAGGGTCTTGACCTTGGCTTCCTGCTTGGGATCGACGAGGTGGCCGTCGGGGCCGAAGGCATCAAATGCCGAGGGGATCGCGATCTGGTCGGGGAGCACGGTGATGCCAAGGTTGCTGAAATTGGCTACTTGCCAACACACCGCACTCTTACGGCGTGGCAGAGGTATCAACGAAGCCCAAATCACGTAAATAATCTTTAATTGATTGTTCTGCGCTCTGGGTATCTAGGCTTATAACCCGCTTCGTAAGGTCGGCATTTAATGTGTAGGAGGCTACCGTTGAGTACTTATATGCAAACTGATATTGTTGACTAGTACTGCCCAAAACATCTTGATTCGCTGAATTATAATACGAAGAGGAGCGGGCGAGTGTTTTTGCGTAATAGCCAATCACAGAAGTTCGCGCTATTGCTCCGTAAGTGGCCACCCCGCTTATGGTTTCTGAATTAAACTGACCGTCAAGTGAGGCGAGTATGTAATATGACTTACCAATCCTAGCAAGCGCCGTTGACAATCCGCCATAAACTCCCCCAGAGCCATCATCGTAAACGAAATCTTCATAGGACCAAAAGGCTTTAGAAAAACGTGAAGCCCAAGTTCGAAAAGTGACTACGGAAGCATGATGCAACCCATCTGATGGAGAAACGCTGGGAATCAATAACACAATACCCTTCGAAGTCCAAGTTCCGGAACCAGAACCAGTGTTTCTTTCAACAAGGTTGTAAACAAGATTTTGCGCGGTAGCTGCACTTATCGATACAGCAAGCAATAGGAGGAGTAAGATGTGTTTCATGTTTATGATATAATAATACTGCAGTGCTTAGTCGGCAATAGTAACACGCAGTTGTTTGCCCAGGCAAGCAAAAATAAGTAAACTCAATGAGGTGTAGATCTGCCTGATTGAAGATCGATCCACTGGACCCAATTCATTCCATTTGATGGGGTATCAAACAAGGAAGCTAATACCTCCGTGCTTTGTTCACTGAGATAATGAGATCTTTGATCGGCAATTTCAGCTAGGGCGTGAAGCTTCAGCGGCTCTTCCAACGTCAAAAGTTTTTGGTAAAGAATGTCCGCAATAGGATCAGAAAATTCATTGGAGATGAGTCGCCGCACCCAATTCTCAGTTTCTAGATCGTCGGCGAGCAATACTGCATACTCGACGGCCTTTCGCTGAGAATCTTCATCCAATTGAGAAAGTGCTTCAAATAATCGGTGGGCGGTCTGAGTGGGAGTGTTGTTTTCCTCTGCAATAATCGCATCTAATGTGGGGCCCAATAACAACGGTGGCTTTCCACCGGCATCACGTGATGCAGGGGGTTGAGAGGAATTTTTGCGCAGGTGGTCTGAGGAAATATCGGCTAAACTCACATTGTTCCTACGAGATGGAGATTCAAGAGATCTGCTTAGCAACGCAAAACTAAAAAAAATTGAAATGACAACCAGAAACAAAAAAATACCGATGGTGATGCTATAAATCTTTCCCTGAGCCATATGCTTTAAAAAAGCAAACATTTTAGTTCTATATAACACTCGGGAATACTTGGTTAAGTTATTAGGGAGAGGTCCTTGAGGCGCTGCACATCTGGGTGCATGTAGTGTGTGGCCTCGAGATCCTGATCGAAGAGCGGCATGGGGAAATCGCGCAGAGTGATCAGCGTCACCTCGGCGCCAGCCTCGCGTGCTCCCTCGGCGGCGAGGGCGGCGAGCTTCTGGTTGAAGGAATCACGTCGGAGACTGCCGCCGAAGGCAAGAATCCGGGGCTTGCTCATGGTTATCGGCGGAAAGAGCCGGAGCGTCCCCCTGCTCCGTGCCAGGAACCCGATCCGTCACTCCAGGAAGCGGTGCCGCCGCGGTATCCGGTCGCACTGCCGGAGCCGTCGCTCCAGGAGGCGGAGCCCCCACGGTAGCCCGTGGCGCTGCCCGAGCCATCGCTCCAAGAAGCTGATCCTCCGCGCGAGCCATAGGCGCTGCCGGTGCCGTCATACCAGGAACCGTGTCCTCCGTATGCGGTGTTGTAGTAACCGCCGCTATTGTAGGCGCCGTGATACTCCGCGCCGTTCACATACGTGCCGTGGTAGGCGGTGCCGGTGGCGCCGCGATAGTAGGTACTGCCGTAGTAGTCGGTGCTGGTGCCGTAATAGTAGCCGCCGTAGTAGCCGGGGCCGATCCATGCGTAGCCGGGGACGACGGCGGGCGGGACGTAGGTGGACGGGCCGGCGTAGTAGCCGCTCGTGCAGCCTTCGAGAAGAAGGGCCGGAAGGATAAGGATGAGGGCGAGGAATTTGTTCATCGGCGTGCGTCCTTGATCACGTCCGCAAAGGGAATTTCCTTCGCATTCGGGGGTTTGTGAAAGCGGAAGAGGCCGTCCGGGAGCCACGGATGGAGATTCCACCGCGAAAACTCGACGATGCTGCGCGGGAAGTTGGGGCGGTCGGTGAAGGTCACGGCCAGACGGCGGGGCAGGGCGCGCGATCCGGTCTCAAGCCAGATTTCCCAATTCACGCCGGGACTGCGGAATGCCAGATGGTCGCAGGGAATCCCGTCCACCCGGGTTTCTCCCACGACGACGGCGCTCTGCAGGCCGCGTGTTAGGGAGGCGTAGGGATCGTTCTTCAAAAGCGGCACGGCGGGGAGTCGCACACCGGTGTTCTTGCGAAGCCCCGAGAGCATTTCGTCGAGGTTGGCTGGCGCCTTGACGGTGGAGTAGACCGAGGCATGAGGTGCGAACACCGAGACGGAGGTGCCGTCATAAAAGAGATCCAACGGCGGCGCATCGCCGGCATACGTGGCACGCAGCCTGTCGGGACGGCGCATGGTGACTCTTCCCTCGGGGACGAGCGTGACGAACTGTCCGGTGACGGAGGGGACTTCCATCACGACACGGGAGCGGTAGGAGAATCCCTTCGCCTTGGTGAGTGAATCACTCATGCGCTTGAGCAGGGAGAGGGCGTTGGGATCGATGGATGAGGGAGTCGCCGCATCCAGTGTGCCGAGCGCCAGCAGGGCGGCGAGGGAGAAGAGCAGGGGTTTTTTCATCGCGGGTGGAGGTGTGTGGCGGTCAGTAGAACATCATGGGTCCGCCGAAGAAGAACGGATCCAGCATGCCATCCCAACCGCCCCAAGCATTCTCCATCTCCCGGTCGTAGGCCCTGCTCTTGATGGCTGGGTCGACCTTCTTGGTGTAGAGAATCTGCTGGTAGCGCTCAAGCTGGGGATTGCCGCCGACGAGCAGGAGGTTCCGCTTGGCATCAGAGAGGACAAAGAGGGTCTTTCCCTTGCGGGTCACCTGGGTGATGTGTCCCTGTCGGAGGGCCTGAGCCTTGGCGATCTGCGCGGGCGTCGATGGAGTCACGGCCCTGAATCCCGCCTCCCTCAGGAACTGTTCCTTCTGCACCAGTTCGTTGGTGCAGGCGGTGAGGCCTAGGAGGAGAAGGGCGAGCAGGGATGGAGTGATGCGGTTCATGAGCGGGGTTTCCAGAGGGCGGCATCGAGGCAGGCCCAGAGATGGATGACCCATCCCAGCAGGAACACCCAGAGGATGCCGGTGAAGACGAAGAAGAGGATCGCCGCAAGGAGTCTTCCCTGGATCAGCTGTCCGAGTCCGGGGATGAAGAAACTCGCCAGCGAGGCGATGACATTGCCTGCGGAGCCTTGGCCGTTGGTCATGGGGAAGTTCTATGCGGAACGCTGTCGGACTCCAAGCAGAAGGTTGAGATTAGGTAGCCGCTGATTAGTGTTCCTCGGGGTTTGTTGCGGAAAAAGCGTCCAGTAAGCCGTTTGCCACGGCGTCCGCATACTCGCGGTAAATACTGGGGAGATGTTGGCCACCAAAATCCCGAAACCCTTCAAAGTCACCTGCCAGCAGTCGCTGAAGGGTGACGGGCTCATTCATGAAATAGGGCTCCGTCACGACGACCGGCCCCTCATGTTCGCGGGGGAGTAGAAGGTTCCGGGCGACGACGTAGGGGCTCCCCTCGATGGCGCGGGTGATCTTCGAGTCCCCGTAGCCGACAGGGGGGAATCCGGTTGCCTCGCTTAGCCGATTGGCTATGGCAGCCGCAGCCAGTGCCTCTGTCGGCGTCACGTCCTGCAGGAGTTTGGTCAGCAGCCGGTAGCGTTGCCGGGGATCCTGGGTGAGTTCGCGGGCGGTGTAGGCCCCTTCGACAAAGAGGATGTTCCGGTTGATCTTGGCAAGCTTCAGGTGACGGCTGGCCGGGGAGGCATCAAATTGAAGAACGATCGTGAGATCCGGCTTGATGGTGCCCGCACTCTTCTCGGCGCGAGCGAGCGCCTCGAGGTTCTTGGTCAGCAGGACTTCGGCCACGATCCGCTCGTAGATGTGCGAGGACTTGTGGATATTCCGGGTTCTGGAACGGAAGGTGCCGGCGAGAATGTAGGGGCGCTCCGAAAGCACGGAAGGGACGATCTTGGCGACCTCGGGAATGCTTGCCTTGCAGACGGGTTCGCTTGAGTCGCGGGTGACGTAAACAGCAGCCCCAAGTTGGCGCAAGCGTTCGGCGAGCAGCTTGGAGACAATCAGGTTCAGATCGCCCTCTTGGATGCGGCCAAAACCCCTGTAGTAGCTGGAGCGATTTTCCATCGGCCCCCAAGCCCCTCCGATATCAGCGGGGTCGATCATCAGCGTCAGGCCCTGGAGAGAATTCGATGAGCCTAACTCGGGTGTAGGGCCTCCCGGTGAAGGTCGCACTGGGGGAGGCTGCTGTGTGGTGGCAAAGCCGATCGTGGCGAGTCGTGTCTCTTGCTTGGCTGTGGAAAAGACCTCCACGGAGAAGTCGGTAATTTTGAGAAAGGACCGTAGCCCGCCAAAGGGATCAAAGATGGTCTGCAGCCTCTCCTCAAACCGGGCTCGGCTCATCCGTCCGTCGAATCTGGAGAGGGCCGCCCATTCCTCAGCCGAGGGGTCCTTGAGCAGGTCACTTGGCTGGATCGCGGCACGGGTAGTGGAAAGAATGCCGACAAAAAGGACGGCACATAGAAAGCATGCGAACCTAACCATCAACGTCAATCTGGCCCCGGCGAACCAGTTGCTCAACCCGTAGAAGCGCTGATTTAACAGGACGTGGGTTGCGGCTTGTGTTGGAAATGGAAATCCTAACCCAACCCGGGGAGCAAAGCAGATGGAACAGATGCTTTTTTAAGGAACCAGCGTTGAGAGGTTGCCGCTTGCGTTGCAATTCCAACCGCCGCGGAAAAGCGTGAGGCGAAGGCAAGGTTGGAGATCATTTGGAAGTTCCAGCGGAGGACAGCGGGTTGCGTAAAGATGTTTCTGTAAAATGGGTTAAGGGAGTGGAGAGTCGATGGGGTTCATGTTGAGGTAGATTTTTCCTGTGATCCACTCGTCGGAGATTTCACAGAGGAGAGCGGATACGAGGCG
>JBIIGI010000066.1:0-13849 GCA_044236545.1 Chthoniobacterales bacterium
CATGGGCCCGGTCTGGCCGGATCTGTAATGCCATTCCCTGATCTCCCTTCGGTCCCACTCTTTTTCAGATCCTTGGATGGGCCTCGGCTGATTGCCTCGCGCGCTCCCGCTCAACTCGCCCTGACGGGCTGTGCTACCGCGCAGGCTAAACCGTGCCTCCCGCCACTCGGCGGTCCTTGGTGGTACAAATCCTACTTCCCTCCGTTTCATTTCCTGATGCAACGAATCAGCGACTGGCGAACACATAGCCGTGGGAACGGCTTGGGTAGATCCCGCTTAAGCGGGACCCGCAAGGGTAAGCCGAGGGGGAGCGAGCGAATCAAAGCTGATAGGACTGCGAAGCAGCCCCGGTAGGGGCGAGTGGCTTGGGGAAGCACGAGTTCAAATGCGAAGCAACGGCCAGGCAAGCAATTCATGAGTTCCAGATTTTCCCCTGTCTTCCTTCTTTACCCACTGAAAACAGCGAGGAGCCCAACGTTTTAACTCCCTGAAGATGGATCCGGGAGATCCCTGACCCGAGATTCGAAAGGGGAATGTCAGGGAAAGCGCCGTCAAGAGATGCCTGCATGAGTTCAATTCGGCCTCGGACTTCAGCCACCTTGTAACATTTTAACGGTGTAACGCTTTTAACCCTTCCGGGACTCACCATCCGGGTGAACCATCCAGACCTGTCGCCGCCTACCTATCGCATCATCCGGGTTAATTCCCGACGCTGCGGACGCTGAGGGAGTCGATCCGGAGATCGAGCGATTTCTCCGCGATCCGTAGGAATCCCTCCGAGGAGTCGGTCAGCATCACGTCAAGACGCGCGCCGCGGTTCGCAGGGCGTCGGGCGGCGTCGGGCGAGAGGAGGGCCCGCACCGCAAGCGCGCAGTTTTCAGCCGAATCGACGAGCGTGACTCCGGGGCCGCAGATCCTGCCGATGAGCGGCTTGAGCAGCGGGTAGTGGGTGCAACCAAGAACCAGGGTGTCGATCCCGCGCCCGAGCATCGGTTCGAGATAGCGTCCGAGAACCGTCTCGGTCACCGGATCGTCGAGCAACCCCTCCTCAATGAGGGGCACCAGCAGGGGACACGCGACGGCATCGACCGTGAGCCCGGGATCCATCGAATGGATCGCCAGGGTGTAGGCCCGGCTTCCCACCGTCGCCTTGGTTGCCATCACCCCGATCTTTCCTGATCGCGTGGCCCGGACCGCGGCGTCGGCTCCGGGGTGGATCACGCCGAGAAGCGGGATCGGGGAGGTGCCGGTGATCTCGGGAACCGCGAGCGCCGAGGCGGTGTTGCACGCGGCGACGATGAGCGAGGCCCCCTCCTCCTGCAGGATGGCGATGATCTCGCGACTGTAGCGGGTGACGGTCTCCCGGCTCTTGCCCCCGTAGGGGACCCGGGCCGTGTCGCCGAGATAGAGGATGTCGGATCCGGGCAACTCGCGCCTCAGGGCGGCCACCACGGTCAGTCCTCCGATGCCGGAATCAAAGACGCCGATGGGACGGTTGGAATCGGGGAGGGGTCCGGTGCTCATGATTCCCCGTGCTTTCCGCCGTGCTCCTTCGCACCGTGCTCCGGAGTGAGTTGATGGTCGTGGCCCTGGTGGCCCGCCCAGCGTTCCAGCGATTCCTCGTGGAGATGCCGCCCTCTCCAGAGTCCGGGCAGGATGCCGTAGCGGGGGGAGAACAGGAATGCCGCCCCGAGAAGCACCGCCAGCAGCAGCACGATGCACGGACCCGACGCGATGTTGGCGTGGAACGAGAGAAGGAGCCCACCGACAGCGCTTGCCATGCCCAGCACGGCCCCACCCCAGAGCATCCGTGGAAAGGAGTCGGTGAGCAGGTAGGCGGTGGCGGCCGGCAGGATCAGCAGTCCGAGCGAGAGGAGCACCCCGACCGCCTGCAGGGAAGCGACCAATCCCAGCACCGTGAGGGCGAGAAGCACTGTCTCGAGAAGTCCGGTGCGGATGCCCAGGGAGCGCGCGACCGTCGCGTCGAAGAGGGTCAGGAGGAGGGGGCGTTGGAAAACGGAAAGCGTCACAAGGGTCAGGAAGGCCGCCGTGTAGGCGATCCAGAGGTCGCCGTCACCGACTCCGAGGATGTTGCCAAAGAGGAAGTGGGTGAGATCCACCTTCACCCGGGCAAAGCGGATCAGCACGATGCCGACGGCAAAGGCGATGATGTAGAGGGAGGCGACCGCGGTCTCGTCCTTGAGCCTCGAATTGCGCGCCACGACCTGCCCGCCCAGCGCGACGAGCAGCGCGGCCACAAGCCCCCCGAGAAGCAGTCCCGCGGGGGAGAGTCCGACCAGCATCGCGGCCACCGCGAGTCCGGGCAGAAGCGAGTGGGAAAGCGCGTCGGCCAGCAGCGCCTGCCGGCGCAGGATGATGAAGGTGCCGAGGAACCCGTTGGTGAAGCCGATCAGGGCGCAGGAGAGGAGCGCGCGCTGCATGAAGGTGTATCCGAACGGTTCCGTCAGCGACGCGAGGAGGTTGGAGAGGGCACTCATGCGCGGTCGTGATGGTGGTGCCCGCCGGAGTAGACCGCGGTGCCGTAGGCGCATTCGAGGTGCTGCGGGGAAAGAACCTCCGCCGTCGGTCCGCAGGCGATCATCTCGCCGTTAAGCAGGACTGCCATGTCGAAGAGTTCCGTCGCCTCGGACAGCGCATGATGGGAGACGAGCAGGAGCTTGCCCTGTTCCCCGAGAGTGAGGAGTGCCCTGGCAAGGGTTCCGGCGTTTCCCTTGTCGAGGCCGGCGAAGGGCTCGTCGAGCAGATAGAGGTCGGCCTCCTGCGCCCAGGCTCTTGCCAGAAAGGAGCGCTGCTGCTGCCCGCCGGAGAGTTCCTTGATCTGACGACCGGCCAGTGGTGCCAGGTCGAAGAGTTCCAGGGCCTTCTGGACCGCTTCGTCGTCCGCCTTGGAAAAGGATCCCAGCAGGCCGACATGATGGTAGCGTCCCATCTCGACAAGTCCCCGCACGGTGACCGGAAAATCCCAGTCGACCGACTCCCGTTGGGGTAGGTAGGCAATCCTCGCGGCCGCCTTTGCAATGTTCTGGCCCGCGATGGTGATGGACCCCGTTTCGGGAATGACCAGGCCGGCCACCGCCTTGAGAAGCGTCGATTTGCCCGCGCCGTTGGGTCCGAAGAGACCGACGCGGTGGCCACGGGAGAGGCTGAGGGAGAGGTGGTGGATTGCCGGGACGCGGTGATAACTCACCGTCAGATCCTCGATGCGGAGCAACGGCTCCGCGCTGGTGGCAAGCGGATTCACGGCTGGAACGATTCCGGAAGGGGAAAGCTGTCCTCGAGCGATGAGGTCGCCCAGTAGGTTTTTTCCAGGGGGGTCCGGGAGCCGCTGATCAGCACCTCGGCACGGATTGCATGGGGATCCCCGTTGCTCCATTCCGAGCCGATGATCAGATCCATCCCCGGGGCGATCTCCGTTTCGGCCCGGTATTCCCCGGGGCCGGAGAGGTTCTTCTCGGAGAGCAGGACCCTTCCGTTCTGGCTGACCGAGCAACGCAGCGGCGCAGGCGCCGCATGGATCAGCAGGGTGGCCCGGAGCGGCGCGGCGGCAAGGTCTTGTCGGGCCTCTCCGGTGGGAGGAGCGGCGGCGCATGTTCCCGGATCCGGCCGCAGAGTCAGCCGGCAGGCCGGCCACGCGGCGGCGGCCAGCAAGGCCAGGATGATTCCGAGACGTAAAAGAGGAGTGCCTTTCATGGATCCTTCAGCAAAAACCGCTTCTCCCGCGGATTCAGGGGAGTGATCCGATCGGACATCGATTCCGGACCGGCAGGAGTCCCGCGCCAAGCCCGAGGCCAAGCAGCAGAAGCGTGGAGACCATCATCCCGGAGAAGTAAAGCGACGCGCTTGTCCCCGGGGCCATCTCCGCGCCGTGGGCAAACCCGTGGCAGAACCCGGCGCATCCGACGAAGAGTGCGGCGATCGCGAGCGGGGGGCGCCAGGACATCCCGAGAGCGGCGCCGAGCAGGAGGAGCGAGGCAAGGATCCCCGGTTCGACCGCCGCGAGACGCATGCCCGAGAGGGCGAGGAATCCGCCCGACAGCATCGATCCGGCAAAGGCTAAGGGAAGTAAGGAAACGGCAGCTCCGCCGATCCGCGCGGCCCAGAGTCCCACGGCGATCATGACCAGAAGGTGATCCAGGCCCGAAAAGGGGTGGAGGAGTCCGGAGATTGCGGCGTCACTCCCTGCAACGCCGTGAAACTCGGCCGGATGGGCCGCGGCCGTCATCGCGGAGCCGAGCAGAAGTGGCAGGGGAAGGGAGCGCTTCATCGGGTAAAGCCTGCTGGCTTTTTCCCCTCGTGACGAGTTTTTAGCGATGGCGGTGGTGAAAATCGGATTGCCTCGGAAGGAGTCGGGACGCTTTGCTCAAGAAACATCTCTCTGAAGAACATGTTCCTCCCTCTCCTCCTGATGACCGCCTTCTCGGGCGCCGTTCCGAGCGCTGTTCACGATGCCGCCGTTCCGGAATCATCCCCCTCTCGCGCGAGGAAGGTGATGAGCGTGCACATGCACATTCCCCGCATGCCCTTCATGGCCACGGATGCGGATCTGCGGTTCGACATTCCCTACCAGATTCCGGAACTCGACTGGGGGAATCAGCGCTTCTGGGATCCCTACCGCAGTAACCGGGTCAATACCCGCGACTGGTTTCAGTCCGATTACGCGCTGCAGAACTGGTTCGGCCTCCGTGACACCCTGGCGAGGAAGGGCCTCGATGTTTCCTTCAACTACACCAGCGACATCGCGGGCAATGTGACCGGGGGCAAGAGCCGGGGGATAACCTACTGCGACAACTTCACCCTCGACCTCGAGTTTCAGTCACAACCGCTCTTCGGCTACCAGGGGGGCACCCTCAGCGTCATCATGCTCAATCGCGACGGGAGCAACCTCTCCGCCCAGAACATCGGCAACCAGTTCACAGTCCAGCAGGTGTACGGGGGCTCCACCGCGATCTTCTATTCGCTGGCCTACAATCAGCGCTTCTGCGACGACCGCTTCAGCTTCAAGTTCGGGCGCATGAGCGCGGGCGACGAGTTCGCCTCCTCGCCGCTCTACTGGCTCTACATGAACAACGGCATCGATGGGAATCCGCAGTCGCTGCCTGTCAACGGGATGTTCTCCACCTATCCGTGGGGTGTCTGGGGGGCCAGGGTCCGCGCGCTGGTCACCCATGAGTCGGAGGCGATGCTCGGCGTCTATCAGGTCTCCCCGCAGGTTTCCCGCCCCTCCATGCACGGCCTCAACTGGAACTTCAATCCCGGTGACGGCCTCATGCTGATCGGTCAGTACGGATGGGCGCCCGAGTTCTTCAAGCCGGCCGCCCCCGCCACCAAGTCAACCGACGGCAAATCGACCGTCGACGGTAAGAATCTTAACACGCCGGCTTCCGATGCCATCCCGCACGGCCTTCCCGGACACTACTGGATGGGCGGCTACTACTCCACCTACAGCTATCCGCAGTGGGGCACCACGCAGCGGCAGAACGGCGGCTACGGCCTCTACTGGCACTTTGACCAGATGCTCTATCGGATGGACCCCTTCAAGGACACGGGCCTCACCGCCTGGAGTGCCTTTGTCCTCTGTCCTCAGCAGAACACGGCCAAAGTCCCCTTTCAGTACAACGGCGGTCTCGTCTACACGGGTCTGCTTCCTTTCCGTCCGCAGGATGTCTCCATCTTCGGCGTGGCCTACGGCAACTTCAGCTCCAACTATGCCCAGGCCAATCAGGCCACGCTCGGCGGCTATGCCACCTACGAGATCGTCTACGAATGGGGCTACCGCATTAACATGACCAAGTTTGCCTACATCCAGCCCGACGTGCAGTGGGTCGTGAATCCCGGCGGCACCGGCACGATCCCCAACGCCTTGGTGCTGGGTGCCCAGATTGGGGTGGTTTTCTAGGAAGTCGAAGACTTGCTAGAGCAAGGTGGATAGGCTGAACCAAGCATCTGGGAAGATGCGTGGAAGACTACGAGGAAGTCATAGCCCGCTGGGCGCCACAGCTTTCCGGGAGGGAATTGGCGTCAATGCTGTTAGGCTATTAGGTCATAAGGAGAAACTAGGAAGCAACGTTCCACCTCTCTCTTCCTGAGTTCTTGAGTTCCAGATTAATCCTTCAGCGCGCTAAGGCCCGCAATGCATGCCTGACCGTCTCCGCGCAGGCATGGGAGGCTGAGACCTCGACGAACTTGGCGAAGTCGATGTGCGCGCTCCCATCCGCCGAGTCGGAGATGACCCGCAGGACACCCAGCGGCAGATCGGCGGCGCGGCAGACCTGGGCGATGGCGGCCGACTCCATGTCGACACAGGAGGCTTTCGGAATGGCCCCGAGAACCTTGTTTCTCGCCTCGCTGCTTGAGAGGAACTGATCACCGCTGATGACAAGTCCCTCGAAGACCCTCGCCTCCTCGAGGCCCGGAGGACGCTTGGAGAGTAGCATGGCGCGGGCAGCCTCCGTCAGGAGGTTGCGCAGGACGGCATCGGCCCCGATGGCTGAGAATCCCTCAAACGGTATCTCGTGCAACGGAAAGAGCGGCCGCGCATCCATGTCGTGCTGAAGGAACGCATCCCCGATCACGACGTCACCCACCTTGAGATCCTCCGCCAAGCCTCCCGAGACACCCGTGACCAGGATCCTTGAGACTTTCGCATGCGCGGCGAGCAGTGTGGCCGAAAGGGTGGCGTTCACCTTGCCGCAGCCGCAGAGAATCAGGGCCACCGGTTCTCCTTCCAGTCGGCCATAACGGATTTCCCTGCCGGCGACGGTTTCTGTCCCCTGATGTTCCAAGGACGTGGAGAGGTCGCGGATTTCCGATTCCATGGCGGCAATGATCCCCGTGCGTGTGTTCATGCCCGCAAGTTAAAGACCCGTTTCCTCCACGGCGAGCGGTGAATGTGTCATGTTTCTTGTGAGCCGATGCTTGACGGAATGGTGTTCCTCTGTGATTTGAAGGGTTCACAAAAACCCCTCCTCACGAAGGAACAACCAGGAACACACATTATGCGCATCGGAATGGTCGGTCTCGGAAGAATGGGAGCCAACATGGTTCTCCGCCTCATCAAGGCAGGTCACGAAGTCGTCGTCTGGGACCGCAGCCAGGATGCGGTCAAGGATCTCGCCGCCAAGGGGGCCATCGCGGCCGCCGATCAGAAGGACCTGGTCTCCAAGCTCACCGGCCCCAAGGCGGTCTGGATGATGATTCCCGCGGCCTACGTGGACGACACCATCGCCACCTTTGCCCCCCTGCTCGGCAAGGGCGACATCCTCATCGACGGCGGCAACTCCTACTACAAGGATGACATCCGCCGCG
Source organism: Chthoniobacterales bacterium (assembly GCA_044236545.1). Classification (GTDB taxonomy): domain Bacteria; phylum Verrucomicrobiota; class Verrucomicrobiia; order Chthoniobacterales; family UBA6821; genus UBA6821. The sequence goes on from JBIIGI010000066.1 coordinate 7,327, forward strand.
CCGGGGAGTTGGCCGCCAAGGGCATTGAATACGTCGATGTCGGCACCTCCGGAGGCGTCTGGGGTCTCGAGCGCGGTTATTGCGAGATGATCGGCGGATCGAAGGAAGCGGTCGGCCACCTCGACCCGATCCTCAAGGCACTTGCCCCCGGCAAGGGAGATGCGCCGGTGACCCCGGGCCGCACCCGCAAGGGAACCGCCGAGGAGGGATACCTCCATTGCGGACCCAACGGCGCCGGACACTTCGTCAAGATGGTCCACAATGGCATCGAGTACGGCATGATGGCCGCCTACGCCGAGGGCCTGAACATCCTCAAGAACGCCAACGCCGGCAAGGTGAAGCGCGAGATCGACGCCGAGACCACCCCGCTCCGCGATCCCGAGAACTACCAGTATGACCTCGATCTCCCCGAGATCACCGAGGTCTGGCGCCGCGGCAGCGTGGTGGCCAGCTGGCTGCTCGACCTCACCGCCGACGCGCTGGCCCGCGATCCCGAACTCAAGACCTTCGGCGGCCGCGTCAGCGACTCCGGCGAGGGCCGCTGGACGATCCTTGCCGCGATCGAGGAGGGCGTTCCCGCACCCGTCCTCAGCTCCGCCCTCTACGAGCGCTTCTCAAGCCGCAACCTGGCCGAGTATGCCGACAAGATCTGTTCGGCGATGCGCTTCGAATTTGGCGGTCACCTCGAGAAGCCGGCCGGCTCCAAGTAAGGCCGCTCCACCTCCCGCACCCCATGCCTGCTGAAAAAAGCGACGCCCTGGTGCTCTTCGGAGCCACCGGAGACCTGGCCCATAAGAAACTCTTCGACACGATCCAGGCGCTCTACCGCCGGGGCGTGCTCGAGGGGCCGGTGATCGGAGTTGCCAAGAGCGGCATGACGCGCGAGCAGGTCATCGACCGCGCGCGCGAGGGGATCACGACCTTCGGTCGCGGGGTGGATGAGGAGGTCTTCAAGAAGTTCGCCGACCAGTTCCAGTATGTCGACGGCGACTACGGGGATCCCGCGACATTCAATGCGCTCAAGAAGGCCCTCGCCGGCGCGAAGCGGCCGGTTCATTACCTGGCGATTCCCCCGGTCCTGTTCGGAACCGTCACCAAGGGGCTGAAAGCCGCCGGTTGCATCGATGAGAACGCCCGTGTTGTCGTCGAGAAGCCCTTCGGGCACGACAAGGCCTCCGCCGAGTCTCTCAACGGAACGCTGCACGAGGTGCTCGACGAGAAGCAGGTCTTCCGCATCGACCACTACCTCGGTAAGGAAGCGACCCAGAATGTCCTCTACACCCGCTTCGCGAATGCCTTCCTGGAGCCGATCTGGAACCGAAACCACATCAGCAACATCCAGATCACCATGGCCGAATCCTTCGGAGTGGATGGGCGCGGCAAGTTCTACGACGCCACCGGATGCCTCCGCGACGTGATCGAGAACCATCTGATGCAGGTGGTCGGCTTCCTCTGCATGGAGCCACCTTACTGGCCCGACAAGGAGCGGGTCCGCGACGAGCAGGTGAAACTCTTCAAGTCGATCCGCACCATCACCCCCAACGACATCGTCCGGGGTCAGTTCGAGGGATACCTCAAGGAACCGGGGGTCGCCCCCGACAGCACCACCGAGACATTCGCCGCCGTGCGCGTCTTCATCGACAACTGGCGCTGGCAGGGGGTGCCGATTTACATCCGCGCCGGGAAGCACCTTCCCGTCTCGGCGACCGAAGTGCGCGTCCAGTTTCACCGCCCGCCGCAGGTCGTCTTCCCGGACGAGCAGGCCCCGATGCACAACCATGTTCGCTTCCTTTTCTCACCCCGCATCGAAATCGGCATCTGCATGCAGGTGAAGATCGACGGGGAGCGGATGGTCGGAGAGCCGATGGAGTTGAAGGTCGTCGACCAGCAGGCCGACGAGATGACCCCGTACGAGCGTCTCATCGGCGACGCCATCCAGGGGGATCAGGGCCTCTTCGCCCGTCAGGATGTCGTCGAGGAAGGATGGAGGATCGTCGAAAAGATCCTCGGCAACTCCGTCCCTGTCCATCCCTACAAGCCCGGCACCTGGGGACCCGAGGCGGTCAACGATGTCCTCCTCCCCTCGGGCGGATGGCATGCGCCGAAGGTCTAGGTGTTTAGACTCCGGCTCTAACCTTCCTGCCTACAGCACCAGCAGATCGGGCAGGGCATTCTTCACCTGATCCATCAGTCCTGCCGGCAGTATTCCCGGGCGGCGTGTCAGTTTCCCCGGGTCAAAGCTTGCGAATCCTTGCACGTTGACGGCCGATGGTTTTGGGAGCCACTTCGGTTTGCCGATTTGAACTTCTCCTCGCATCGTGCGGATCTGGGAGGTGAGGGGAGCCACGATGACAGGCGCACGCGCGTCATCATCTTCGGGTACTGCCAAGACAAGCACCGGTCGGCTTTTGGCCGCCATGCCCAGATCGGCATACCACAACTCGCCCGGAGTGATTTTAATACTTACCCAGAGCCTCCGTCCATTCGGTGGCCTGATCCGTTGCTTTCATGAGCGGTTGGTGATGCAGGCTCACCTCGAAAGGCAGGCACCCGCGGCGCTCAATCTGGGCAAAGAGCATATTCACGGCATCGCTTGGTTTTAGTCCGAGATCATCCAGAATTTCCTCCACCTGACCCATGCGATCGGAGGGAACCCTGACGCGTAACAGTGTGGAGGATTCGCTCATGGCTCAAAAATGCTCATATTGTCAACTCGCGCGCCCTTGCGGCTTGGTTCTCGCTCCCTTGCCACGTCTTCGCCAACTATAAAACTGCTGAAAGCCCAACTTTTGGTTCTTCGCTATTTTGAGTGGGTGCCCTTTGACCCCAGAGGGATCCGAGGGGAAAGTTAAATAATCTGGAACTCAGGAAGAGAGTAGATGGAAAATTCACGAAATGCAGAGGAGATCGGAGCGGAGGAGTCATGGGCCCGGTCTGGCTGGATCTGTAATGCCATTCCCTGACCTCCATTCGGTCCCTCTCTTTTTCAGATCCTTGGATGGGCCTCGGCTGATTGCCTCACTCGCTCCCGCTCAACTCGCCCTGAAGGGCTGTGCTACCGCGCAGGCTAAGCCGTGCCTCCCGCCACTCGGCGGTCCTCGGTGGTACAAATCCTACTTCCCTCCGTTTCTTTTCCTGAGTTCTTGAGTTCCAGATTTCCCCCTGTCTTCCTTCTTTACCCACTGAAAACAGCGAGGAGCCCAACTTTTTAACCTGGAGCTGAGAAGGAAAGCCCCCGGGTCATTTCAGGGTTTCATCTTTTTCTTGCGAACGTGGTAGTCTCCCTTCGATGAATGCGACGTTACTCCTCCTTCTGGGGCTTTTGATCGGCCTGGCCCTCGGAGTCGTGGTGGGGTGGTTGCTGAAGGAGTCGAAAGCGCGTCTGGAAATCGCCGCCGCCGCGCTCGGCCTTGAGCAGGCCCGGGCCGAAGCGCTCAGGGCCGGGGATGAGGCGGCCCGGGCCAGGAATGATGCCTTGAAGGCTGTTGCCGAGGCCGGGGAGATCCGCGGCGCCCAAGCCCAGCTTTCCGAGACCCTGGCCTCGCAGTTCCGCAATCTTGCCACCGAGATCCTGGAGGAGAGGACGAAATCCTTCTCCCAGACCAGCAGTGAGAGGCTGGGGGGGCTGCTCACGCCGCTGCAGGAGCAGTTGGAACGCTTCCGCAAGCGGGTCGATGAGGTCCACGAGTCCCACACCAGGAGCGCCACGGGACTTCAGGAGCATCTCCGCAGTCTGGGGCAGCTCAACACCCGCCTCTCCGAGGATGCCCGCAATCTGGCCTCGGCCCTCAAGGGTGAGTCGCAGCGCCGCGGAGCCTGGGGTGAGCTGATCCTCGAGAGGACGCTGGAGCTTTCCGGCCTGGAGAGGGGAAGGGAATTCGAGCTTCAGGTCTCCACGGAGAACCGCCTCCGGCCCGATGCGGTCATCCATCTCCCGGAGGACCGCTTCATCGTGGTCGATTCCAAGGTCTCGTTGGTCGATTACGAACGGTCCTGCAACGCCGAAACCGAGGAGGATCGCACCGGCGCACTGGCCGACCATGCCGCCGCAGTCCGCCAGCACATCAGGTCGCTCTCGGAAAAGGGGTATCCCGATCTCTTCGGGGGGAAGACCCCGGAAGTCGTGATGATGTTCCTGCCGATCGAGCCCGCATTCGGCGCGGCGCTGGCGGCGGATCCCAAGCTCTTTGAGTTCGCATTCTCCCACCGCGTCATCCTCGTGACCCCGAGCACCCTGCTCGCCGCGCTCCGCACCGTGACCAATGTCTGGAAGGTCGAGAAGCAGACCAAGAATGTCCTTGAGATCGCCCGCCTCGGAGGAGTCCTGCACGACAAGCTGACCGAGTTTGCCAAAGGGTTGCTTGTCGTGAAGCAGCGGCTTGCCCAGGCCACGGAGGCCCACGACGAGTCGATCGCCCGGCTCAAGGATCAGAGAGGCAACATTCTTGGAACGGCCTCGCGTCTGCACGAACTCGGAGCCAAGGCCGGGAAGCAGATGCCCGGCGAGTTGTTGGCCGGGCTTGGAGAACACCCGCCGGCGCCGTGACGAAGAGACCCCTGATGAGATGAAGAAGACACCCCTGCTGCTCCTCGCCCTCCTCCTGGCCGGGATCGTTTCCTGCAAAAAAACCACCTCCACGCCGGACGCTCATCGTCCCCTGGTGGTGGGAATGGATCTCTCCTACCCGCCCTTCGAGATGATTGATGCCGGGGGGAAGCCCTCCGGTGTGAGCGTCGATCTGGCGCGGTCCCTCGCCGCGGAACTGGGGCGTCCCGTCCGGATCGAGAACATTCCCTTCACCGGGCTTATTCCATCGCTCCTCACCGGCAAGATCGACGTGGTGATCTCCTCGATGACCGACACGCCGGAGCGGAGGAATTCCGTGGCATTCTCAGATCCTTACCTGACCATCGGGTTGGCCGTGCTTGCAGGGAAAAAATCCGGTCTCACGACGGCCACAGATCTCGACCGACCCGGCAGGACCGTGGCGGTCCGGCAGGGAACCACCGCTCAGGTCTGGGCCAAGGAGCACCTCAAGCAGGCCCGGGTCCTGGTGCTCGACAAGGAATCGTCCGCCGTCCTCGAAGTGATCCAGGGCAAGGCCGACGGATTCCTCTACGACCAGATGAGCGTCTGGAATCATCATCAGGAGCACCCGCTCGAGACCGTCGCCCTGTTGGAGCCCATCCGGACCGAGTCCTGGGCCGTCGCGTTGCGTCCCGATGATACGGTGGGCCTGACTCAGGTGAACGCCTTCCTGAAATCATTCCGCTCTTCCGGTGGATTTGATCGCCTGGGCAACACCTACTTGAGGGATCAGAAAGAGGCTTTCGCCAAAGCCGGAATCCCTTTTTACTTTTAGGACATCATGAAAACAGCACTTCTCTTCTCCGGTCAGGGAGCCCAAGCCGTCGGCATGGGCAAGGATCTTGCCGCCGCCCATCCCGTCGCCGCCGATCTGTTTGCCAAGGCTGACTCGATCCTCGGCTACTCCCTATCGCAGACCGCCTTCGAGGGACCGGCAGAGGAACTGACCAGGACATCCGTCTGCCAGCCAGCCCTATATGTCCACGGACTCTCCGCTCTGGCCGTGCTGAAGGAAAAAGTGCCCTCCCTTTCCTTTGGTGCCGCCGCCGGGCTTTCGCTCGGGGAGTTCACCGCCCACGCCGCCGCTGGCACCTTCGACTTCGAGACGGGTCTCCGTCTGGTCGACAAGCGCTCCCGCTTCATGCAGGAAGCGTGCGAGGCGACCGAGGGGGGGATGGCCGCCATCATTGGCGCCGACGAGCAGGGGGTGCGCAACCTCGCCGCCGCCGCCGATGTCGATGTGGCCAACTTCAACAGCCCCGGCCAGATCGTCATCTCGGGAGAGAAGTCAAAGATCGCCCTCGCCGTCGGGATGGCCAAGGAATACGGAGCCCGCAAGGCGGTCGAGCTCACCGTCGCCGGAGCGTTCCACTCGCGACTGATGGAGCCCGCCTACCAGCGCCTGAGCGCCGTGCTCGCGGAGACCCCGATCGTCATGCCACGTGTGCCCGTTGTCGGGAACGTCGATGCGCGCCCCGCGGAATCGCCCGACGCCATCCGCAAGTCCCTCGCGGATCAGGTCACGGGATCCGTCTGCTGGACCGCGAGCATCGAGCACATGATCGACCATCTCGGCATCACCCGCTTCCTCGAACTCGGCCCCGGCGGCGTCATCGCCGGACTTGTCGGCCGCATCCGCAAGGGAACCGAGGTCATCAGCGTCTCTGATGTCGCCTCGCTCGAGGCGGCCATCCCGCTGCTGCGGGACTAGGGAACGGAGAAGTTGCGTGACGGACGCAACGCCCCATCCATCCATGAGCGATCACGATTCCCCCTTTGAACTCGTGACGCTCCGGGGAGGTGCCTGCAGCATCCGGTCCAAGGTTCATGGCGAGACCATGCATATCGGCACGGGGCCGACCCAGGAGGCTCTCGAACTCCATGTCCGCCAGCAGCGTCTTGTCGAGAGGGTGGGGGAGTGGTCCCGCCCCGATC
>JBIIGI010000015.1:0-41441 GCA_044236545.1 Chthoniobacterales bacterium
GGCTTTTGCGGCCTCCGGCGGTGATTTGCGCGGGGAGACCATCGGGGCCGAACGTGACGCCGGTGCAGGTCAGCTCCACCTGATCGCCGGTCCGCTTCATGGGTTTCATCGGCGGCACGATCTTCTCTTCCAGACCGATCCGGGAGTTGAGCCAGTGCAGGCGGGAGAGACGCCACAGGTCGGAAACGCCGTGATCTGCGAGAGTCTCGCCCTTCACTTTCAATGTCACGGCGACCGTTTGGGCCGGAGCATTCTCGGGCGTGATCGTGACCGTGCCCTGGTATTCGCCGCTCGCTTTGGCAGGAATCTCCGCCATCAGCCAGAGCGGCTGGACGGCACCCTGCGGGACGGAGGGTGCATTGGTGAAGTCCTTGCCGCGCGCATCCACTCCCCCCGTGTTGAAACAGGTGAGGGCGGACTTTTCGATGACCTCTCCCGCCGCGTTTTTGAAATCACTGATCTCCACCTTGAGGTTCTTCAGCTCCTTTTCAGGAGCCCAGACACCGATCTGCCACGGATACCATTCGTTCGGTTGCACCTCGCCGGTGAAGGTCTGACTCGGACCGGAGGCGACCCACTTGAACGGCACTGCATCAAGCATCCGGATCGAATGAGTACGGTTTTCCGGGAAGAGCAGGAATCCCTTGTCCCCGGCTTTCCCGGCAAGCTCGGCAACCTCGGATTTGGTCGGCATGACCTCCATCGGGTCAAAGCGATGAAACTCGCCGTTCGCCTGAATCTCCACCAGTCGGGCCACCGGAGGTGCGGAGACTGCCTGCGCGCGGTTCAGCCATTCCGCCGCAGCCGTCTCCTTCGGCAGGAAATACGTGCCGGGGTCATCGAAGTTCGAGACGCCGGGATTGTAGGGCAGGTAGTAGGCGTAATATTTGCCCGGGGTGGCCGCGTCGAAGAGCAACTCACCCTGATCGCCGCTCAGCGAAACGATCTCCAGATTGTACACGCGCGCTCCTTTTTCATTGAAGAGGAGAACCGCCTTTTGCTCGGGATTGGCGTCGCGACGCCGCCACGGGATGACTGCCTTGACCACTGGTGACGCCTCCTTCACCTCCAGGACCGCGCGGTGATTGCCGTGTCCCTTGGTTTCCCACGCGGCCACGCCGTAATCCGCCACCGGGAGGTCAACGCCGCCCCGGAGCGTCGGCTTGTCCGGGGATGCGGCATTGAGGTTGCCGGGGTCGGCCGCGAGAGCGGCGACCGGAAGGAGGAGGGCCATGCAGGCCGCCGCGAGGAGGGATTGAATCATTTTTTCTCGAGTGTTGATGTGGACTTGTCAGCGGGGGCATCAGCCGTCACCAGATTGATCACCACGTCCCTGATGCCGCCCCCGTTGAAATCCCCTGCAGTGCCAACAACATAGAAGCGCAGCGCCAGTCCCGAGGTGTCCGTCGCGTTTGCGAGGGCCTCCTTGAACACTTCCGTGATGTCGATCCCTGGATCCTTGTAGCCCAGGCCTGTCGCTATCGTGGTCAGCGGCTCCTCATACATCCCGATGGTATTCCAGGTGGTGAAATCAGATTTCACCTGATCGATGGCCAGCGTGTAGCCGTTCCAGATCACCTGGGGTGTCCAGGTCACTGTCGCGGAAACCACATCTCCGGCCGCGATCCCCAGGGTGTCGAGCTGGAACTGCCACACCGTGCGGTATTCCTGTTCGATGTTGCCATGATTCTCATGAAGCCCGATAAACCCGGTCATGTAGTCGTTCTCTATCGTCGGGCGCCCCGTAGTTCCAATATCGCTCCCGGAGGATTCGAAACGGCATTCCTTGAGGGCCGCAATGCGGATCTCGCCGGCCTCGGCAGTTACGGTGAGAGAAACGGCCATGCAGGCCGTCGCGAGGAGGGATTTCATCATTTCTTTGTTTAGGTGAGTTGCCCCTGTTCGGGGGAATGGGAGGGCGATTCTATTGCAGGTGACTCGTACATCCGGAATGGAAAAGGGCGCAGCTGATGCTGCGCCCCACCCCAGAATCACGCAACTCCAGCCAGGCTCTCACCGGCTGGAGGCGTGAAAACAATTTTTTAGGCCTGAACCCGGCGGCGGATCAGGAACAGGGTCGCGATGCCACCGACGACCAGCGCGTAGGTCGAGGACTCTGGGACTGTGACCACTTCAATAGTGACTGGGTCGAAATAACCGCCTGCATATTGACCTGGAAGGGCGTCCTGGTAAAAACGCAGCGCCAGTCCTTTAGTCGGCGTGGAATTATCCAGGGCAAACTTGAACGCGCTTGTGACGTCATTCCGAGATTCGGCCGAGGTGCCGTTCCATTTGGAATTAGCAAGATTATACCCGAACGTGACGCCGTTTGCCGAAAACCCATACATCGGGGTGTTATTCCAAGTGGTAAAATCGGAATTCACCACATCAATCCCCAGTATGTAGCCGCCACCCCAGGGGGTGGTGCTCCCCCACTTTACTGTCGCGGAAATGACGTCGGTACCGGTGAAATCCAACTCGTTGAGCTGAAACTGCCAGACCGTGCGGGATTCTGTATTATATTCGGGGGGTGAATAGAACAGGGTGGCATAGTTGTTTGGCACGCTCGGAGGCCCATACACGCCAATGTCAGCGTTGTAAGCGTCGTAACGCATTTCGCTGTAGTGGTTGAGCGTGATCGTGGCCGCCTGTGTGATGCCGGCTGTCAGTCCTGTGATTACGCAGACCATCGCGATCATGTTTCTGATTTTCATGTTCATAGGGGTTGGTGGTTATTTGGTGGGTTGGTGGGTTGGTGGGTGGTTGGTGGTTGGTATTTCTTTCAGCCAAGTCCTGTAGAACTCAGCTGAAACGAAAGTTGCATGGGCGGTGGTGGGCATCAAATGGTTTTTGCAACAATTTTATGCACAGGTTGCAAAGCCCTTGTCGTCTGGCTTGCGGGGAATGATGGAACCCGGATTTTTGCAATGGAGTCATGACAACAGATCTGGATGGTTCACCCGGATGGTGATTCGTCGGATGGTTAAAACTTTTTGGCCCCTCGCTGTTTGGAGTGGGTGAAGTTGAGCAACAGGTAAAAATCTGGAACTCAAGAACTCAGGAAAATAGATCCGTAGGATATGGTTGACTGTGCTTGGGTGGCCTCATATTAGGCTCCTATCAGTCAACAGAACGATGGTGGCCAACTGCGTTCTGCAAAGCATTCCAATCATGCAACCTGTATAAAAAGGCTCCCTCTCTTGATTCAATGCCAGCCCATTCTCTTCCTGAGTTCTTGAGTTCCAGATTAAAAACTTCTCTGTTCCCCTTATCCTTTTTGGAACCAAATGGATACGCGGTTAAATTCTACGGATTCCATTGAGTGCCCACTCAGGATAGCGAAGAGCCAACTTTTTTAACCCCTTCTCCTCTGCACTTCAGATTTCCAATGCAAATTCTGGGTTCGAGCCCGCCGGCATCAGGCGGATGATTTGCCAGCGCGGGACTTGCGGGACACAGGCTTTTTGTCGGTGCGGCGCGCGGGCATGCTGGGGCCATGGATCCAAGAGCCCTCGACGCAGACGGATCTGGGAACAAGGGGTGGTCCGATCTCGTTGTTGTGGAGGCGTTGAACAACGAGATCAACAGCGGAGGCCCCGATGTCAGCCGTGTGCTCGAAGATTCCCGCGCGGCTTGTCATCGCAAAGGGCATCGATATATCGGCCAATCCCATGTCGCGCGGGACCTGAAGACCCATCCCGGCCAGCAACGCATCCGCAAGATACCCGGCGCAGAAAATGGCGTCCGGCCGATAGCGCTTCATCCAGGCACGCGCCGCCTGGTCGCCAGCGGGATCTGAGTCGGCGAGCTTCAGAAAGGGCGGGACCCGATCCTCTGGGGCGATGCTTTCCAGGTGAAGGGTGACGGCGGCCGCAGCAGCCGGAAAATAAGAATGATGGCGCGCCGAAAGGAGCAATCCGATGCGGCGGTAGCCAAGCTTGCGGGACATTCTTAGCGCTAGATTCACATTGGAAAAGGTGTCCCCGACAGCGGTATCAAGATGGGGAGATGGCATGGCATGACCAAGGGCGATGCTTGCGAAGTCGGACCATTGCATGGAGAGATGTCCGAGCGAACGCTCACGGGGCGCGATGATAAGAGCGCGAATGCCGCGCGTTCTCAGGATTTTATGGCATTTGGCGCGCGTCAAACCGGGCTTGTTGCGCCAGATGATGTCGAGGTGATAGCCGAGTGTTTCGGCGCGTTGCTTGACGCCCTGATAATATTGTTCGTAGTTGGGGCCGACTCCAGAGATCGCCTCCGAAGGGAAGGATGTCAGGTAGGCAATGGTTGAATGATGTTTCGGATCCCGTCCCGCGCGCAGCAGGGCCATCAGATTGGACACCACCGCATTTTTCCGATACCCGACTTCGTCAGCGACGCGCTGCACCTCTTTCCTTGTGGCGTCGCTGATAAGCGGGCTTCCCGCCAGCGCGCGTGAAACGGTGGCATGCGAGCAACCAACGCGCTTTGCGATCTCGATCTGTGTGGAATGCATTCGATGGAGACCTCAGGGGATATTGCAATCCATGCAACCTGTGCAATGAATATCCCCCCCTTGATCTTGGGGAATGCAGCGGATCCGCGTTCAAAAAAACCGGCTCCTCGCTGTTTGAAGTGGGTGAAGTGAAGCAAGAGGTAAAAAATATGGAACTCAAGAACTCAGGAAAAGGAGGGTGCCGAACCACCGATGAAACAACTGCGGAACATCCGAGGCTTAGGAATACCAGGTCTGTGATATATCGGCAGGTATCAGGACGGAGGGAACCGTTCGCTGATTGGATGGCCGGCATGACAATCAAGCCAGCTTGATTAAGCAGTTCCATCCTGCAACCTGCTAAATAGACTCAATCTATTCATTCCTGAGTTGGCTGGCCCGGCCGTTGCTACGCATTTGAATTGATGATCGGATAACCCATCCGATCACCCTTGCGGGGTGTGCTGACGCACATTCTATGTCGTTCTTGCCACCGCAAGACTCCATTCGGGCTTTTCCCAAGCCATTGAACGGCACTGTGCTCCCGCAAAGCGGTGCCGCCCTACCGGGTTCCGCTACGCGGACTTCTCCGCGCCCGATCCCTCAGGCTTGGTTCGCCCCTACCGGGGCTGCTTCGCAGTCCAATCAGCTTTGATTCGCTCGCTCCTGCTCGTCTCACCCTTGCGGGTCCCGCTTAAGCGGGATCTACCCAAGCCGTTCCCACGTCTATGTGTTCGCCAGTCGCTGATTTGTTACGGCTGAGTTCCATATTCAATATCTTCTCTGTTCTTCCTCAAGAGCAAGGGCTCTGTGGCTTCACCTCTGAGAACCCACTCAAAATAGCGGAGAGCCAAAAAACCGAATCTTTGGGCTTTTCGCGTTTGGTTTTTCGCCGTTCCATCAGTCATGGAAATCTCGCCTCCCATTCCCTTCGCACGTCGGACGAGACTGCGGATTCCGCTGGTGGCCGCGACCGTGGAGGCGGGTTTCCCCTCGCCCGCGGATGACTATCTCGAGAGGGCGATCGACCTGAACGAGGAACTGGTCCGCAATCCCGCAGCCACATTCTTCGTGAGGGTGAAGGGGGAGTCGATGCGGGATGCCGGGATCCACGCCGGAGACATCCTGGTCGTCGACCGCTCGCTCACTCCCTCCGACCGTCAGATCGTGATCGCGATGATCGACGGGGAGTTCACCGTGAAGCGCCTGAGAAGGCGGGTCGGGGGTGTTTTTCTGGAACCGGAGAACCCCGACTATCCCTCCATCGAGGTCGGTGAGAACCAGGAGTTGACGATCTGGGGAGCGGTGACCTTCGTGATCCACCAGGCACGGTGATGGGGCGGCATCCCGTTGATGGCGCGAAAACGCGCTTCGCCCTGGTGGACTGCAACAACTTCTTCTGCTCCTGCGAGCGGGTCTTTAACCCCGCCCTCATGGAGAAGCCGGTCGTGGTGCTCAGCAACAACGACGGATGCATCATTTCCCGGAGCCAGGAGGCCAAGGCTCTTGGCATTCCCATGGGCGCGCCACTCCATGAACAGCGGGAGGTGATCCGGAAGCACGGGGTCAAGGTCTTCAGCTCCAACCACACCCTCTACGGCGACATGAGCGCACGGGTGATGAGCATCCTCCGGGATGAGGTGCCGGCCATTGAGGTCTACTCCATCGATGAGGCTTTCCTTCTGCTTCCCGATGGATTCACCTTGGAGACAGCCTGTGCCCTGAGGGCCAAGGTGCTCCGCTGGACGGGCATCCCGGTTTGCATTGGAATCGGATCAACCAAGCTCCTGGCCAAAGCAGCCAACAGCCACGCCAAGAAGAACAAGGCCGCAGGGGGTGGAGTCTTTGATCTGACGGGATACCGGGATCCGGACGGGATTCTCGCAGGGATGGAAACCGGCGATCTGTGGGGAGTGGGGAGGAACCTGAGCCGGCGTCTCCAAGGGATGGGGATCACCACGGCACTGGAATTCAAACAGGCTGATCCCTCCGCCATCCGCAAAAGCATGGGGGTCGTCGGGGAGAGGATGCTTCGGGAACTCAATGGAATTCCCTGCCTCGAGTTGGAGGAAACATCTCCTGATCGCAAGGGGGTGATGGCCAGCCGGTCCTTTGGAAGCCCTGTGGAGTCGCTGGAGGAGTTGGAGGAGGCCCTTGCCAATCATGTTGCCCGTGCGAGCGAGAAGATCCGCCGCCATGGACTGCTGGCAACCCGGCTGGAGGTCTTCCTGCAGACCAACCGCTTCAGCCCCGGAGAGCCCCGGCACTTCCCCTCGGCGGGAGAGTCGCTCCAGCGCCCCACGGCCTCCACGGCGGAGCTGATCGCGGCCGCCCTGGCGCTTCTCGGCTCGATCCATAGGCCGGGCTACCGTTACAAAAAAACCGGGATCCACCTGACCGGGCTGGTGCAGGGGAAAAATCACCAACCCTGCCTGGAACTGGAACCCGTGAAGCCTTCACGCCGGATCGATGTCGATGCCATCGTCGATGCGATCAACGCGCGTCTTGGGGATCCGCGCCATCCCGTCATCACCCGCGCCGCCATGGGGACACTCTCCTCAAAAAAAACGTGGGTGATGAAAAGCTCTCTCCGCTCCCCGCGCTACACGACCTCCCTGAAGGAGCTCCCGGTGGTCCGGGCCTGATGATCTCCAATTCTCCTCCGGGGAGAAACCGAAACCCCTGTTTTTTTCCGCATGACCTTGGAGCACTTCGGGGTTAGGATCTCCACCTCTTCACCGGGGGTATAGCTCAACGGTTAGAGCAGCCGGCTCATAACTGGTTGGTTCCTGGTTCGAATCCAGGTGCCCCCATACCCATCGCGATTTTCACGGGATTCAACGGAAAAGTCTCTTCATCCCGCAAGAAGGCGCTGGACGAAGGGGCCCTATTCATGGTCTTTAATTCTGTTCCGTGAGCACGAGCACCATTTTCGAGGCCCCCGACGCGCTGGGCCGCACCCAACAAGTCCTGAACGATCCGGCAACAGCCGCCCATCTCCCCGCGGGAGAACTGCTGGGCGAGACGATGTCGCTGAACTTCGGTCCCTCCCATCCATCCACCCACGGTGTGTTCCGCATCGTGCTGGATCTGGACGGGGAACTCATCACCAAGGCGAAACCCGAGGTCGGCTACCTGCACCGCGGCGACGAGAAGATCGCCGAGAACATGCAGTACAACCAGTTCGTTCCCTACACGGACCGGCTCGACTACCTCGCACCCCTCGCCAACAACGTCGCCTACGCCCTTGCTGTCGAAAAACTCATGGGCTGGGAGCTCCCTCCCCGCGGCAAGGCGATCCGCGTCATCTGCTGCGAGCTCGCCCGCATCTCGGCCCACCTCCTCGGTCTCGGGGCCAGCTCCATGGACATCGGGGCGATCTCCGTCTTCCTCTACACCTTCACCGAGCGCGAGAAGATCTACAATCTCTGCGAACTCCTCACCGGCGCACGCTTCACCACCAGCTACACCCGGGTCGGCGGCCAGGTGCGCGACCTGCCGGAGAAGTTCCCCGCGTTGCTCCGTGCCTTCCTGGACAGCTTCCCGATCGCCCTCGACGAGATCACCAACCTGCTGACCCGCAACCCGATCTTCATCGACCGCACCAAGAACGTCGGCATCATCTCCAAGGAGGATGCCATCGCCTACGGCCTCACCGGACCCATGCTCCGCGGATCAGGGGTCGACTACGATGTCCGCAAGGCGAATCCCTACCTCGACTACGAGAAATACGATTTTGAGATCCCGATCGGAACGGTCGGCGACTGCTACGACCGCTATCTGGTACGTATCGAGGAGATGCGCCAGAGCCTCAGGATCCTGCGACAGGCCATCGATACCATCCCGGGCGGCCCGATCAACGTGGTCGATGGAAAGAGCACCCTTCCCCCGAAGGAGGAGGTCCTCCAGCGCATGGAACAGCTCATCCACCACTTCATCATCACCACCGAGGGGATCGATGCCCCGAGTGGCGAGGTCTACTTCAGCGCGGAGAATCCCAAGGGAGAGCTCGGCTTCTACATCAACAGCAAGGGAGGAGGCGTTCCTTACCGCCTCAAGATCCGCGCTCCGTCCTTCGTCAACCTGAGCATTATTCCCAAGCTCCTGCCAGGCCACATGGTCGGAGACGTCGTCACGATCCTGGGATCCGTCGACATGGTCTTCGGCGAATGCGATCGCTGACGACCTCGGGCGAATAACTGCGTTGCAGCTCGCTCGCCGTAGACTCTACTACGGCATCGCTCACGCGCCTTGTTTTGTCTGCCGGTCGTCCCCGACCAGGCATCCTAGGATCAACCGATCCTCGGACTTCTCGCCCCTCCGAGTCTCGAATGACTAAGACGCGTTCCCACGCGCCTTTTCCATCCAAAATCCATTAACCGAAGATGAGCCTCTGGATCAGCAAGGCTGTTAGCTGTTTAGGCTGTAGGCTGTTAGTAACAGCCCCCCTGTAGTGGCCTTCGCTTGCCGTAGGTCCAACTACGGCCTCTCTTGGTCGCCTAGCGAAGCTGAGCCGGAGGCTCCGTGAGGCTGTTAGGTATGAGGCATCGTACCTGGTCCTGGATTCAACTAGGGTAGGCGTGCGTTCCATGAGCACTCCTAGTTCTCGGCACCGATTCCGTTCGGCGAAGCGGGTCTCTTAAGCCCGCTATGCTTTCAGGAGCGGGTCATTGTTCCAGTATTCTCCTGTTTCTGTCCCTTTTGTGACCACATGACTCTGCTGCAGTCGCCAAAAGCCCAAGAGTTTTCAGTCTAACAGTCTTTTCATCTCCCTGCGCCTCAGCGCCTCCGCGCGTGATTCTTGATTCGCTTTCAAAACAAAAAAGGCGCTGCCCCTCTCGGAGCAGCGCCTTTGATGTGAAGGATTCCTCTTAGGCGAAGAAGCTCTGGATCCAGCGGATAATCGCCGTGGCCCCGTGGTCGTTGACCGCGATGAGCGGGGCGATGGTCAGACCAACCAGCGAGGAGAGCTTGATGAGGATGTTCATCGAGGGACCGGAGGTGTCCTTGAACGGATCGCCGACGGTGTCGCCGACCACAGCCGCCTTATGGGGCTCGGACTTCTTGTAGAAGATCTCCTTCTTGCCGTTGACCTCGATCTCGACGCCCTGCTCGAAGGACTTCTTGGCATTGTCCCAGGCACCGCCCGCATTGTTCTGGAAGATGGCCCAGAGCACGCCGCTGACGGTGACGCCGGCCATGTAGGCACCGAGAGCCTCGGGACCCATGACCACGCCGATGACGACGGGGGTGACTATCGTGATGATGCCGGGAGCGAGCATCTCGCGCAGGGCGGCCTTGGTGGAGATCTCCACGCACTTGCCATACTCGGGCTTGCCGGTGCCCTCGAGGATCCCGGGGATCTCGCGGAACTGGCGGCGCACCTCGTTCACCATGTCCATGGCGGCCTTGCCGACGCTGTTCATCGCAAGGGCGGAGAAGACCACGGGGATCATGCCGCCGATGAAGAGGGCGGCAAGCACCTTGGCGTCGAAGATGTTGATGCCGTTGATCCCGGTGAGGGTGACGTAGGCGGCGAAGAGGGCGAGCGCGGTGAGCGCGGCGGAGGCGATGGCGAAGCCCTTGCCGACGGCGGCGGTGGTGTTGCCCACGCAGTCGAGGATGTCGGTCTTTTCACGGACCTCCTTGGGGAGCTCGCTCATCTCGGCGATGCCGCCGGCGTTGTCAGCGATCGGTCCGAAGGCGTCGATGGCCAACTGCATGGCGGTGGTCGCCATCATGGCGGAGGCGGCGATGCCGACGCCGTAGAAGCCGGCGAGGGCGTAGGCACCCCAGATGGCTCCCGCGAAGATGAGGATCGGATAAGCCGTCGAGAACATTCCGGTGCCGAGGCCGGCGATGATGTTGGTGGCGCTGCCGGTGGCGGACTTCTGGACGATTCCAGCGACGGGTTTGCCGTCGAGACCGGTGAAGTGCTCGGTGATGTAGGAGATCAGGTAACCGACCGCCATGCCGATGCAGACCGCCCAGAAGACGTTCATCGAGGAGGTGGTCATGTTGCTGAAGGAACCCGCGTTGAAGACGCTCATCTTGATGGTGGCGGGCAGCATGAGCTTGATGAGGAAGAACGAGGCGGCCAGCGCAAGGAGCATGGAGAGGTTGTTACCCCTGTTGAGCGCGCCCTGGACGGTGTTCGTGTTGGCGGGGGACTTGTCGGAAATGCCGACAAACCAGGTGCCGACGATGGAGGCCAGGATGCCGACGCCGGCAATGGCCATCGGGAGAAGGATGGGGCCGATGCCGCCGAAGGCGTCGGCGATGGCGCCGCCGTTGTCGCGGATGATGTAGTTGCCGAGAACCATGGAGGCCAGCACGGTGGCCACGTAGGAACCGAAAAGGTCGGCTCCCATTCCGGCAACGTCACCGACGTTGTCACCGACGTTGTCGGCGATGGTGGCGGGATTGCGCGGGTCATCCTCGGGGATCCCGGCCTCGACCTTGCCGACGAGATCGGCGCCCACATCGGCGGCCTTGGTGTAGATGCCGCCGCCCACACGGGCGAAGAGGGCGATCGATTCGGCGCCCAGGGAGAAGCCGGCGAGCACTTCCAGCACGCGGGTCATTTCCTGATATCCGCCGCCGGTGGCGAAGTTACCACCCATGAACTGGTGGAAGAAGAGGATGAAGAGGGCGCTGATTCCAAGAACCGCCAGACCGGCGACTCCCAGTCCCATCACGGCGCCGCCGCTGAAGGAAACCTTCAGGGCCTTGGAGAGGGAGGTCTTGGCCGCCTGGGTGGTGCGGACGTTCGCCTTGGTGGCGATCTTCATTCCCAGATACCCGGCGAGGGCCGAGAAGAAGCAACCGACGACAAATCCGGCAACGATCAGGATGCTCGAATGGGCAGCAACCTTGGGCACCTGCGAAAGGATGCCGAGGCCGGCTCCGGCAAGCACCACGTAGATGGCGAGAATCCTGTATTCGGCCTTGAGGAAGGCCATGGCGCCCTCGGCGATGTGACCGGCGATGCCGCTCATCTTGGAGTCGCCGGAGTCCTGCCTGCTGACCCAGCTTGACAGGAAGGTGCGGTAAACCAGAGCCACTAGGCCCAGTACGGGAAGGATGTAAATGAGATATTCCATTCGTTGTGATCTTATGGAAGTAACCTCATGAATGACGCGGGCACTTGCCCGTCGGGATCATCCATGAAGGGGTCTTCCATGGGGAAGGGGTTTTTGTAATGGTTCACGGAGCATGTGTCCAGCCTCCGCTTGAAAAGCCAGGGGAAAATCCGTCCCGTTCCAGGGATAACATTCCGGGCCCATGGCGCCCCCGATGCCGCGGTGATCGCGAGCCGGAACAGCTGACCGGAGACGCGGAAAGTCAGTCCTTAGGGAATTCCCTAGGCTGATTCAGGATCACTTCACCGCCAGCACGCCAGGTTCGGTAGGTGGCGATGGATTCCTCAATGACGGGCAGGGCCTCCTTGGCCGGCAGGATGTCATCCACGATGACGGACTTCTCCTCCAGGGTCTTGTAGTCCTCGAAGAAGCGCTTGAGCACGGCAAGACGGTGGGCGGGGAGTTCGTGGACATCGTTGCAGTTCCTGTATTCGGGATCGCCGACAGGAACGCCGATGAGCTTGTGATCGAGTTCGTCCTGATCCTTCATGACCATGAGGCCGATGATGCGGGTCTTCACGAGGGTCAGGGGATAGACCGGCTCGGCTCCGAGCACGAGGACATCAAGGGGGTCACCGTCGTCGGCCAGCGTCTGCGGGATGAAGCCGTAGTTTGCCGGGTAGTAGACGGCGGAGTAGAGGACGCGGTCGAGCTTCAGAAGACCCGTCTCCTTGTCGAGTTCGTACTTGTTGGAGCTCCCCATCGGGATCTCGACGATCGACTGCACAATTCCCTGCGAGGCCCCTTCTCCGGGGGCAACATCGTGCCAGGGGTTTGGCGAGATCTGACGGTAGGGATCGGGAATCTTGGTCATGGAAGCGTGGTCTGAATCAGGGAAAGAGAAGGGGCAAAAGGGTACCCCAGCGGGGGAGACTGTCCACCCCTTTCCCTCCCCGAGCCATCCGGCCTATTGCTGATCCTTTCCGGGAGGGGGTGTCTTGGAAACCTGATTGCCCAGATCCCTGATCCAGAGATTGAGGATATAGGTCAGGACGACAGCCACGTAGAACTGGCCGATGATCGCCTGGGAGATGGCGAGCGAGCGGGCCAGATGGCCCACCGGAACGATGTCGCCGTAGCCAAGTGTGGTCTGGGTGACGAAGCTGAAATAGAAGAGCTCATTGAAGTTGCGCTTCATCTGCGGGATGTCGGTTCCCATGACCAACTGCTGGTCCAGATGGAAGGAATCCGGCACGCTCCGCGAGATGATTGAGTACAGGCAGGCGTAGATGATCGCGATCCAGATATAGAGATTGATGGCTCCAAGCACCTCGTCGAAGCCAGCCTGTTTGGAGTGGAGAATTTTCCTGATCCATATCACGACGCCGAAAATCATCGAAACGAGCACGCAGTTCTCGAGAGAGACCTCCAACGACTCCATCCACCCCGTGGAAACTCCCCCGATCATTTTGCCGTGCTGAAAAGCCAGAACAAGAAAGCGCACCAGGAAGCTCCCTCCAGAGACGATCATCGCGGTGCGGAATCCGGTGAAGGAAATAATGGCCATCCACGAAACGAGGAGCATCATCAGGAGCGTCACGAGTGTGGGGATCGAATACCCCAGAAAAATCAGCAACAGCAGGATGATTCCACCGATCAGATGGCGCTCCTCCTCCCATTTTCTGGTTTTCAGGAAACTGCTCATGGTCACCAGTCTCCGCTTGATCCCCCGCCGCCGCTCTCGCCTCCGCCGCCGGAGAACCCACCGGAATCCCCTCCTCCGGAACCGCCCCCTCCACCCATACCGCCTAAGAAAAACCCGGTCGCTGCGGCTGCTCCGGGACTGATATCACCCCGGCCCACGTCGCGCCTGTTGCGGTTGATGACCACAAGGACGATCATCACGAGGAGGAAAAACCCGAGGGGGGAGAAGAGAAAATCAAGGATGGTCATCGGTTTGTCGGATTTCCGGCCTGTCCCCTTGTACTCCCCCTTGGTCGCCTGCATGACGGCTGAGATCCCCGAGGCAAGGCCCGCGCCATACTTGCCGTCACGGAAGGCGGGGGCCATCGTCTCCCGAATGATCCGGCTGCAGAGCGCGTCGGGCATGGCCCCCTCGAGACCGTAACCCGTTTGGATACGCATCTTGCGGTCCTGCACGAAGACAAGCATGAGAACCCCGTTGGAGTTCTTCTTGGTGCCGATCTTCCAGGCGGAGTAGAGCCTCTGTGCGTAGTCGTCGAGCGCGGCCCCCTCGGGAAGCTTGGGATAAACGACCGCGACGATCTGGGTCGATGTCGCCTTCTCGAAGGCACCGAGCCGTTGGTTCAACTGCGCGAGGAGCCCGGGTGCAATCACCCCGGCCTCGTCGGTGACATACTGCCGCGGCGCCGGAGGAAGCGCCTCGGCGGCAATCGCCCCCCCACCGCAACTCCCCGCAATGAGGAGCAGGGCGAGGAAAAGGCGAAGGAACATGGCGAAGGGATTCCCAGCCGATTACTTCGCGGCGGGGGCGCCCGTGCCCCCGAAGTCGAACTTCACGGCGGGAGCTTTCTCCGCACCGGCGTCGGCCTGGAAGTAGGGCTTGGGCTGGAAACCGAGGAATCCAGCAAAGAAGACGGTGGGAAGGCTCTTGATCTTCGTATTGTACTCCTGCACGGCGGCATTGAACCGGCCCCGCTCCACGGTGATGCGGTTCTCGGTTCCCTCAAGCTGTGCCTGGAGGTCGCGGAAGTTGGCGCTCGCCTTGAGGTCGGGGTATTTCTCGGCCACCACGAGAAGACGGGAGAGGGCTGTGCCGAGTTGTCCCTGCGCCTTCTGATACTCGGCGAGTTGGGCGGCGTCGGCCGGGGCCTGGTTCTGATTGATATTGACCTTGCCGACGGAGGCGCGTGCCTCGGTGACCTGGACAATCGTCGACTTCTCGAAGTTGGCGGCGCCCTGGACGGTCTGCACGAGGTTCGGGATCAGGTCGGCGCGGCGCTGGTAGACATTCTGCACCTGGGCCCACGAGGAGTCGACAGCCTGCGAGCTGCCGATGAGACCATTATAGCTGCCGGCGGCGGCAAGGATGATGAGGAGGATGACACCGAGAACAATGAGGAGCGTTTTATTCATGATGGTTGGGTGCTGGTAGTTGGGAGATAGGAGCTGGCAGTTAGGCGTTGGGGGATGGGGGACCTTCTTTGGACCACTGAAGCGTTGGAATGTTCGAAAAAAAAATCGCCAGCCCGGTCACACGACCGGCACGTCAACGCCAGGTGTGGTCTGTTGCATCAGGAGGGAGCGGTTGATGGCGTTCACATAGGCGCGGGCGGAGGCCTCGATCACATCGGTTGAGGCTCCCTTGCCGGTGATCAGGCGTCCGTCGCCGAAGTCGACCTTCAGGGTCACTTCGCCGAGCGCATCCTGTCCCTCGGTGACGGCCTCGACCAAGTAGACGGCGAGATGGCCGTTCTTGCCCACCAGTTTGTCGATGGCCTTCATCGCGGCATCGACTGCGCCGTTACCGGGACTCTCCGCCTCAAGGATGCCGCCCTGATGACGCAGTTTGACGTTGGCGGTGGGCACGGCGCTTCCGCCGCAGACCACCTGCAGGGACTCCAGGGCATAGGCTCCGGTCTCACCGGCAACCGCATCGCCGGCCAGCGCGACCAGATCGTCGTCGTAGACAAACTTCTTCTTGTCACCCAGCTCCTTGAAGCGGGTGAAGATCGGTGCGATCTCGGCCTCGGTCAGGCTGAGGCCGAGCTGCTCAAGGCGGGCCACCATGGCGTGGCGGCCGCTGTGCTTGGTCAGCGGAAGGTCGGTGCCGCCCCAGCCCACGTCGCGGGGATCCATGATCTCGTAGGTCTCGCGCATCTTGAGGATGCCATCCTGATGGATGCCGGAGCCGTGAGCGAAGGCATTCTCGCCGATGATCGCCTTGCTCCGGGCGACCTGCAGACCGCTCAGGCGGCTGATCAGTCGGGATGTCTTGAGGATCTCCTTGGTGGCGATCCCGGTGGAGAGTCCGGCAAAGACATCGGGACGGGTCTTGATCGCCATGACGACCTCCTCCAGGGCGGCATTACCGGCGCGCTCACCGATGCCGTTGAAAGTCCCCTCGATCTGCCGGGCCCCGGCCTGAACGGCAGCCAAGGAGTTGGCGACGGCCATCCCGAGATCGTCGTGGCAATGGACGCTGATGACCGCCTTGTTGATGTCTCGGACATGCCTGCGAAGGTAGGTGATCAGGTCGGCGTATTGCTGCGGCATCGCGTAGCCGACGGTGTCAGGGATGTTCACCGTAGTCGCACCCGCCTCGATCGCGGCCTGCACGACCTCCGCCAGGAACTCAGGCTCGGTGCGCGAAGCATCCTCGGGTGAGAACTCGACATCGGCGGTGAAGGCCTTGGCTTGGCGGACCCCTTCGGCGGCAAGACGCAGAATCTCCTCGTTGGCCTTCTTGAGCTTGTGCTCGCGGTGGATCTTGGAGGTGGCAAGGAAGACGTGAATACGGGCGCGGTCGCCGGCAGGGAGCAGGGCGCGGCCGGCTGCCTCGATGTCCTTGGGAACACAGCGGGCCAAGCCGGCAATGACAGGGCCTGAGATCTCGCGGGCAATCGTCTGGACGGCCTCGAAGTCGCCATCGCTGATGACGGGGAATCCGGCCTCGATGATGTCGACCTGAAGGCGCGCAAGCTGGCGGGCGATCTCCAGCTTCTCGCGCAGGTTCATGGAGGCGCCGGGGCACTGCTCGCCATCTCGTAAGGTTGTGTCAAAAATCAGAACTCGGTCGTTGTTCATAAGGCGTGTTCCCGGCATGCCGGTTCCCAAATCCGTGCCTGCCAGTGGCTGGGGAATTAGAGAGCAAGAAGAGGCGGGCCGCCAGCGCAGACTACGCGCAAAGGGAAACGGGCGGATTTCATGTCGCAACCTATGCCACAGCAAAACGGCTTTTGCAAACGCTGTCTCCCCCATGCCCATAACCCGCGTCACGCGGCCCTACTCCTCTCCGGCAAAGGCATTGACGGCAACCACACCGCCCATTCCCTGACCGATCTGGAGCGCCACGACCGGTTTCGGGGCGGTGGCGGGAGCGACAAGTCCCAACGAGGGATCGATCTCCCGCGGCCATGGCGGCACCTCACCCCTCAGCAACCCCTCGACGAGCAGAAGCGCCTCGATCAAGCCCGAGGCACCCAAAGCGTGTCCCGTGATCCGTTTGAAGGCGCTGATCCAGGGGGGCTTCCCTCCGAAACTGCTCCTGATGCAGGCGGCCTCCACTGAGTCAAAGCGGGGCGTCCCGGTTGCATGGAGAGAGACCCAGTCGACGCGATCGACTCCTCCGGGAATGACTCCGGAAGAGTCGATCCCCGCGATCACGCCCCGCAGGGCCACGGCATTCGGTTCGGGGGCCAGCAGGTGATGGGCCTCGGCTTCGCACCCCCCTCCCAGCCAGCGCGCAAGGATCCGGGCACCGCGACGCGACGCGTGTTCCTGCGACTCAAGGATCAGGCAGGCCGCACCCTCGACCGGGCGCATCCCGCTCCTACCTGCCGAGAGGGGTCCGTTCTCGGGATTCCTGCTCACGCTTCCGCTGCGGTTCATCGACTCGCGCAGCCGCGGGGTGGCCATCGGTTCCGCCACCACGACCACGGCCGCATCCAGCACACCGCTGCGGATCAGCATGCCTGCCAGAGAGATGGCCTGCGCCCCGGTCGCGGAGGCTGCGTTCAGGGAAAACTCGGCACCACCCAGTCCGTGGCGGATCGAGACAACGGCTCCCAGGGAGTTCCCCCTCCATCGCGTCAGGGAATAGGGTGACACGCGGTTTTCCTGATTCGCCCTCTCTTCCTCCATGGCGGCGAGCCCGCCGGTCGAGGAACCGCTGACGCAGCCGATACGGGGCAGGCGATGCTTGATCCCCTCGCCTCTCAACCGGTTCCTGTGCGACGAAAGCCCCGCCTCGCTCCAGGCTCGCTCGGTCACCGCCAGGGCAAGAAGCTGATGCCGGGAAAGGATCGATGCATCGGGGGCATCAAGACGGGCAAGCCCGGCGAGCGTTTCCAGTTCGGGAAGCTCATCGGGGAGTCTCGTCTCGGCCATCACCGCCCCCCAGAGATCCTCAACCGAGCAAAGCCCCCCCGTGATCACGCTTCGAGCAGTGATGACGACATGCCGCTGCACCATGCCGGATCCGTTGTCGATGGGCGTTTTCATGGCAAACATTCCTTACTACGCATTAGGGTATGCCTTGTCGAAAGGCAAAAGACCCGCTGATCCGGAATCCCTCCGACCCTCCGGATCAACGTGTTTTTTTCGGCGTCTCCCCGGCCGGTTTGGGAGGGGATGGAAGCCATTGGAGCCAGTCCTTCTTCGGCGAGTCGTAGAGATCGTAAAGGTGCCCCTCCTTCACTCTATCGCCCGAGGCGGCCCCCTCCGGAGTGGCGAACTCGATGCCGCCCAGAGCTCGCGATTCAAGGGCCGATGCCTGCACGTTGAGTTGGATGAGGCCGCCGGAGATCTTGACCCCGCCGGCATTCCAGAAACGGGTGTTTTCGCGGAGCAGGGAAGCATGCTCTTGCCTGATCGATGCGGTCAGGGTCACGCCGGAGCCCCCCTTGTCGAGTTCCTTGCGGGTGATCTTGCCCACACGCACACCGCGGAAGACAACGGGAGTCCCCGCACTGATCTTGGTGGCCGGGGAGCGGAGGGTCACCTCAAAGCCACCCTGCTCGTATTCGATCAGGTCGGCATCCTCCTGGTTGGTTCCGGCAAAGCGGTCGTCCGCTACCGCCCCCGCCGGTCCCGGGATGCAGTCGATGTAAATGCCGCTGACGATGGTCTCCAGACCGCTCACTTTCTGGAGCTCAAACTGGGGCTTGACGATGGAAAAGACCGCTCCCTTGCGGCGTAACGAATCATACCCCGAGCGCAACCTGGCGGTGATGAGGACTTTTCCGGAGGAGGGTGTCACCTTCTCCACAAGCCCGACGGGCACGCCAAGGTAACGGAGTTGGGTCATCCCCTCGCGGATCCCTTGGGCATTTTTGAACTCGAGGACGAAGGGAGGCGAAACGGCCATTGCGGACTCCTCGTCGGTATGAAGGGCAAACTGGTGTCCCTCGCTGACCGGAGTCCCCTGATCGGTTCCAAAATAATCCATTGCGATGCCGCCCAGCAGCAAGTTCTTCACGGAATCGACATCGAGTTCGAAAATGCCGGATCCCATCTTCATCGTGAACGGGGGAATGATCCAGAAGCGGGCGTTCGAGCGGATCAGCGGGGCGTAGCGCTTTGCGACGGCGACATCCAGATAGGGATTGCCCCGCTCGTCGATCCCCTTCTTTCTCACCAGACCCACGGTGACCCCCCTGCAGTTCACTTCGGATCCTCTCTCCACGAAAGGGTTCTTGGCTGATG
This sequence comes from Chthoniobacterales bacterium, assembly GCA_044236545.1. Classification (GTDB taxonomy): domain Bacteria; phylum Verrucomicrobiota; class Verrucomicrobiia; order Chthoniobacterales; family UBA6821; genus UBA6821. The sequence goes on from JBIIGI010000015.1 coordinate 18,967, forward strand.
TCAGCCTGATGGTCAGGGGATCCCCCTCAAGGGGATCGAGGGGAACCTCGTCACTGCCCACGAAATAATAGGCCGGCTCCCCTCCACCCTTCTTGGCCTGAAGGGAGTTCCCCTCGATGAGGGACTGGATGCCCGAGGGCTTGGCGAGATTGAAGACCGGCTGATCGATCCAGAAAAGCGTCCCCTCGCGGGCAAGATCCTCGGCGTATTTCTTGAGACGCACTTTGACCAGGGCCTTGTCGAGGCTCTTGTCGAGCTGAACCCCGGTCACCCTTCCCGCAACCACTCCACGGTAGAAGAGAAGCGTCTTCTCGGGCTTCATCCCCGGAGCCGAGTCAAACTGGACATAGACCGTGGGCCCGTCCTCCCGCCAGTTCCTGTAAAACATCACGCTCGCCGCAAAGGCCGCCATGAGCGGGAAAAGCCAGACCCACGAGAGGCGGAATCCGCGCCGGGGTGCGATGACGCCGTGGTCATCGGTGTTGCGGGAGGGTTTATTCGTCATGTTCACGTCTCCGTAGTCTCCCAGATCAGGCGCGGCTTGTAAATTTCCGCCGCAAGCAGGCAACTGACCATCACGATGCAGAAGAAGATCGCACCAGGTTCCGCAGTGACACTGGCCAGCGCCCCAAGCTGCCCCACCGCAGCCAGAACCGAGAGCAGGAAAATATCGATCATCGACCAACTGCCGATGCGGTGGACGATGGCGTGCAGCGAGTTCCTGCGGGCACGGTGCCTGTCGGTGCCGTGAAGGAAAAGGATCCAGCCAAGCGTGGCGAGCTTCAGGAAGGGAACGACGAAGCTTGCCAGGAAGACCACCGCGGCGATGAGCGGCAGATTCGAGTCCCACAGTTCCCTGACCCCTCCCAGCACGGTCAGGGGCTCCGACTTCCCGACGATGGTCATCGTCATCACCGGGAGGACATTGGAGGGGATATAGAGCAGGGCGCCCGTGACAACGAGGGCACGGGCGATCTCCAGACGGAAGCGGTCGGACATCTTCAAGGGGCCACCCCCATGTTTTCCAACCGCGCCTTCACGAGCCTCCGGTTGAATGTCTGCTGTGCAAACAGGGAGAAGAGGGCGACGCCAAGGACCCATCGGGCGCCGAACTCCCATTCCACCGCGCCGAGCATCCGGAGCTTCACCACCGAGACCACGGTCGCGATCGAATAGACCGGCATCAGGTTCCATGGCTCGGCAAGCTCCGAAACCCTCAACGCCACGGAGATAAAGGGAAAGGGGATCTTCAGGCAGCAGGCTGTGGAGACATAGGCCACCGAGCCGAGATGAAGCGCCGGCGCGAGGATCCCGGCCAGAAAAACCAGGATCGCGATGGGCCAGTATCCCTGATTGATGAGTTCATCCACCCCGGTGATGATGTACTCCGACTGGACCCTGCCGGCGACGTCGAAACTCAGGACGGGGTTCGTGTTGGCCAGCAGGAGCGCGAAGAGCCCCGCGATTGAGAGCGCCATGGAGGGTTGCAGGGTCTTCTTGCCAATGTGTTCCAGAACCGTCGTGCCACACCGGGAGCAACGCAGTTCCTGACCCGCCGAGGGTTCCCGCTCCAGGCACGGAGCCTCGCAGTTGGGGCAGGCAATCCACCGCGCATCGGAAACCATCCCGTCCATGGGTGAAGAACGGCTCAAGAAGTCCGGGCGTCAAGCAGGGCGACCTTGCCAAGTCTCCTGAGATGGCGAGGCTCCTGGCTGTATCGGGAATTGAGAAAGGTCTCCACCAGATCCCAGGCGACGCAGGCCCCGACGGTGCGGCCGCCCATGCAGAGGATGTTCATGTGATCGTCCTCCACTCCCTGTTTGGCTGAAAAATGATCATGGATCAGGCAGGCGCGGATGCCCTTGGTTTTGTTCGCGCAGACCGAGGCCCCCACCCCGCTGCCGCAGATGGCAATGCCGCGCTCCACGTCACCAGCAACAACAGCCTTGGCAAGCGGCGTGACATAATCGGGATAATCGTCGTCAGGGGTCAGGCTGTGTGCGCCGAAGTCGACGACCTCGTGGCCAGCCGCCTTGAGTTGGGCAACCAGCTCTTCCTTGAGTTCAAAACCTCCGTGATCCGTGGCAAGTCCTACGCGCATGGGAAAACTCTAGTTTTCCCGCGCCCCAAGACAAGGGGGAAGCGTTGCACTCAGATCGGACTGAGGCGCGGAGCGGAGGCATGCTCGATTCCCCGGATGTATTTGGGCGTCCACCAGATGAAGGCGTAGCGCATGGCAAAAAGGCCCACCAGGATCCCGAAAAGACGATCCCGGATCACGGTGAACTCGGTGGTGGCGTGGGGGTCTTGAGCGACAAGCATCACGAATGCCAGCCCCATCTGCACGCCGATGTAGGAATATTTCACCCGCCCCATGCAGACCCAGGCGCTGATCCCGGTTCCGAGAGCCATGATGAGCAGGACTCCCATGAGATTGTCCATGTGGGGGATCAGGAACATGGCAAGGAATCCCATCAGTCCTCCGATCGAGGCACCGATGATGCGAAGCCGCTGCTTGAAGACCTGCGAATCGACATTGTTCATGGCCGAGACCGCGCAGGTGATCATGCAGGTATGAATGCCGCTCCAGTCGGTCATGCTGGCAAACATGTAGCAGGCCATGGTGGCAATAGTCGCCCTGGTGGCGAATTCCGCATCGGTGAAATCTTTCCTTTCAGCCGGGGCGGGCGCCTCGGGCATTTTTTTTGACGGAACTCCGCGCCCCTCTCCCTTGGAATCGAGGCAGGCCTCGGCATCCATCAACTCCTTCATGGCTTCGGCCAGTCGTGCGTTACCGAAGGAATGGGCGTTGGGAATTTCACCATCCGCATTCTGCGCGCGATGCCACTCCTCCCCTTGCAACAGACGCTTCTTGAGTCGATCCAGGCGCCGTGCAACGTGATGCCAATCAGCCCGATCAGAGGCACTGGGTGGAATGGAGAGATTCCCCTCGAAGGCAACCCGGTCGATCTCACCGAGTGCCAAGACGATCCGGGTGCAATTCTCCCTCTGCAACGGGGTCAGGCCTCCGAACTTCTGGATCATTTTGGCCTGATCCAGAGCAACACCCGTGTTCACCCCGAGCTCGAGCGGGGAGAGTTGTCCCCCGGCTCTTTTCAGACAATGGATCTCGATGCGGTCCAGTCCCCTCCGTACTTCTGACCTGAGCAGATCCAGAGCGCTGGGTGCGCCGAAAAAATACTCGACCAGGAACGATCCCATGATCGTTAGTCCTATGGCGCACCAGAGCCATCCAAGTTGGCTGATGAGATAATTGGGATTGGGATCCTGATCGAAGCTGAAACAGAAGACCGCCGCGAAGCTGATCGGTAGCATGAAGATGACGTTCACCTTCGGGAGCCTGCTCATGAAATAATAGTTGATCCAGAACATGACCCCCCAGAGGAGAACCCTGAGCCAGTTGATATTCCACGAGAGGTAGGCGATCCCGAAAATCCAGAGGGACGAAATGATCAGGGCAACAATCGCAAGGACGGCGACAAAACGGGTCATCATTTTGTTCCTCTGGAGAAAGACGAAGACCATCAAAACGGCCAGATCCGCCATGGGATTGCGGAAGGTCAGGACGATGACCCAGACCAACAGACAGGCCAGCACAATCCGCATCGTCCCGCCGAACCGGTCAGGCGTTGGCCTCAACTCCTCCAGGACTTGCCGGAAAAACCCGGCGAGGGTGAAGCCCCCCCTCCCCGGCTGGGGCATCGTGCCGGATGGGGATCCCATGCGAGTCAGCGACCCGTGTGGACAGTCGCGGCGGTCGTGGTCCCGATGCGAAGGATTTCCGGCGGGACGTCATCGGCAAGTTTGATCCTGACCGGGAAGCGCTGTTCCAACTGGACCCAATCCAGCGCCTGGGGGATGACCGGAAGGATGCTCTTCTGCAGGGCCTGGGGGGTCGCCCCCCATCCGATGCTCTCCACCGTTCCCTTGAAGAATTTCCCCGCGGCGGTTTTTAACTCTACGGTCGCGGGATCGCCCACCTTCATCTTCTGGATCTGGCCCTCTCGGTACGGCTCGCAGACCCACCAGGAATGGATGTCGATCAGCGTGAAGACCTGCTGCCCCTCGGAGGTAAACGCTCCCCGGGAGATCGACATCTGCGAGATCAGGGCATCGAAGGGGGCCTTCACGGTGCAGTACTTCAGGTTCAGCTCCGCCTGGGCGAGATTCGCGGCGGCGGCGTCACGCTTGGCCTGCGCCTCGGCGATGCTGAGCACGGAGGATTGAGCCGAGAGCAACTGCGCCTGCGAGGCGGCGACCCCCGCTTGGGCGGACTGCATCGTGTTCTTGGCATCGCTCACGTCCTGGGCACTGGCATAGTGCTTCGCGAGCAGCGGGGCAATGCGGTCGTAATTATCCTTGGCCGTGGCCAGCTTGGCCTGCGCCTGATCGAGCGAGGCCTGCGCCGCCTTCGCCTGATCCTCCTGCGCGGCGATCTGCAATCCGGCGTTCTTCAGAGCGCCCTCGGCCATGGCGAGGTTGGCTTTTGCCGATTGCACGGCGATCTCGTAGGGAGCCGGATCGATCTCGAATAGCAGGTCCCCCCTGTGAACGAATTGGTTATCCTTGATCGGGAGTTCCTTGATCGGCCCCGACACCCGGGGGGCAATCCCGATCATGTCGGCCACGAGCACGCCGTTGTTGCAGCGGGGATTGCGAGAGTTCCATGCGTAGGTGATCACCGAGGCGATGATCGCCAGGATCACGAATCCCCACCCGATCACGGCACCCAGCTGCGCCTTCCGGGGATGCTGCGCCGAGGGATCCTCGGCCAGTCCGGTGGGGTTGGATTGTTCTTGGGTGGTCATGGCGTTCAATGGGTGAAAAAGATCAGGTAGATCAGCAGGGTGAAGAAGACCAACAGCGCAGGATAACCGATCGAGCGGGGACGGATCCATCCGTCAATGCCGACCCTGATGAGGATGAGGCGAACGATCGCGGCAAGAAACCATCCGATCAGAATGGAGAGCAACCATGCGGGGAAATAAGCGCCCCCAATTTCCTGGATACAGGAGCAACCCGGCAACGCAAGGAGAGATCCCACGGGCAGCAAAAGATGAGGTCTCCTTTTCATGGAGCCAAAAAGTAAGGAGATAAAGGAATGACCAGCAAGGGGAATCGGATCTCGACAGCACAAACGGATCTTATTTAGCTCGTTTTTTGATGAAAAATCCGCGACTCGTCCTGACTGCATGCATGGTCTGCCTCCCCGTCCTCTGGGGAAGCGGAGCGCATGCGAAGGATAAGGCCGGATCCCCTTCGATTCCCGCCTCCAAGGAGACGCAAGCGGTGATTCCCTCCTCCGCGGAGATGAGCAGCCAGATGGAGCAGTTTGCGAAACTCCATGACAGGAACTTCGTCGATCCCAACAAAGCCTACACTCTCCCGGAACTCGTCGATCTGGCCCAGCGACACAATCCCTCCACCCGGATTTCATGGGAGAACGCCGTCCAGGCCGCCGCCTCGACCGGAATGACCGAGGCCCAGTTCTATCCGATGCTGACCGTGCAGAGCAGCTACGGCGGAGGCTTCTGGACCCAGGATCTCACCGGCGCCAGAAGCCAGTCCGGCATCGCCGTTCCGGTCAATTTCAATGACCAAGCCAGCGGCAACTACACGTCGCTCAGCGCGGGGGTCAACCTGCGCTACACCCTTTTTGACTTCGGCCAACGCATCGCCAACACGAAGGCGGCCAAGCGCACCCAGACAGCCTCCAACCTTTCCTTCAACGCCACTCACCAGCAGGTCACCTTCCAGGTGACCAAGGCCTACTACAGCCTCGAGACCGACCGGAGGCTCATCGAATCGGCCGAGATCTCGGCAAAATCGGCCGATCAGGTGCTGGAGGCGACTCAGGGCAAATACGACCAGGGATTGATCACCGAGCCCGTTCTCCTGCAGGCAAAACAGTCCAAGGCCCAGGCCGATTTCGATCTGATCAACGCCCGCTCCAACTGGGAGGTGGATCGCCTCAATCTTATCGAGGTGATCGGGGCCCGGCCCGAGTGCGGCCTCAAGGTGGCACCCTACGATTTCTCCAAAATGGGGAGACGCCTCCAGGAACCACTCGATCACTTCGTGCAGGCGGCGCTTGCCAAAAAACCGGACCTGTTGGCCAAGGTCGCCCAGGCCCAGGCGGCGGAGCAGAACCTTCGCTCCGCCAAGGCCAATCCCCTTCCCAAGTTTTCGCTCAAGGCCGCCCAGAGCTTCCAGCAATTCAACACAACCCTCAACGGTGCCGAATTCCGGGATGTCGGCCTCCAGTTCCAGAACTACGGCGGCTCCGTGAACGTGGAATGGCCGGCCTTTGACGGTGGCATCGACAGGAACAAGATCAAACAGGCCGAATCCTCCTGGCGCGCCGCCAACGACGCGATCATCCAGGCCCGCGATCACGCGATCGCCGAGGTGTGGCGCTCCTACACCAACGCCAAGACGGCGATCGCCCGCAGGGAATCGGCCGAGCAGTTGGTGGCGGCCAGCAAGGCCTCTTACGATGCGCTCTTCGAGAGCTTCAACCTCGGGCGCACTTCTATTCAGGACGTCCTGACGGCCCGGAGTTCGCTGGCGCAGGCGATGGCACTCCACGCCAAGTCCGACGAGGCGATCGCGGCAAGCCTGGCGACCCTCACCTACTCGAGCGGCCAGCTTTGATTCTCTTCGCTTCCAGATGAACTCCCAGCAAATCGCCCTCCTCACCTTCGCCCTGATCTTCGGGGCAGCCCTGGCCGGGTTTGTGATCCAAAGACTTCTCCCCGCGCACCATCTCTCCGAACATTCCAAGGGGGTCGTCCACTTGGGTGCCGGTCTCATAGGCACCCTCGCCGCGCTCATCCTGGGCCTCCTGGTCTCATCCAGCAAGGGAACCTATGACCAAGCAGGGGGCCTCCTCAACGAAATGTGCGCGAGTTACGAGCACGCGGACCGGTTGTTGGCCAACTACGGCGGGGAGGCCGCGCCGATCAGGCAGCAACTGCGTGACTCGGCTGAAAAAATGCTTTGGATCATCTGGCCCGAAGAGACCTTACAGGGCGAGGCGGCCGCTCTTTTCGAAAGGGCCGCCACCAAGATGGACCTCGAGGGCGTTTACAACCGGACCTCATTCCTTAAGCCGGGCAATGCCAACCAAGAGCATATTCAGAATGATGCCATGCGCCTGATGGACGACATCATCCAAAAACGCTGGATGCTCCAGGAAGTGGTGCTCGGGGGCGGAATCTCATTCCTCCTCCTGGTGATCCCGGTTCTTTTCATCACCTTCATCACGCTCATCTACGCGGTGTATGCGCCGAGGAACACCACTGTCACCTTCGTTCTCTTCTGCTGCGCCGCCTGCATCGCCATCGCCGTTTTTCTGATCAGCGAGCTCTCCTCGCCGCTTCGGGGAACGCTCAAGGTCTCGAGCCGGCCGGTTCACATCGTGCTCAGCCAGATGGGCAAGGAGTGATGCCCGAAATTGCACAAGGGTCGATGTGACGGGCGGGCTGTTGGGGAACCGCTGATGAAATCCCCCCCGTGAAAATTGCCACGGAGGTTTTTCCAGACTAGGATCCGCGGATGCAACGCCGTTGGATCCTCCCCTCCTCCCCGGATGATGCCGGCATCAGACTCCTGGCCTCCGAACTTGGGGTTCCGGCAGTGGTGGCTACCCTGCTTGCGGCACGGGGATTCTCGACCGCCGAGGAGGCAACCCTTTTCCTCGACCCGCGTCTCGCCACGCTGAGACCTCCCGAGGAAATCCCAGGCATCCGCGCCGCCGCAGAGCGCCTGATCGAGGCAGTCGCCTCAAAGGAACGGATCACCCTTTATGGCGACTACGATGTCGACGGCGTCTCCTCCCTCACGATCCTCTGCCGCTACCTCCGCGCCGCCGGAGGGATCGTGGAGTGCTTCATCCCCGACAGAGCCGCCGAGGGATACGGACTGAGCCAGGCAGGCGTGGCACGCTGCCTCCGGGAAACGCTCCCGGGCCTCGTTGTGGCCGTCGACTGCGGAACCAACTCGCGCACCGAAGCCATGCACCTCCGCAAGGCCGGGTGCGATCTGGTGATCCTCGACCATCATGAGCCCGATGCGGAGAACGCCTCCGGACTCTGCGATGCACTCGTGAATCCGAAGCTCGGCGCCGATTTCCATTATCTCTGCAGTGCCGGGATCGTCTTCAAGCTCTGCCATGCCATGCAGAAAGCCTGCCCTGTTGAGGGACTTGATCTTAGGGAGTATCTCGATCTCGTGGCGCTCGGAACCGTGGCCGACATCGTCCCCCTGCTCGGAGAGAACCGCATTTTCGTCCGGGCCGGACTCCGCCAACTGGAACGATCCCGCTGGCCGGGACTTCATGCCCTGCTGCATGTCTCAGGCGCCACGTCACCCTACGATCCCTCGGATATCGGCTTCAAGATCGGCCCCAGGATCAACGCCGCGGGCCGACTTGGAAGCGCCGCCGAAGCCCTCTCCCTCCTGCTCACGGATCACCCGGAGGAGGCCGGACGGATCGCCGCGCATCTCGACAACCAGAACCGTGAACGCCAGGCCGTCGAGCGTGATGTCACGCTCCAGGCAGAGGAGTGGGTCGGGGCGCATTTCGACCCCGAACGCCATGCCTCGATCGTGGCGGGAATGCGCGACTGGCACCAGGGGGTGGTCGGCATCGTCGCCTCGCGTGTCTCGAGGCGCTGGCACCGGCCGACCCTGATCATCGGCTTCGACGCGAACGGAGCAGGCAAGGGAAGCGGTCGCAGCATCGAGGGGCTCCCTCTCGTCGAGGCGCTTGGTCGTTGCTCCGGAGTGCTCGACACCTTCGGTGGCCACGACATGGCAGCCGGACTGAGCCTCCGGGAATCCCGTCTCGAAGAGCTGCGGGAACGGTTCGAGGCGGCCACCCGGGAACTTATCAGTGAGGAGGATCTGGTGCCGCGGCTTCGCCTCGATGCGGAACTCGACCTCGCCCTTGCCGATGAGGAGTGGCTCGGCACGCAGGAACGCCTCGCCCCGTTCGGCACCTCCAATGCCCAACCGCTCCTCTTCTCACGCGGCGTCTCCCCTTCCGCGCCTCCGAAGGTGCTCAAGGAGAAACACCTGAGACTGGAACTCCGCAGCGCGGGCCGCCGGGCTCAGGCGATCTGGTTCAACGCCTCCATCGACTCCCTTCCCCGCCCCCCATGGGATGTCGCCTATACCGTGAACCGCAATACCTGGCAGGGTCGCGACGAGGCACAGATCCAGATCATTGCAGTCCGAAGTTCCGTTGCGGATGCGGCATGAGGAACAGCTTGTGAATTCGTGAAGCCGAAAAAAATCAGGAACTCAGGAAATCAAGAATAGAGCGGAAATTACCAATCTTATACCCAGTTCCTTTCCTGACTTCCTGATTTCCTGATGAATAATTCCCAGGTTGGTGATTCCGCGAAAAATCAGGAGTGTTCCACAGCAAAGAAGATTCCCTCTTCAAAAACAGCGAAGAAACAAAAAAAGATTTCTCCAGCCAACCCACCTCACGATCCTGAGACTCCACTGGAGCGACTCGGATGGATCAGGCGTCCGCAACTCACGGCGCTCGGTAAGTTGGGCATCACCACACTGCGCGGTTTGCTGGAGCATTACCCCAGGCGTCACGAGGATCGCAGACGCTTCGATCATTTCCCGGACTCGGAAAGCGATCGATCCTTCTGTCTCAGCGGGACGGTCGGCAAGACCGTATTCCGACGCTTCGGCCGGATGCGCAGCTTCGAGGCTGAAATCGAGGAAACTCCGGGATCACCGCTGACATCAAAAATCACGCTACGCTGGTTCAACCTCTTCCATGTCCAGAAGACGGTCATCACCGGAATGCGCCTGATCGTCCACGGAAATGTCCGCCTTCGCGGAAAGCGTCTCTGCATGGAGCATCCGGAGTTTGAGCTCGTCACGGAGGAGGACAAACAGAGCATCCACCTCGACCGCATCGTCCCGGTTCATCCCGCCGGGGAGGGAATCAGCGTCAGGGTGATCAGGGGACTGATCCACCGCGCCCTTGCCGAGACGGACTGGAGAGGATGGACCGACCCCCTGCCACAGAGACATTCAAACTGGTCGCAGGCCATCAGGACCATTCATTTTCCGTCGGAACCCGAAGAGCTGGAACCTGCCCGCAGGGAACTTGCCCTCCGCGAACTCCTCGGTGTGCAGACGCTCGTGACCCTCAGGCGCAACGAGGCCCGCCAACCGCGCGGTGCGGCTAAAAAGAGCCGGGGAAAGCTCCTGAAGACCTTCCTCGGAAATCTGCCTTTCACCCTCACATCCCCCCAACTCAATTCCCTGGAGGCGATCCGGAACGACATGGGCAACGAGCACCGGATGCACCGTCTCCTGCAGGGTGATGTCGGTTCGGGGAAGACCGTGGTGGCTGCGTCGGCGATGCTTCTGGCGATCGAGTCGGGACATCGCGCGGTCCTGATGGCGCCGACCCAGATACTCGCGGATCAGCACTTCCGGAACTTCCGGCGGTGGTTCGAGCCGCTGGGTATCGGCGTACGCCTTCTCACCGGAACAAGGAGTGGAAAAACGATCCCATCGTCCTCAATCCTGGAAAAACCCTCCGCAGTGATCGGCACCCATGCCCTTCTCCATGATGAAGCGGCCCTGAGCGGAACCGGTCTGGTCGTGATCGACGAGCAGCACAAGTTCGGAGTCCTCCAGCGGACGCGTCTGGCCGCCCTGGCATCGGCTCCCGACGTGCTTGTGATGACCGCAACGCCGATCCCCCGCACGCTGACCCAAACCCTTTACGGAGACCTCGATCTCTCGATCATCGACGAGAGCCCCTCCGGCAGAGGCACCCTTCGCACCGCCGCCCGCGGCTCTGGAAAGCTTCCCGAGATCATCGCCTACCTCAGGGAACAACTCCAAAAAGGGAGGCAGGCCTTTGTCGTCTACCCGCTGATCGAGGAGTCGGAAAAGCTCGCGGCAAAGGCCGCCGAAGCGGAGATCGAGCTCTGGAAGGAACGCCTCTCACCGTTCTCCTGCGCCCTGCTCCATGGGCGGATGACCAGCGTCGAGAAGGAATCCGTCATGGAAGCCTTCCGTTCGGGAAAAACCCAAGTTCTCGTCACCACCTCGGTCATCGAGGTCGGTGTCGACATCCCCAACGCCACCTTCCTTCTTGTGGAGAACGCCGAGCGCTTCGGACTCGCCCAACTCCACCAACTCCGAGGACGCATCGGCCGGGGCTCCCATACCTCCACCTGCGTCCTGATCGAGGGGAGTGGAAATCCGGAAGCCATGGAACGCCTGCGGATTCTGGAGAAGAGCAACGATGGCTTCGTGATCGCCGAGGAGGATCTCCGTCTGCGTGGAGCAGGTGATATCCTGGGAACCGCCCAAAGCGGCCTCCCCCCCCTCCGCGTTGCCGATCTTCTCCGCGATGCCGACCTGATCAATGAGGCGGCCACCGCGGCGGCCGGCATCCTTGCCCTCGATCCGGAACTGGCGATGCCCCTCCATGCGACCCTGCGGAAACTGAGGGGTGACTTCATGGAGCAACTGAAAGCCACGGGGGGATGAGGATTCACCCTTGCGCGCGGTCGCAACCTGATTCAGATTGAAAATCGTAGGGGGGCGCACTGGTTTCGACCCGAAGCACATTGCGCGTCCTGCATGCCGAGGATGATTCGTTGGCCTCGTAAAAAATCGGATCAAACAAACAAACGCAGATTACGAAGATCTAGCTCTCGCGGCCTAAAGTCCGCGACGCCGACACACCGACGCCTGCTGGGTGTGAAGGCGACGCCAGCAGGCTGGCTCCCTGGCGGTTCGACCGCGCCGGGGAGTGACTCGATTCCGTGGACGATCGGGGGAAAGCAGCGTGCCTCACCGTGGCCGACCCCTTAAATCTCAAGTGAGGTCAAGCATGTGGACGGACGTCTGATGCGGTTCGGGGACAGGGGTTCGACTCCCCTCGCCTCCACCCCCTTGATTTTAAAGGGGTTAGGGTTTTGGGATTGGTCGGGTAAGACCAATACTAAGACCCAGCTCAAAGGAATTTGCCTGAGTCCAAGGGTGTCCATTCCATTGGTGATTGATTCCTTCCACACTCATTCGCACGTGCTTGGCGGGGTGTATTTTTGGGCCTGGGTGCCCTATGACAAGGGACGTTACCCTGCCGGCATGAGATGCATCTGCCTCTCACCTGCATTGATCCCCTGGCCATCTTGATTGCCGCTACTTCTTCTTCCCCTTAGTCGGAGTCGGATTGGCCTCAATGAAGTCCCTCACGGCCCTCACCACCACATCACTCAGGGTGACATCGGCTTTGTCGGCAATGGCTTGGAGTACGTCTTTTTCGTCCGTGGGAATGCGGACTGTCATGATCCCGTCGCGTCTTTTTGGCATGGTAAGGATAGTAGTACAAAACAATACACCGTTGCAACCTATTCCTGCTCGTCTGAACCATGGGCCAGTGGATAACTTCCCTTTTCTCCGTCCCGCATGACCTTCCTCACCACACTCACTGCCATTGAACTCCTTCCCAATGGGAGTGGTGTGTCCAAGCTGTCCGGTGAAGAGCTCCAGAAGCGTCTGGCCTCGGTTTTCGACTATCTCCCCGAGGGCACGACATTCGGCCTCGATGGCGAGAAGGTCTCCATCACCATTCCTGAAACCAAAGCCTCAGAGAAGGCAGAGGCTGCCCGTCTGGCTGAAAAGGCCGCCCAGAGGGCCAGACAGGGAGAGTACGGGAAGGCCAGGGATATCTATCGGCGTGTCTTGGAGCTGGATCCCGTTCATCCGAGTGCCCGCCGCGATCTGGCCATGATCTGCGTGGAGACGGGAGATAACGACGAGGCCAAGGACTCTCTGATCGAGTCACTCCGACTTTTCCCCGACGACGCTTGGAGCCTGGTGGTGCTCGCCAACCAGTATGCCAAGGAGGATGACCACGAGACCGCCATCAGATTCGTCCGACGCGCCTTGGAGCTGAAGCCCGGTGACCCATGGGCTCTCAACACCCTCGCCACCGCACTCATGGAGCAGGGCAAACTGGAGGAAGCTCTCAAAACCTACGGGGAGGCCATTGCCAGCGATCCCACCTTTGCCAATGCCTACTACGGCCGTGCCATGGGGCTCATCCGCATGGAGCGGTTTGAAGATGCCGCCAAAGCCCTCATGGAGATGTTCTCCAGCGGTAAGTTCCAGGACTTCCGGACCAACATCGTCTTTGCCAAGGCCCGATCGGCCTACGTCCACGTCCAGAACATCATCGCCAACAACCGCCTCCCCGAGACCGGCGCCCTTCTGAAACGCCTCTGTGCCGAAGGAGAGACCCGTTCGGGCTACCCGGTAAAGATCATCGAGGGTGAACTCGCCAGCACGATCGTCGGCCAGATCAAGATGGCGTGGAAGCACGACGCCGATCACCACCTACTCACCCTGCGCTCGGGTGACTGCCCGCAGCTTCTGCGCAACTATCACGCCATCCACGAGCTGATGCACCTCTTCATGGAGAGCGATGCCAGAGATCAGGGAACCAACAGATGGTTCATGACGACCGAGGAGACACGGGAGAATACCGCCAAAGCGCTCAAGCCCGACTCCGGAGCATTCAGAAGAAGGGATTCCGGGACGAGGAGGTGGCCCACATGGTCAACGAACTGGCCTCGACCGCCAACCTCTTCCTCTACAACTGTCCCATCGACATGATCATCGAGCGGCACATCTGGAAGGAATATCCGGAGCTTCGCGATGCCCAGTTCTGCGGGCTCGTCTCCATCGTCCACAACGCCATCCGGCTCACCATGAATCCGGAAATCAGGAAGGTGGTCCCCGCCTCACTGCTCAGGATCAACGATCATCTCAACGGAGTCTTCGCCCTCTTTGTGGACGAGCTCTTCGAGAGGGCCACCACCTACGCCGACGCCTACAGGAAACTTCCTAATTTCCAGAACACCGAGAAGCTCTTCGCCCTCTGGAAGGAGAAGAGCGCACAACTGACACCAGGCGCTGAATACGACCTCGTGGACACCTTCGGAGAGTTCCTCGGCATCCGTGACTGGTACGATTGGAAGAAGGACAGGGGATTCATTCCTCCTGAGGGGATCCTTGATAATCTGGAGAAAGAGGGAACCACCAACCCCGATCTCCTCAAGGCCAAGGCACCCGCCAGCGTGATGTACATGCTGGATGCCCTTGAGCAATTCAGTTCCATGCAACCTGACGAGGTGAAGCACATTGTCCTTGAGATCGCCGTCATGGGGGAGGAGGGAATCGACTACGCCTCGCCCGAGGAGAAATACCGTCTCAAGAGCCTTCCCCAGAAAGCCATGAGCGGACTCCAGCTCATGTGCCTTCTGTATGCCGGCTTCAAGCAAGTAGCTCCTGAGATGGATCCAGAAATGGACCTTGAGAAAGAGTACCAGCAGGCCTTGGGAATCTGGAAAGCGAAGAAGTAGCCCTTATTGGGGCAACCCAGATCATTTTAGGGGGGTAGGACGCTCTACGACCTACCTGGTGTGGGATGATTCTGGAAATGAAAACCAATCCATCCACTTACTCCTCGACAACTCGTGCCTCCGCTTCAGCACCTCTCGCCCCTACAACCCAAACAAGTTGCTCACTGTTTTCTATAAGCTTACATTGCATTGGAGAACCAACCTTGAAGACCCAAGCCATGAACGTCATAACCACCACTCTAGCCACCATCGCCATCCTCGCAGTTGCAATGAATTGTTCAGCGCAGGACTGCGACCCCGATCCCATGGCGGCGGTCGGCGCTGCCATGATCGTCGGCGGCCAGAGCACCGGCGTCGTCCCCCAGCAAATCAATGACAATGGGCGGAATGTCTGGGTCACCTCCGATGGCAAGGGCTCGGGCGTCATCTACCAGGATCGCGGGCCGACCTACATTCAGAAAATGGGAGATACCACCTTCATCATCCCCACGGCGAATCCACCCGCAAGTCAAAGGAACCGCCAGCGGTAGGATTAGAGGGGTGAGGCTTCGGCTACCCAGTTACCATGACCCCCATCGCCAACTGTCCCGTCCCCTTCCGGTTCCAGTGCCCCAAGCTCTGGAAAAATCTCAAACCGACCGACGAGAGCGACATCCGCTTCTGCCAGACCTGTCAAAAAAAGGTCTACCTCTGCCGCAACATGGAGGATGTGGCGCGACACGCCCAGTCCGGGGACTGCATAGCCATCCGCACCTCGGCACGGAGAGAGCACTACATCGGTGAGATCGGACCTCAGTGATCATGACCATACCTCAATCCCATGTCTGAAATACCCGAAACAGCCCCTGCCTACTCTGCCATCACCGGATTCCTGGCGAGCAGAGGCTTGGACTACTTCCCTCACGCCAAGGAGAACCGCGTTGGCTTCACCCTTGGGTCCGCTCAAGCAGACTACCGATTCTCGATCCGCATCACCGGGGGCTTGGAACATCTCGAGTATATCGCCTGCTGCCCCTTCCGGATCCGCAAGGAACTTCGATCCTTCGTTGCAGAGCTCATTGCCCGTGCGAACTTCGGGATGCTTGATGGCAAATTCGAGATCGATATGAACGATGGAGAGGTTCGATTTCATCTAGTCCATGCACTCGGAGATGGCGAATTGAGTGTCAAGATGGTCGAGCGACTCTACCGCGCCTGCGTCTTCACCCTCGACCGCTACATTCCCGCCTTCATGCAGCACATCCACGCCGGATACACACCCGAGGATGCCATCTTCCATGCCGAGATGGACCTTCAGCTCGAACGTCCCGCCAACGGCCCCAAGCCGTCGAAACGTGCATGGGTGAATCCAGAGACCACCACACAACCCCATCCGTTTGACAGCACAAAGGGGGAGGCAAAAACTCGCCCCAAGAAAAGCCCCGGAGGGCAGGATGAAATGACAAATCCATGAATACACACCAAATCATCATCATCACACTAGCCGCCATGCTGGTGGGATGCGCCACTCCGTACGGAACATCTCCCGATGCATCCCAGACGGCCGCGCTCGGCCAGACTCCATCTCAAATCACCAAGGAACTTGGCCCACCCACTGCCCAGTACATGAACGGGTTCGCCCTCTTTCATGACCAGGGCAATGAGGTTCAGACCCATTTCCATCGAGGCAATGCCGATGCTCTCTTCTACTACACTTTCAAAAAGAAGATCACCGAGCCTTGGCTCTCTTCCACCCTAGCCCTCAACTCTAAGGGCGCACCCTGGGTTCTTGAAGCCAGCTCACCCTCTGGCCGGAAGGTTTATCACACGACGGATCGTAAGTATCATGCCTTCGTCAGCAAGGGGAACCAACTCCTTGTTGTCACTGACGAGTACTATCGGAGGACTCTGCATCATCCTGCCAAGGAACTCTCTGCAAGTGCATTGCCCGAGTGCCTGTTTGCTCCCGACCACGAGTTCGCGACGATTGGGGACCCTGAGGCGAAGATCGCGAGGATCTACGGGGACCCGACTGCTGTCTTTCGAGACGGCTTTAAAGACTATTTCGATGGGTGCATCAAGATACAGGTCCACTACGCCAACGGGGTCTGCGATTCCCTCCTGTACAAGGCAAACGAAGGCCGGAAGTTCACCGATTGCTGGACCTCCCGCCTCCTTAGCATGAACTCTAGGGGTCAGGCATGGATCGTCAGGAGGGATTCAACTCCCGACGAAGTTGGTTGCCGCACCCCAGACTGCAAGCTGGCCGCGACGCTTGTCAAAAATGAGACAATGATCGTCAGCACTGACCAATTCAGGAGATGGCTTCACAGAGGAAAGGGGGAATTGCCACCAAGGCAACCGGGTGAATCCGTACTTTACCCCGACTGCACCAGAGTCTTCCTCGGTCAGACGGAAGCGAAAATGACCGAGCGCCTAGGGAAGCCGACAACAGGACAGGACCCGGGGGTCAAAATCTACCACGACAACCATGTCGAGGTGCGTGCGAGCTTTGAAGATGGGATCTGCAACAAGATCAAATATTTCTCCGACAAAGGACGAAAGTTTAGCGCTCATTGGGTATCGGCGACCCTGTGCCTGAACTCACATGGCTATGCATGGGTCGTCTATCAAGGATCGACTCCCAAGAAGACCTTTTATCGGGCATGCAACGAGAAGGTCTACGCCCGACTGACCAATGGAAATGAACTGGGAATCCTCACGAATCAGTTAGTCGAGAGAGCCTCACGCAGACTCGAAGATAAGAAGAAGACCAAGGCCAACATATCCTCCCAGCTATGAGCAGATCCTCCAAAGGCAAGAACTCCATGATGCAGATGGCGATCGCCCAGAGAATCAAGGGTCTCGTCTTTACCTTGAGGCAAGGCTCAGAAGCACTTGGGGGTGAGTTAAATAGCAAAGGTATAGGACATGCGCTGTCCTATACCAGTAGTAGACCATGATCATGAAAGCCAGTATCATACCCTTCCTCCTTATCGCGCTTGTCCTGACCATGGGTCTAGCGGGCTACGCATCCCCATCCCACCTATCAGCTGCGAAGGCATCCCTCCACGATCAGCCCATCAAGCAGATTGCCGATCTGGCAGTGACGGATGCCAGTTATTTCCTGCCCAAGCAATGAAACGCCGCGACTTCCTCACTCTCTCGGGCCTGGCCTTGGGATCAATCCTGATCCCGTCGTCCGTGGCGAGGGCCATTCGCGAGACTTGCCTCTTGGAGCGGCAACCCCTACTCGTTGCCCCTCGCAGGGTTGCCGGCACCCTCTACGCCGTCGATGAGAGTGGGGAATTCACCCTCCACTACGGAGACCCATACGCCGAACCGGATCCGCCCACGTGGGAAGAATGGCTCGATTCCCGAGGAGTCGATGCCAACGACACCGAGGAAGTCGGAAAATGGTTCCGCGACCAGTACGGATACGAACCTGGAGAAAAGCCCGAGATCGATCCTGAAGGACCTATCGATGGGGATGCCCTCGCGAACTGGATGGATTGGGATTACGAACTCCAGGAGAGTCCTGCCGCCACGGCCTTTCGCTACCTTCAGGACCTGCCACTTTGTCCCGATCCGCACTCCGTATCAGATAGCCCCCTTGGCCGCCTCTCCTTCACCGAGGGAGACCGACCCGGTTCCAACCTGACCTTCGTCGAGGCTGCGGACCTCTCCACCCTCGCCTGCCTCCAGCATCGGCTTAATGAGCTGGGGGAGGGAACTGCGATTGAAATCTACAAGTCATGAGTACATCACGCATCTCCACATCCAAACCATCCACCCCGATCAACGAACATCCCGACTACGAAAGCTTACTCGAGAAAATTGGCAGCGTCTTCGGTGACGAACTCGACATGCTCACCCCCACCCAGGTGGCCGTCCTCAACGGACTGATCCATGACCGGGTCAAGGCACGCGACTTGGATCCAGGTGCCGTAACCCTGTCCCCTCCTAATAGTCTAACAGCCTAACAGTCTATCTACCTATTCTTATGGGATTCTTTAGGTTCAGAAGATCGATCAAACTCTTCCCTGGCGTCCGCTGGAACTTTGGGAAGAAGAGCACCTCCCTGAGTATAGGTGGACGGGGTGCGAATTACACCGTTGGTACCTCTGGGAGCCGCACCACGGTTGGCATCCCTGGCACTGGTCTCTCCTACACCGAGATCCACAACAGTCACTCCCGCGTCGCAGCCCGTAACCCTCGCATCCCCTCGCCCTCCGAGGCATGGATCAGGAACAACCGGATCAATGTCACCATCAGCACACCGGATCGTCAGCCGGGAGAGGCTCCCATTCGTCCCGATCAACTCGACACCATCAAGTCCATCACACCCGACTTCGACCTGAGCAAGGTAAGCGGTTTTGGGGAAGTTCAGGCAGAGAGCCTCATCGAGCAGCTCCGCTACCAGCAGAAGGAGGCATCCAAGACCCTTCTCAAGCAGTTCTACGCCGGTCACGGTCACGCCATCCCCGACGACTTCATCGATCACTGCTACGACCATCCTGACAAGCCCTGGGTTCAGCCCCGGAAAAAGTGGGGATGTGGCACCTGGGTCGCCATCGGGATCGTTCTGTGGGTGCTCATTGTTTTTCTTTCAAAATAGCCTTTTATGATTTGCGCAGACATCTCCTGTCGTTGAGTAACGATAAATTCCCTCCATGCGCAATCATCCCAAAACTGGCGAACTGATTTTCTCCCCAAGCGACTTGGTCCGCTACCTCGAGTCCCCGTTTGCCTCATGGATGGATCGTCACCATCTGGAGAACCCCGGGCTCCTCAAACCCGATCCTCAATCCGAGGATATGAAGCTCATCGCCGAGTCGGGAATCACCCACGAGGCCGCCGTCCTGAAGGAATGGAAATCCAAGGAGCCTTCCCTGGTTGAAATCCATGACCGTGATCTCGATGCGGCTCACGGCCAGACCCTTGAGGCCATCGCCAAAAATGCCCCCGTCATTTACCAGGGAGCCCTCCGCCACGGGAATTTCGCCGGGTTCACAGACTTTCTTCAGCTAGATCCCGCCACTGGAACCTATCTGTTGTGGGATACCAAGGTCGCCCGTTCCATCAAGCCCTACTACGCCGTCCAGCTCTGCTGCTATGCGGAGATGCTCGCCCACACCCCTGGAACAGGGATGCCCAAGCACTTCGGGATCATTCTGGGCACGCTTGAACGCCCCCAGCTGCGCATCTCTGAGCACTTCGACTACTATCTCTCCATCAAGGAGGGCTTCCTGAGGCTCCAGCAGGAATATGACGGCGATATAGCCAAGCGTCCCGAACCGGAGCCCCGTGCCGATCACGGGAACTGGACTTCCCATGCCGAGGCCTTCTTTGACAGCACGGATCATCTGGTCAGGGTTGCCGGCATTTCCGCCAACCAGATCAAGAAACTCCGCGCCGCCGGAATCGACACGCTAGCCAAGCTCGCAGGCTCGTCTGGGGCACGGGTCGAGAAGATGCGTTCGGAAGCGCTGGAGAAGCTTGTCGCCCAAGCACGTCTTCAGCTGACCACCCGCGAATCACGGAAGGCAGACCCGGACTCTCTCGCCGCTGTCGAGGTCCTGCCGCAGGTGGATGACAAGATCCACGGGCTCTGCCAAATCCCCGCCCAAGATCCTGCCGATGTCTATTTCGACATGGAGGGTTACCCCATCGCGGTGGGGGGGCTCGAATATCTCTGGGGTGCCGGATACCTCGAAAACGGGAGTTTCGCATTCAAGGACTGGTGGGCCCATGACCGGGAAGAGGAGAAGGAGGCGCTCCGTGGGTTCATCAGCTGGGTTCATGCCCGCTGGAAGGCAAACCCGGCCATGCACATCTACCACTACGCACCTTACGAGGTGGGTGCCGTGCGACGCCTGATGTCCCGGCACGACACCTGCCAGAACGAGGTGAACGAACTGCTCCGCAACGGGGTTTTCGTCGATCTTTACCATGTCGTCAAAAAGGCTCTCCGGATCGGCGACAAGAACTATTCCATCAAGACTGTGGAGAAGATCTACCGCGCCGGCCGTAACCGTGAGACGGAGGTTGCGACTTCCATCGGATCTGTCGTCCACTACGCCCGATGGATCGACAGCGGCGAGGCCAGAGACTGGCAAACGAGCCCGATTCTCAAGGGTATCCGCGATTATAATGAGGACGACTGCCTCTCCACGAAGGAGCTGGCGGACTGGCTGAGGGAACTCGCCGAGCGTCATGGCATCATTCCACTGCCGCCGGCTCAGGATGCGGATGAAGAGGAAGATGAGGATGATGGGGGAAAGGCCGAAGCAGCAGGGCTGCTTGAGGAACATCAGCGGATCATCGCCACATTGCGCGCCCGCCAAGGCGATCCCTGCGCCACGATCCTCGCCGATCTGATGGATTTTCACCGACGGGAGGAGATTGCCGTATGGTGGAGATTCTTTGACCGACTGAAACTCTCCGGGCAGGAATTGAGCG
Organism: Chthoniobacterales bacterium; assembly: GCA_044236545.1. Classification (GTDB taxonomy): domain Bacteria; phylum Verrucomicrobiota; class Verrucomicrobiia; order Chthoniobacterales; family UBA6821; genus UBA6821. The sequence continues at coordinate 39,852 of JBIIGI010000015.1, forward strand.
ACGATGCCGGTTGCTTCGCCGGAATCAGCGCCCAGGGAGCACCCCGGACTGTAAAGCAATCCCTGGTCCAGCTCTACAGTTTCGACTCAGCTCAGGAATTGAAGAGCCCTCAGGGCAAGCAAGTCGTGTTCCAACATTCTCCCAAGGCCAAGTTCACCCTCCAGTCCCTCGATCTGCGAAGCGGAACCTTGGAGCTGAAAATCAGTTCCAAAAAGATCTCCGACTCCTTTGGCGGCCTCTTCCCCGTATCGGGAAGCCTTGTCCCCATCGAAAATGTTCCCGCCAAAGCGATCCGTGATGCCCTCAGGGATATCGCGCGTGACCACGTTAGGGGAGAGCCGCTCCCGGCTTCACTCCACTCCATGCTTCTGAGGATCCCCCCTGACCCCGGAATGAAGCTTCCCGGGGAATCCGCAGTTGATGCCGGAATCCGCATCTCCCTCACGATGCAGGGAGGTTGTCTTGTGATCCAGGGACCTCCCGGTACCGGAAAGACCTACACGGCCTCCAAGGTCATTGCCCGACTGCTAGCCGACGGCAAGCGTGTCGGGATAACCTCCAACAGCCACAAAGCCATCGTCAATCTTCTCCAAGGCGTTGTCCGTGAATCCAACGGAATGGTCACTGGACTAAGGGCTGGAGGTAACCCCGCGGAAGTTCCCGAGATCCCTACCACCGAAAACACCAAGGCGATCAGTGCCTATCATGGAGGGATTATTGCCGGAACCGCATGGCTCTTCGCCCGCAGCGAGTGGGAGGGGAAGCTCGACTACCTCTTCATCGACGAGGCTGGTCAGGTCAGCCTGGCTAACGCAGTCGCCATGAGCCGCTGCGCCCAGAATCTGGTACTGATGGGTGACCAGATGCAGTTGGAACAACCGATCCAGGGAACCCATCCCGGCGATGCAGCACTTTCCGTCCTTCAATACGCCCTCAAGGATCCCGTACGTAGCCTTCCCGATGCACCGGTTTTTCACCCCGTCGTACCTGCTGAAGCTGGTATTTTTCTAGGGGAAACCCGCCGGATGCACTCCTCGGTCTGCTCCTTCATCTCCGAGAGCATCTACGAAGGGCGCCTCACGGCACATCCCGATTGCGACCGTCAGCGAATCGCCCACACCCCCAACGCCTCTCTGGTCACGAAGGAACAAGGCATCCTTTTCTCCCCCGTGGAGCATGAAGGCAATACACAGCGCAGCGAAGAAGAGGTCTCCCGCGTTAAGGAGATCGTGGAGGAACTCCTTGACCGCGACTACACCTCCAAGGACGGGGTCACCCGCCCCCTCGGACTCGATGACATCCTGATCATGAGTCCCTACAACGCCCAGGTCAGCGCGCTTAAACGCTCCCTGCCCGATGGGGCCCGCATCGGCAGCGTCGATTTATTTCAGGGTCAGGAAGCCCCCGTCTGCATCTACTCACTTGGTTCGAGTTACGGAGAATATGGCTCCCGTGGACTTGGCTTCATCCTCGACCAGAACCGTATCAACGTCGCCATCTCCAGAGCACAGTGCCTTGCCATCGTTGTGGCTGATCCCCGGATTTCAGAAACAACGGCCAACTCCCTCAAAGAAATGTCCCTGCTGAGCC
>JBIIGI010000032.1:0-25790 GCA_044236545.1 Chthoniobacterales bacterium
TGCTCGACCGCGTCACACGCGTTCCCGTCATCACCTACGGGCAGGGGAGCAACTGTGCATTCCGTGCCAGCAACATCCGCCATGCGGCCACCGGAGCGACATTCCGTCTCGACGCCAAGGGAAGGAGTTATCTCGTCCGCACCCCGCTGATCGGTCTATTCAATGTCTACAACGTCCTGGCGGCCCTTGCGGCGGTCTCGGCGATGGGGGTGGAACTCCGCCGTGCCGTGGCCGCCATGGCCGGCATACCCCAGGTTCCGGGACGTCTCGAGAGGGTTCCTGGACGCAGGAATTTCCATGCGTACGTCGACTACGCGCACACGCCCGATGCGCTTGAGAACGTGCTCAGGTCGCTCCGGCAGTTGGATCCTGCAAGGATCATCACGGTCTTCGGATGCGGAGGCGACCGTGACAGGAGCAAACGTCCACTGATGGCTGCCGCCGCCGAACGGCATTCCGACCTGGTGATCCTGACTTCTGACAATCCCCGCGGCGAGGATCCCCTCGCCATCATCGCCGAGGCGGCGCGCGGTTTCCGTGGAACGCGTCACGAGAGTCATGCCGACCGTGCGGGAGCGATCCGCCGTGCGGTCGCTCTTGCAGGACCCGGAGACATCGTCCTGATCGCGGGGAAGGGGCATGAGGATTACCAGGAAACAGCCGCCGGCCGCGTGCCATTCGACGACGTGCAGGTGACGGCGCGCGCCATGGCGGAAAAACCGACCGCTGAGAAACGCTGACCATGAACCCTCTCTCGCTTTCCGACATTGCCGCCCTGAGCGGGGCCACCCTGATGGCAGGGGATCGTGAACGGGTGGTTCTTCGCCTCTCCAAAGACACCCGCAGCATCCTGCCCGGGGATCTGTATGTTGCGCTTCGTGGCGATCGCTTTGACGGGAACAGCTTCATCGCCGAAGCAGCCTCCAAGGGGGCTGTCGCCGCACTCTGCGAAACCGATGTCCCGGCGGGACTGCCCCGTGGATTCGGAGTCCTCACAACGCCCGACTCACTCGGCGCCCTCACCGGCATGGCGTCGGGATGGCGTTCGAGGCTTGGTCTCAAGGCGGTTGTCATCACCGGCAGCAGCGGAAAGACCTCGACCAAGGATTTCACCCATTCCGTCCTGCGCGGCCGGTTGCGCACGACGGCCACCGTAGGCAACCTCAATAACCAGATCGGCCTGCCGCTCTCCATCATGGCCGCGAACATCGGGGATGATGCGGCCGTCTGGGAGATCGGGATGAATCATCGCGGCGAGATCGCCCCGCTGGCGGGGCTTGCCCGCCCGGACATCGCCATCATCACGGGGATCGGCACCGCTCACATTGAGAATCTGGGCAGCAGGGAGGAGATAGCACGGGAGAAGGGGGATCTCCTGGAGAAACTCACCCCGTCGGGAAACGCCGTCATTCCGGCCCACGACGACTTCGCGGGGGAGCTTCGGTCACGCACCGCCGCCCGGATCCTAGAAGTCGGCTTTGACTCTGGTGAACTCCGAGCCACGGGAATTACTCCGGATGACGAGGGAAGCCGGTTTGTGATCGAGGGAGCATTCGGACGGGCCGAGGCATACCTGCCGGTGCCGGGACGCCACATGGTCGGCAACGCGTTGCTGGCGGTGGGAGCCGGTGTGCTCCTGGGGATCCCCCTGGGGGAGTGTTCGGCATCCCTCGCCGGCATCGAGCTGACCTCGGGAAGGCTTGGGCGGATGGTGCGCCGCGGCGTGACAATTCTGGATGACACCTACAATGCCAACCCCGACTCCATGGTGGCGGCGCTGGAAACACTCTCCTCACTCCCCGGCGACGGGCGGCGGATAGCCGTGCTTGGAAGGATGGGTGAGTTGGGAATCCATGCCGGCGAGGGATACGAGAGGGTGGGCAAGGCGGCCGCGGTTGCCGTCGACACACTCCTCTGCGTCGGATCCGAGGCCGGAGCCATGGCCGAGGCGGCGAGCCGCGCGGGTCTCGGCGATGCCCGGGTGCTCCCCGACAATGCAACGGCCGCATCCCTGCTCTCCTCCCTTGCCCGGGAGGGCGATCTGGTGCTGCTCAAGGCGAGCAGAAGCGCCCGCATGGAGGAGGTTCTTCAACGATTCAACTGATGCTTTACTACCTCTCCCAATTCGGCGCCCTTATCGGAGGCTCCTCACTCGCAAAAGCGCTGAATGTCTTCCAATATATCTCCTTCCGCGCCCTCTGCGCGGGGCTGACATCCTTCCTGATCTGCGTGATCTTCGGTGACGCGATGATCCGCCGTCTCGTCCGTCTCAAGTTGGGCCAGCCGATCCGCAGCGCCGAGGAGGTTCACCGGCTCAACGAACTGCACGGCGGGAAGAAGGGAACGCCCACCATGGGAGGGATCCTGCTGATCGGCGCGCTCATCGTCTCCACGCTTCTCTGGGCGCGGCCTGACAATCCCTTTGTCTGGATGGCGCTCATCACGGTGGTTTTCCTCGGGGGCCTCGGCTTCTACGACGACTGGCTGAAGGTCACCCGCAAAACCTCGGACGGAATCAGCAGTCGCCTGAAGTTCGCACTCCAGTGCCTTCTGGCAGGGGGCATCACGGCGTTCTTTCTGCTCTCCCCGGGCCTGGCCAGGCAGGCGCAGGAACTCTACATTCCCTTCTTCAAGGGCCCCGTCCTGACTCATCTTGGATGGGGTTGGGTGTTCCTCTTCTATCTTTTCGTCATCGTCGGTTCCTCCAACGCGGTGAACCTCACGGACGGTCTGGACGGCTTGGCCGCGGGATGCACGGTGATGGCCGGGGCATGCTTCGGCGTCTTCACCTATCTGGCGGGAAACTACAAGGCGGCCCTCTACCTCCAGATCCCCCACTACCTTTTCGCGGGGGAGTTGGCGGTCGTCAGCCTCGCGTTGGCAGGGGCGGCGCTCGGTTTCCTCTGGTGGAACTGCCATCCGGCAAAAGTGTTCATGGGCGACACCGGGTCGCTGGCAATCGGGGGACTGCTCGGCGTTCTGGCGATCTGCTGCAAACAGGAGTTGCTGCTCGCGATCGTGGGCGGAGTCTTCGTCGCGGAGGCCCTTTCGGTGATCCTGCAGGTGGCGAGCTTCAAGTTGACCGGCAAACGGATCTTCAAGATGTCTCCCCTTCACCATCACTTCGAACTCTCCGGATGGAAGGAGAACACCGTCACCGTCCGGTTCTGGATTTTGGCGATCGTCTTCGGTCTTCTCGGCATCGCCACGCTCAAGCTCCGTTGATCCCATGACAACCGCCGCCAATCCCTACGCAGGAAAAAAGACCGTTGTCCTGGGTCTTGGCCGCAGCGGGATCGCCGCTGCCCGCCTGCTCCTGCGCTGCGGGGCCAGCGTCACGGCCTGCGACAGCGGGAGTACCCCGGCCATGCTGGAGCGTGCCGGGCTGCTTCGCCGCGAAGGGGCGGTCGTGCTCACCGGGCGTGACGCCGAAAACGATGCCATCAGGCATGATCTGGCAGTCCTGAGCCCGGGAATCGAGGAGTCGACCACCCTGGTGACCAATGCCACCGCGAAGGGGACACCGCTGATCGGGGAACTGGAACTCGCCTTCACCCTCTGCGACATTCCCGTCGTGGCAATCACCGGGACCAATGGGAAGACGACAACCACCGAGTTGACCACCCTCATGCTGCGGGGTGCCGGGCTGCGCGCCGCCTCCTGCGGAAACATCGGCACCCCGATGTCGGAGCTCGTGGCGACAGGTGAATCCTTGGATGTGCTGGTCGCCGAGGTCAGTTCCTTCCAACTGGAGACCATCCGCTCATTCCGGCCGAAGGTCGCGGTGTGGCTCAACCTGAGCCCGAATCATCTCGACCGCTATCCCTCCCTCGCGGAATACCGGGCGGCCAAGATGAGGATTTTCGAGAATCAACGGGAAGGGGATTGGTGCGTCATGCCCGCCGGCGAGAAACTTCCCGCGCCCGCAGGGAGAAAAATCACCTTCAGCACTCTACGCGACGACGCGGACTTCACGCTCCGGGGGGAGGAGATCCTTCATCACGGGGAGGCGCTGCTCGATCTTTCAAGGACCAGATTGCGCGGCCCTCACAATGCAGCGAACCTGATGGCTGCTTTCGCCGCGGGATCCGCCCTCGGTGCCGACCTTTGCAGGATGGCGTCCGCCGTCACCGAGTACACGCCGCCGGCCCACCGCTGCGAACTCATCGCAGAGCGGGCCGGTGTCCGATGGGTCAACGATTCCAAGGCGACCAATCTCGATGCCATGGAGCAGGCGATTCGGTCCGTGAGCGGCCCCCTCATCCTGATCGCCGGCGGAAAGGACAAGGGGTTTGGATTCGCGCCGATCGCTCCGCTGGTGCGGGAGCGCGTGTTGCTCGCCATCCTGATCGGGGAGATGAGGAACCGCATCGCCGGGGATTGGGCGGATGTTCCCACCGTGAAGGCGGTGAGCCTCGAGGAGGCCGTCGCCCTTGCGGCGGAAAAAGCCGCTCCGGGCGCCACCGTCCTGTTGTCGCCCGGCACTTCCTCCTTCGACATGTTCGGCGACTACATCGAGCGGGGGGAACGATTCCGCCACCTCGTCCTTGCCCTTCCCTCAACCTGAATACCAACTCCCAAACCCAACAACCATGAAACCGATGATCCCGAAACGCACCCGCAGACTCCGCGCGCGAGCCGCGACCATGAACCCGCAAGAGGCCGAGTTCGAGGATTACGGTCCCGAACCGAACATGAAACTCTCGCACGCCTTCCTGGTCGTCCTCCTTCTCCATGTGATCGCCGTCGGCGGTCTCTATGCCTTCAACTCCATGAAGGCGAGCAAGGAGGTCGGCAAGGCGGCCAAGCTAGCCGCGGCGAAGGCCGCCGCACCCGCGAATCCACCACCCGTGACACCGGGTCAGGAGGAGACCAAAAAACAGGATTCCCGGGAGCGGGATCCTAAGGGAGAGCCTCCTGCGGGGCAAAAGGCCCCGGTCGTCGCCAAGACGACGGAGTCAACCAAGGCGGCCCCCCGAGAGGGAGTCCGTCCGCAGTCCGGAAGTTTGCTGCAGAAAGTCGCGGCGGCAACGGGTGTCGGCACGGCGGCGGCAACGACCAAAGCCTCCGCGCAGGTGACGAATCCCGAGGCGACGGTTGCGAACCCGGAGCCGCTTGCTCCGAAGAGCTACATCGTCAAGGCGGGTGACACGATCACCAGGATCGCTTCCTCGCTAGGCGTCGCCATTCCCGATCTTGAAAAGGTCAACGGGATTGCCGGCAACGCCGTCCTTCAGGTCGGCCAGGTGCTGAAGGTTCCGGAAAAGGCCGTCACCCAGGCGGTTGCCGGTGTTTCCGCCCAGGCGGGTAATGCAGCCGCTGCCGTCACCGGAGCCGGCACGGCCACGACCGGTACGCCTGCCTCCATGCCGGCGGAAACGACCGCCACGGGATCCCCCGCGACCGCGGAGTTCGGCGAGTACACCGTGGCCAAGGGGGACAGTCCCTACAAGATCGCCAAGCGCTTCAAGATTTCCCCCGAGGAACTGATGAAGATCAACGGCATCACCGACCCGAAGAAGATCCAGATCGGGCAGAAGCTCAGGATTCCCGCCGCGAAGTAGACTCCTCCGGAAGCCCCCCATGCAACGCAGCAGCATCTATCTTCTCCTTCTCTCGGTGGTGGTTCTGGTGACACTGGGGGTCGTGATGCTGTTCAGCACGAGCGCCTTTGCGCAGGACAGTCACGGCGACATCTACTACTTCGTCAAGAGGCAGGGGATGTGGCTTGTGATCGGAGTCGGCGCCTGCATCGGGGGGGCGCTTCTCGATTATCATTTCTGGCACAGGCACTGGAAAATCATCTTCGCCCTCTCGGTCGTGCTTCTGGCGCTCTGCTTCGTTCCCCATGTCGGGATGCGGATCAACGGGTCCCTGCGGTGGCTGAATCTCCATTTTGCAGCCTTTCAGCCCAGTGAGTTGGCGAAGATCGCCGGGGTGTTCTTCCTCGCATGGTGGTTCTCCCGCCAGGAGACGGTCCCCCGGAAGCTGCTCCACGGTTTCGTGATTCCCTTCGCCGTGGTCGGCATCCTCATCGCCCTCATCGGCGCGGAGGTCGATCTCGGGACCAGCGCGCTCATCGGCGCCACGACGCTCGGGATCTGCTTCGTGGCGGGGGCGAACGCCTGGTACATCGTCTCGGCCATCGGATGCGGCCTTGCCGGATTGTTCGGGATCGCGATGCTCATCCCCGAGAGGGCGGCCCGCATGACCACCTTCCTGGATCCCGAAGGAGACAAACTCGGCAAGGGGCTTCAGCAGTGGCAGGCGTTGATCGCCTTCGGTTCCGGAGGATTTGAGGGAATCGGTCTCGGCGAGGGGCGGCAGAAAATGCTCTATCTCCCCTACGCGCACACCGACTTCATCTTCCCGATGATCGGAGAGGAACTCGGTCTCAGGGTGACGTGGTTGGTTCTGATGGGCTACATCATGATCATCCTCTCCGGCGGGCTCATCGCGGCCAACGCCAAGGACCGCTTCGGAAAACTGCTCGCGATGGGAATCCTCCTGTTGATCTCAATGCAGGCCGCGGTCAATATCGGCATGACCACTTCTCTGCTTCCGAACAAGGGGATGCCCCTGCCGTTCATCAGTTACGGTGGCAGCAATCTCGCCGTTTGTCTTTTCATGGTAGGAATCCTCGTCAACATTCACCGCATCGGCATCCCGATCGCCCCGGTTCCGGAGCGTCAGGTCGTGCTCGCCGCCCGGTCGGTCCCCCGCATCTGAATTCATGGCCGTTCCCAAACAGTTCGTCATCGCCTGCGGCGGCACGGGGGGGCACCTCTTCCCGGGGCTTGCCGTGGCCGAGACACTCCACGAGCGCGGACACGGCGTGCTGTTGCTCGTCTCCGAGAAGGAGATCGACACCGTGGCCCTGCGGGACCATCCCGAGTTCCGCAGGGAGAAACTCCCCTCCATCGGCATGCCCTCCGTCCTCTCCCCTGCCTTTCCCCGCTTCCTGAAGCGCGGATGGGAGAGCCTCACCACCTGCCGTCAGCTTTACTCGCGCTACCAACCCGCCGCCGTGCTTGGAATGGGGGGGTTTACTTCGGCCGCGCCGCTCCTCGCCGCGCGCCTCGGGAAGATCCCCTGCTTCCTGCACGAGTCGAATGCCATCGCCGGCCGCGCCAACCGTCTTGCCGCACGCTGGACCGACCGCGTTCTGCTCGGCCTCAAGGTCTGCGAATCCTCCTTTCCCGGGCGGGTGTGCACCGTCACCGGCACGCCCGTGCGGCGTGATCTCGGATCCTCCCTCCCCAAGGAGGCCGCCCGCGCCGCCTTCGGGCTCGATCCCGGCAAGCCGACGCTCCTCGTGATGGGGGGGAGCCAGGGGGCCTCCGGCATCAACCAGCTTCTCTTCCGCACCGCGCATCATCTCAGGGAGACCCCCGTCCAGATCATCCACCTCACCGGCGAACGTGACGACAATCTTGCCGCGATCAACTACCAGCGGGAGGGAATTCCCGCCTACGTCTCCCCCTTCCATCACCGGATGGCCGAGGCCTACTCCGCGGCCGACCTCGTGGTTTCCCGCGCCGGCGCGGCCAGCCTCAGCGAACTCTCAAGGTTCTCCCTTCCCTCGATCCTCATACCCTTTCCTTTCGCCGCTGACAGGCACCAGCACCGGAACGCCGAGGCGTTCCGCGATGCGGGGGCGGCCGAGTTGCTCGAGGAAAAGACCGCGGATTCCGAGGCGACCGCCCTGCTGATCAGGAACCTGCTGGAGGACGACCGGCGCTGCGAAAGGATGGCGTCCGCTGCGGCCGGCATCCTTCCCGGGGGATCCGCCGGCCTTGTGGCCGACGTGCTCGAGGAGGCCGCGCAATGACACGCCCGGTCGAGCCGTCCGGCGTGGGGGATCTCGCATCCCTCCTCCTCGGCGCCGCGCCCCTGCGCATCCATCTCATCGGCGTTGCCGGTTCCGGCATGAGCGGGATCGCCGCCCTGCTGCTGGCGCTCGGCCACTCCGTCAGCGGCTCCGACAAGGTCGACACCCTCGAGGTCGGACGCCTCCGTCGCAAGGGACTCAGCTTCACGACACCCCACAGCGCCGACGTCGTCCGGGATGCCGATCTTGTCATCCGTTCCTCCGCGATCCATGAGGGAAATCCCGCCTACGATGCCGCGACGGCGCTTGGCAAGCGGATCGTTCGCCGTGCCGAAGTCCTCGCCGCGGTCATGTCCGGGAAGCAGGGGGTGGTCGTCTGCGGGATGCACGGAAAGACGACGACCTCCGCCATGGCAGCGCATGTCCTCCGGGCGGGGGGGCTCAAGCCCTCCCACTATGTCGGGGCCGAAATCCCGATTCTCGGAACCAACGCGCGTTGGGATTCCGAGGGGGAACTCTTCGTCGCCGAGGGGGACGAGAGCGACGGTACGCTCGTCCACTACCATCCCAGGCACGTCATTGTCCTGAACGTCGAACCGGAGCACCTGGATCACTACGCTGACCTTGCCGCCATCGATGCGGTCTTTTCGCGGATCCTCGGCCAGACCTCGGGGAACGCCTACTACTGGGCGGACGACGCCGGGGCTTCGCGCCTTTGCGCCGGAATGGAACGCTCCGTCCCGGTCGGAACCGGCGCCCATTGCCGCTACCGTCTCGAGGGGCTCGAGCAGGATGTGTTTTCCACGCGCTTCGCCGTCTTCCGTGGCAACGAACTCCTCGGCAGCGTCCTGCTCGGCATCCCCGGCGCGCACAACGCGCACAACGCGCTCCTGGTGATCGCCCTCGCCTCCGACCTCGGCGTCCCCTTCGCGACGATCGCCGCCGCTCTGGAGGGCTTCCGCGGGGCGAAGCGTCGTTTCGAACTCAAGTACAGCGACCGGGCCTTCCAGGTCTTCGACGACTACGGCCATCATCCGACGGAGATCGCCGCCACGCTGAAGACGGCCCGCAACGCGCTCCGGGGGAAAGGGCGCCTCGTCGTCCTTTTCCAACCGCACCGTTTCACCCGCACGGCGGCGCTTCAGCATGAATTCGGAGCTGCTTTCCATGATGCCGACCTCGTCCTTGTCGCCCCGATCTATCCGGCGGGGGAGGCCCCGATCCCGGGCATCGACTCCGGCACGATCGTCGCCGCGGCCGCCGATGCCGGGCATCCGGGCGTGACTGCGGCGGTTTCCGTCACCGCCGCCGCTCAAGCCGCGGCCTCGGCCGCGCGCGAGGGAGACCTTATCATCACCCTCGGCGCGGGGAACATCCACGAGGCCGGCGCCTGGCTTGCCGGGGAACTCGGGCTTCGCGAGCGTCTCCTCAAGGCAATGGGGGAGGGGGTCATCAGACTCGCCGAGCCCCTTTCGCGCCACACCACCATGAGGGTCGGGGGGCCCGCCCGCTTCTGGGCCGAGCCCGAAACCGAGGAGGGGTTCGCGGAGTTGGTCCGCTTCTGCCACGACGAGGGGATTCCCTTCATGGTCATGGGGCGCGGCTCCAACCTCCTGGTCCGGGACGGCGGCTTCCCCGGTGTCGTGGCCCATCTGGCACGAGGTTGCTTCTCGGCCTGCGCAGTCGAGGGGAACGAAATCACGGCCGGTGTCGGGATGCGGCTCAAACAACTCGCGGCAGTGGCCCGAACCGCCGGCCTCACCGGGTTCGAATGGATGGACGGCATCCCGGGAAACCTGGGGGGTGCACTCAGGATGAATGCGGGAGCCATGGGGGTGCAGACCTTCGACCAGGTGGTCAGGATCCGTTTCGCCGACCGGGACGGGAACATCGTCTCCCGCGCGCCGGGGGAGATCGAGGTCCGCTACCGCGACGTACCCGTCCTCCGCGACCATTACGCCCTCTCGGCGACCCTCCGCGGCACCCCTGCGCCGGTCGATGCGATCGACGGGCTGCTCGGTTCCTCGTTCAGGCACCGCAAGGAGACACAGCCGGCGGCCGCCAGCGCGGGATGCATTTTCAAGAACCCCGGGGGACATTCCGCGGGACGCCTTGTCGAGGAACTGGGTCTGAAGAACAGCTCCGTCGGAGCCGCCCGCATCTCCGAAATCCACGGCAACTTCATTGTCAACGATGGCGGCGCGACCGCTTCCGAGGTCCTCGCCCTGATCGAGCGTGTGCGCGCGATGGCGCGGTGCGAAAGGGGTATCGAGTTGGAGACCGAGGTCGCCATCATCGGCGTTGATCCCGCCGAATGACACCGTTCCGATGAACACAACAGACTCCTTTGATCCTAAAAACCGGCGCATTACCGTTCTCAAGGGAGGGCCGGGCTCGGAGCGCGAGGTCTCCCTCCGTTCCGGCGCTTCCGTCGCCCAAGCCCTGCGTTCGGCGGGTGCGGTTGTGGAGGAGGTGGAGGTTGCCGGCACCGAGGTCGGGATCCCGGAGGGAACCGAACTCGTCTTCAACCTCATTCACGGCACCTTCGGTGAGGATGGCCAACTCCAGAGCCTCCTTGAGCGGCGCGGCCTGGCCTACACCGGCGAGGGGGTGGATGAAAGCAGCACCGCCTTCGACAAGATCCTGACCAAGAAGGCGCTGGAAAGCGCCGGCGTGCCGACCCCCCGTTATGAAATCCTGCGTGCCGGGGAGTCTCCCACGCTTCCCCTGCCGATGGTGATCAAGGCTCCCCGTCAGGGATCGAGCGTCGGCGTGCACCTTGTCCATGCCGGGGAGGAGATCGCGCCCGCCCTCGCCGATTGTCTGCTGCACGGGCCGGAGATTCTTGTCGAGGAACTGGTCCCCGGCAGGGAGTTGACGGTGGGCATCCTCGGGGAGGAGGCGCTTCCCGTCGTCGAGATCAAGCCCCTCGAAGGTTTCTACGACTACTCGAACAAGTACACCAAGGGTGCGACCGAGTATCTTGTTCCCGCCCCGCTCACGCCCGCGGAAACGGAGGCTGTCCAAGCCGTGGCGCTGGCGGCCGTGAAAGCCCTGGGACTGCGGGTCTACAGCCGTGTCGATGTGCTGCTTTCCCCCTCCGGTCCGACGGTCCTGGAGATCAACACCATACCCGGAATGACCGAAACGAGCCTCCTTCCCAAGGCGGCGGCCGCTTCCGGGCTCGATTTTGCGGGGCTTTGCTGCAGAATCGCGGGGCTCTCCCTCGCCGCCCGCGCATGAACACCCGACGCACCACAGTCAACCGTCGCAAGTCCGGCCGTTCGTCCGCGCGGCATCACCTGCTGGAAGTCAACGTGCGGAGCGCCAGCATCAGGCGCCATCAGCGGCGCGCGGCGGGCGGACTGATCTGGAAGGTTTCGGCTGCCATCGTCACTCTGGCCCTCCTGGGCATCGGCGGGAGGTTTGCCGCCGACAGGTTCTTCTTCAGGAATCCCGAGTATTCCCTCCGGCATCTTGAACTCAATCTCGACGGCGTGATGACCCCGGAGGAATTCACGAACCTGACCGGATTCACCGAGGGGGCCAATATCTTCAACCTTGATCTCGCCCAGGCCAACGAGCGGCTCGCGGCCATTCCCGGAGTTCTCGAGGCGAATCTGGAAAGGAATCTTCCGGACACCGTCAAGGTAACGCTCAAGCGCCGCGAACCCGTCTTCCTTTTCGCGGGCGACGATGGAGGCGAGACATTCCTTCCGGGGAAGAGTTTTCTCTGCGACCGCGAAGGGGTGATGCTCCGGCCGGCCCTTCTCGATCAGGAGTTCCTGAACCTGCCCGTCCTGCGGGGGGTCGACCTCGCCGGAGCCGTTCCCGGGAAGAGGCTTGAGAACCCCCGCCTCCCGCAGGCGATCATGCTCCGGCAGGCCCTCTCGGAGATTCCCGAGGAAGGTTTCAGGATCAGTTCGATCGATGTCTCCAAACCGTACGCGACCGTCGTCACCGACGCTTCCAACGCCCGCTTCACCTTCGGTAACAACGATCTCCCCGCGCAGTTGGACCGCCTTCGGAAGCTTCTGACACACTGCCATGAAACCGGTCGCCAGATTGACACCGCCAACCTCATCGTCACCCGCAACACCCCCGTGACCTTCGTGCTCACCCCCGAGACGCGCGGGCCCCGGATCACGCCCGCACCCGCGGCGAAAAAGAGCGCCCAGCGTTAAACCATCCCGCCCCATGGCCAGCGACCAAATCTTTGTCGGACTTGAGATCGGCACCACGAAGATCTGCGTCATCGTCTCGGAGGGAAGATCCGACGGCACCATCAGCATCCTCGGAGTCGGGGAGACCCCGTCCCGCGGAGTCCGCAAGGGGGAGATCGTCGACTTCGCCACCGTGACCGAGTGCGTCCGCGAAGCCCTGCTTGATGCCGAGGACAAGACCAATGTCGAGATCGGCAACGTCTGGGTGGCCATCACCGGGTCGCACCTGCGCAGCTTCAACAACCGGGGCACGTTCCTCCTTCCCGAGGACCGCGAGGAGATACTCCCCGAGGATCTCCAGACCGTGGAGACCAATGCCAAGGAAGTCTCCCTGCCGGCACCCAACAGTTTCCTCCACACGATCATCCAGAGCTATCACATCGACGGGAACCGGAACGTGCTGAGCCCCGTGGGGCTCGGGGCCAGGACGCTTGAGGCCGATTTTCACATCGTTCACGGCGTGAAGACCCGCATCCAGAACACCCTCCGGTGCCTTGAGGAACTCAAGCTTGGGATCGAGGATGTCGTGCTCTCCTCGCTAGCCAGCGCCCAGGTTGCGCTCACCCAGCAGCAGAAGGATCTCGGGGCGCTCGTCATCGACATCGGGGGGGGGACCACCGACTATCTCGTCTATCTCGACGGTGCGGTCCGCCACAGCGGGGTGCTTGCCATCGGCGGCGACCACATCACCAACGACATTTCCATCGGACTGAGGTTGCCGATCGCACGGGCCGAACTCCTCAAGATCCGTGAAGGATCGGCCGCCCTGCCCGACGGAACGCCCTCGGAACCGATCACGCTCAAGAACGATCCCGGATTCCTCGGCTGCCGGATCGACCGCGGCTCGCTGGACACCATCATCCACTTCCGGGTGAAGGAAATCTTCGAACTCGTCCGCCGTGACATCGAGGCAGCCGGAGGGGGCATCCTCGGGATGCTCGGCGCCGGCATCATGCTCACCGGCGGATGCTCCCGCCTCCGCGACATCGCCATGGTGGCCGAGGAGGTCTTCGAGTTGCCGGTCGAGTTGACACGGGCCCGCGGGATCGGAGGCGCGACCCAGACCTTCGAGAACCCGCAGTTCTCCACGGCGATCGGATTGACGAAATACGCCATGGCCGTGAGCGCCGACCTCCCGCAGGAGAGCATGTTCGAACGCCTGACCCAGGGATGGGGCGGGCTTTTCAGGAGGCGTTCCCGATGACCGCCTCCACACCGCTCCGTCTGCTGGTCGGTGTCGGCAATGCCGGAATCACCGTACTCGACCGGATCGCCGTGAAGCATCCCGGCATGAAGGGACTGCTGGTCGTCAACAACGATCCCGAGTCGCTCGCCGCCTCCATCATCACCGACCGGATCGCCGTTCCCGAGGGGGATCCGGGCGACGGCTTCCTCGCCATCGAGGAAGAGTTCGGCAGGATCGCCTCCGGTGCGGCCGCCGTGCTGCTCTGCGGCGGCCTCGGCAGCGGGACGACCTCCTTTCTCCTGCCGGCACTCGCCGTGCGTGCCAAGGCCGCAGGGATCACCACGATTGCATGCGTCGGAACGCCTTTCAACTTCGAGGGACGGGGAAAAAGGGAGTTGGCGGATGCGGCCCTGAAAAAACTCCACGCACTCTGCGATGCGGTGGCGGTCATCGACAACGACCGTCTTTCGGGCGGCGCCCCCTCCACGGCCGCCGTGGGCGAGGCCTTCCAGGCCGCCGATCTCACCCTCCTTTCCTCGTTGCTGAGCCTCAGGGGGATGATTTCCACCACCGGTCCCGTGAAGATCACCCGTTCGGACCTGGCGGGGGTGCTCGGCGTGCCGGGCGCGTTGACCCATTTCGGATCGGGAAGCGCCGAGGGGGCCAACCGTCTCCACGAGGCGCTTGAACGGGCCCTGAAGAGTCCTCTGCTGACCCTTCCCGGCAAGGGATCCGCGCTTCGCGAGGTCTCCACGGTCCTGCTCCTGCTCCGTGGTCCCCAGGACCTTTCCTTTGCCGAGGTCCAGATGGCCGTCGCGGAAATTGAACGGATTGCCGGGGAGAAGTGTCTGATTAAAGTGGGTGTCCATGCCGACGGGCCTCCGGGGTCACCGCTCGAGCTTTCCATCACGGCGAGTTCGGGTGGGCGCTTGGGGGGTGCGAAGCACACGGAAACCCGCACGGTCTCCTCACCCTCCCCAACCCCGACATCAGGGGTTGCTGAAGCACGGGGGGCGCCTCCCGCCGCCAAGGCGGTCAAACCGGTGAAATCACCAGCATCCAAACAGACACAGGGGGTTCTCGACCTCGACACATACCAGCGCGGCCGCTTTGACAAGAGTGAGCCCACCATCGTGGAGGGCGAGGATCTCGACGTCCCCGCATTCCTCCGCAAGGGGGTCAAACTCAATCCTCCGCCAAGAGAGTAACTTTTCATGAGGCCGGACAAATTCACAGCCAAGATGCAGGAGGCCTTCAACGGGGCCGTCGACATCGCCTCCGGTCTCGGTCAGCAGGAGATCGGCAACGAACATTTCCTTCTTTCCCTGCTTGCGCAGGGAGAAGGACTGGCGCGTCCCATTCTCGAAAAGATGGGGGTCGCCGTGCAACCTCTCATCGCGACGTTGGAGGCCACCGCGTCCTCCCTGCCCAAGGTGCACGGCGGAGCCCAGCCCTTCGTCGGCAACGAACTCCGAAAGACCATCGATTCGGCCGAGGCCGAGATGGCGAAGCTCAAGGACGAGTTCCTCTCCGCCGAACACTACCTGCTCGCCCTGAGCCAGGAGAAGAACGCCGCCGCGAAGCTCCTTCAGCAGAACGGAGTCACCCACCAGGGACTCATGAAGGCACTGGTCGAGGTGCGCGGCAGCCAGCGTGTCACCGACCAGAACCCCGAGGGAAAATACCAGACCCTTGAGAAATACGGCCGCGACCTCACCGAGATGGCCCGCAAGGGGAAGATCGACCCGGTCATCGGCCGCGACGAGGAGATCCGCCGCACCATGCAGGTCCTCTCCCGCCGCACCAAGAACAACCCCGTCCTAATCGGCGAACCGGGCGTGGGAAAGACCGCCATCGTCGAGGGTCTGGCCAGGCGGATCGTCAGCGGGGATGTTCCCGAGTCGCTCAAGAACAAGCGGGTCGTCGCCATGGACATCGGCTCGATGGTGGCGGGTGCCAAGTTCCGCGGTGAGTTCGAGGACCGCCTGAAGGCCTTCCTCAAGGAGGTCACCGCCTCCGAGGGGGAGATCATCCTCTTCATTGACGAGCTTCACACCATCGTCGGCGCGGGTGCCGCCGAGGGCTCGATGGACGCCTCCAATCTCCTCAAGCCCCAGCTTGCCCGCGGCGAACTCCGCACCATCGGGGCCACCACGCTGGACGAGTACCGCAAGTACATCGAGAAGGATGCCGCCCTCGAGCGCCGCTTCCAGCCGGTCATGGTCAATGAGCCGAGCGTCGAGGACACCATCGCCATCCTGCGCGGGCTCAAGGAACGCTACGAGGTCCACCACGGCGTCCGCATCCAGGATGCCGCGCTGGTCGCAGCCGCCGTCCTCTCGCACCGCTACATTTCCGACCGCTTCCTGCCCGACAAGGCCGTCGATCTGGTCGACGAGGCCGCCTCACGCCTCAAGATCGAGATCGAGTCGATGCCGACCGAGATCGACCAGATGGAGCGCCAGATCATGATGCTCGAGATGGAGCGCCAGGCCCTCCGCAAGGAGAAGGATGCGGCTAGCAAGGAGCGCCTTACCAAGCTCGAGAAGGAACTCGCCGGGACCAAGGAGACCGCCTCGGGGCTCAAGGCCCGCTGGCAGAAGGAGAAGGAGGAGATCGGCAAGTCGCAGAAGATCAACGAGCAGATCGAGGACCTCAGGAACGAGCTTCATATCGCCCAGCGCCGGGGAGACTACGCCAAGGCGAGCGAGATCCAGTACGGCCGCATTCCCGATCTCCAGACCAAGCTCGAGGAGCATAACGCCAAGCTCGGCCAGAGCGGCCAGTCGGCACTGCTCAAGGAGGAGGTCACCGAGGAGGACATCTCCAAGGTGGTCTCCGTCTGGACCGGTATTCCCGTCTCACGCCTGCAGGAGGGTGAGCGGCAGAAGCTGGTGAAGATGGAGGATCGACTCATCGAGCGTGTCGTCGGTCAGGAGCAGGCCATCAAGGCCGTCTCCAATGCGGTGCGACGCGCCCGTGCCGGACTCCAGGAGGAGAACCGTCCGATCGGATCCTTCATGTTCCTGGGGCCGACCGGTGTCGGGAAGACCGAGCTCTCCAAGGCGCTGGCTGAATTTCTTTTCGACGACGAGAACGCCATCGTCCGCCTCGACATGTCCGAGTACATGGAGAAGCACACCGTGGCCCGCCTGATCGGTGCGCCTCCCGGCTATGTCGGTTACGAGGAGGGGGGCCAGCTCAGCGAGGCTGTCCGCCGCAAGCCCTACTCCGTCGTCCTCTTCGACGAGGTCGAGAAGGCCCACGGCGATGTCTTTAACGTCCTCCTGCAGGTTCTCGACGACGGACGGATCACCGACGGTCAGGGCCGCACGGTCGATTTCAAGAACACCGTCATCATCATGACGAGTAACATCGGCAGCCAGTTCATCATGGAGGATATCTCCGTCGCGGAGCGCAACAAGCGCGTGATGGAGGCGCTCCGAGGGCACTTCCGACCCGAATTTCTGAACCGCATCGACGAGATCGTCATCTTCGACCGCCTCTCCGACAAGGAGATCGGCAGGATCGTCGACATCCAGCTCGCCCGTCTGGCCAAGCGTCTCGGCAAGCAGAACCTCCATCTCGAACTCAGCGACAAGGCTCGCGCATACCTTGCCAAGGAGGGGTATGATCCCGCCTACGGCGCCCGCCCGCTCAAGCGTGTTATCCAGCAGAAGATCCTCGACCCCCTCAGCATGGAGATCCTCGATGGCAGGATCCACGAGGGGCAGACGATCCATGCCGATGTTTCCGGAGGGGAACTGACCTTCAGCGCCAAGTAATACAACCCCGGTGTCCCTCCGAGTCGTCACCATCAAGGAGGGGCTTCCTACCCTGGAGGAGGCCAAGAGACGCCTCCTGCTCGAGGTCCGTAAATGCCACGGCGACGGCATCTCCGTCCTGAAAATCATCCACGGCTACGGATCCGGAGGCCGTGGAGGGGTGCTGCGGACGGGACTCAGAAAAGTCTTCGCCGAGTATCAGCGCGACGGCGACATCCTGGGATCCGCCTCGGGAGAGGAGTTCTCCATCTTCCACGCCGCCTCACTCGAGATGATCACCGCCGCCCCTGAGCTCCGGAAAGACCCCGATCTGGAACGCTCCAACCCCGGCGTCAGCTTTCTTTGGATCCAATAGAGATTGCCTGCTTGTCCCTTCGGCACATTCTGATAAATGGTCAAAGTTCCGCCCGATTAGGGGACGGGGCCAATTGATCCAGACTTTCAAACCAACTTCATGAGCACATCCTTCACGGCGCGCTGGAACGAGGCCGCCATCGATGAAAATTACGAAAAATGGCGCAAGGACGCCGCCTCGGTTTCGGCCGACTGGGCCTCCTTCTTCGAGGGATTCGAACTCGGCTATGCCCGTTATCAGAAGACTCCTGCCAAACCGACCGGCGCCGGGGGCTCTTCCGCCGGCGACGCCTCGCTCCAGAGCAGGATCGAGGCCCTGATCTACACCTACCGCACGCTCGGTCACACCGCATCGCGGCTCAATCCCCTGAGCGACGAGGTTCCCAGCCAGCCGTTGCTGGAGCTCAAGGAATTCGGCCTGACCGACGCCGATCTCGACTCCACGGTCAGCTCCCGTTCCTTCCGTGACGGTGCGCCCATGAAGCTCCGCGATATCATCGCCGAGTTGCGTTCCATCTACTGCGACACCCTCGGGGTGGAGTACATGCACATCCAGAACACGCGCATCCGCCACTGGATCCGCGGGCGGGTCGAGGCGCGCGGAGGCAAGGTCGATACCTCCACCCCGCACCACCGCATCCTCCGGACCCTGCACAAGGCGGAGAGCTTCGAGAACTTCATCCACACCACCTACGTCGGCAGCAAGCGATTCTCCCTCGAGGGAGGCGAGTCGATGATGGTCGCCCTTTCCGAGATCCTGCACCGCTCCCCGGAGTTGGGTGTGCAGGAGATCGTGCTCGGCATGGCCCACCGCGGACGTCTCAATGTCCTGACCAACTTCCTCAAGAAGCCCTTTGCCATCGTCTTCAACGAGTTCAGCGACAAGTACGCGCCCGACCTGGGGGAGGCGAGCGGTGACGTGAAGTATCATCTCGGCTACCAGACCACCCGCCGCATCGGGGAGGGGAAGGATGCCGCGGAGGTCGAAGTCTACCTGGCCGCCAATCCGAGCCACCTCGAGGCCGTCAATCCCGTCGTTCTCGGCAAGGTGCGCGCCCGCCAGCGCATCCTCGAGGACACCGTCGGGCGCCGCAAGGTCGTCCCGATCCTCATCCACGGCGACGCCGCCTTCCCGGGTCAGGGGATCGTGGCCGAGTGCTTCAATCTCTCGCAACTCGACGGCTACAAGGTCGGCGGCACCGTCCACCTGGTCGTCAACAACCAGATCGGCTTCACCACCCTTCCGAAGGATTCGCGTTCCACGCTTTACTGCACCGAGATCGCCAAGACCGTCGAGGCCCCCGTCTTCCATGTGAACGGTGATGATCCGATCGCCGTCGCGGAGGCCGCCCGCATCGCCATCGACTACCGGCAGGAGTTCGGCGGCGACATCGTCATTGATATCGTCTGCTACCGCCGCTACGGCCACAACGAGGGGGACGAACCGCTCTTCACCCAGCCCGATCTCTACAAGGTCATCCGCGCCCACAAGCGCCCGAGCGAGGTCTTCCTCGAGCGTGCCATCGGACTCGGCACACTGACCCGCGGGGAGTTCGATGCCAGTTGGAAGAAATCGCAGGGATATCTCGAGGCGGCCCTTGCCGAGATGAAGAAGGGGATCGTCACCGACGTGAAGGCCAACCAGAAGGCCTTCGTCGGATCGACGGCCGTCTTCCAACCTTCCTACTCGCACGAGACGGTCAAGACCGCCATCAACGCGAAGACCCTCGGGACAATCGTCGACGGCCTCACCAAGGTCCCCTCCGACTTCCGGATCCTTCCCAAAGTCCGCAAGACCATCCTTGAGCGGCGCCGCGAGGTTTACGAGAAAGGCTCCGGATACGACTGGGCGTTCGGCGAGGCGCTTGCCTTCGGTTCCCTCATGCTGGAGGGGATTCCCATCCGCCTCTCCGGCCAGGACAGCCGCCGCGGCACCTTCAGCCACCGCCACTCCGTCTTCTACGACGAGCAGACCCGCGAGCGCTACATCCCGCTCATGAACCTGTCGCCTGATCAGGCCCGTTTCTGCGTCTACAACAGCCCCCTCTCCGAGGCGGCCGTCCTTGGGTTCGACTACGGCTACTCGATGGACTATCCCAAGATGCTCTGCATGTGGGAGGCGCAGTTCGGTGATTTCGCCAACGGCGCGCAGATCATCATCGACCAGTTCATCGCCTCGGCCGAGACCAAGTGGCTGCGCCCGAGTTCCCTGGTCATGCTTCTGCCGCACGGCTACGAGGGGCAGGGGCCCGAACACTCCAGCGCCCGCCTCGAGCGCTTCCTTCAGCTCTGCGCCGAGGAGAACATGGAGGTCTGCAACCTCACCACCCCGGCCCAGTATTTCCACGTGCTGCGCCGCCAGATGCTCCGCGACTTCCGCAAGCCGCTCATCATCATGACGCCCAAGAGTCTCCTTCGCTCCGAGGCCGCCGTCTCGACCACGGAGGATTTCACCAAGGGGTCGTTCCACGAGATCCTCGAGGGACCCAAGCCCGCCGACCCCGCCAAGGTCGAGCGTCTCATCCTCTGCTCCGGCAAGGTCTACTACGACCTCCAGTCCTACCGCGAAAAGAACGGATGGGGCGATCGCTCCGCCATCGTGCGCCTCGAGCAGATCTATCCGCTCAACGAAGAGGAACTGCGCAACGTCACCGCGCCGTATGCGAAGGCGAAGGAGATCGTCTGGTGTCAGGAAGAGCCCGCGAACATGGGTTCCTGGCATCATCTGCTTCCGATCCTGATGCAATTCTTCGGACGAGCCATCGGTTATGCCGGCCGGGAGGCCAGTGCCAGCACCGCCGTCGGCACGACCGCCGCCCACAAGCTTGAGCAGGCCGCGCTGATCGCCCAGGCCTTCGGAGAAAAGTAACCGAGAAAGTTTCCAACCAATCATTCCCAACAGATCATCACCATCATGAGCGTCGCCGTCACCGTACCCGCCGTCGGAGAATCCATCACCTCCGGAGTCCTTTCCGCCTGGCACAAGAAGGATGGAGACCATGTCGCCGTGGGAGACCTCCTCTTCACCCTCGATACCGACAAGGTCTCCTCCGAAGTCACCGCCCTGGAAGCCGGAATCCTGAAGATCAAGGTGGCCGAGGGCGCCGAAGTTCCCATCGGTTCCACCGTTGCCGAGATCGAGGCCGGAGCCGCGCCGGCAGCAACTGCTGCAGCCGAGAAGCTGGAAGCTGGAAGCTCGAAGTTGGGGAAAGACAAAGAAGAGTCTAAGAAGCCCGCCCCCAGCCCTGAAGTCCCTGCTCCCAAACAGTCCCAAGCTCCTAGCTCCGAAGCTCCAGCACCTGCTTCAGCCCCATCTCCCATCTCCCATCTCCCATCTCCCGCGGCTCCAGCACGGCCCGAGGGCCGCGTGAGCCGCCGCAAGCTCACCCCCCTCCGCCGCAAGATTGCCCTGCAGTTGGTCAACGCCCAGCAGACTGCCGCCATCCTCACCACCTTCAACGAGGTCGACATGAGCGCCGTCATGAGCCTCCGCAAGGAGGTCCAGGAGGGCTTCCAGGCCAAGTATGGCGTGAAGCTCGGCTTCATGTCCTTCTTCATCAAGGCCGTCGTCGAGGCGCTGCAGGCCGTTCCGCAGATCAACGCGCAGTTGGAAGGGGACGAACTCATCGAGAACCACTACTACGACATCGGGGTGGCCGTCGGCACCGAGAAGGGACTCGTCGTCCCCGTCATCCGTGATTGCGAAAAGCTCTCCCTTGCCGGGCTCGAGAAGGAACTCCTCGGATATGCCGTCAAGGCCCGCGAGGGAAAGATCGGTCTCTCCGACCTTCAGGGCGGCATCTTCACCATCTCCAACGGCGGTGTCTACGGATCCCTGCTGAGCACCCCGATCCTCAATCCGCCCCAGAGCGGCATCCTCGGCATGCACAAGATCCAGGAGCGCCCCGTCGCCATCGACGGCAAGGTGGTGATCCGCCCGATGATGTATCTCGCCCTCTCCTACGACCACCGCGTGGTCGACGGGAAGGAGGCGGTCACCTTCCTGATTAAAATCAAAGAAGCTCTCGAAAACCCGGTACGCTTGTTCCTTGATTAAGGAACAAGCTGGGCTGGTTCTTTCCGCGCCGGGCGTTGTTGCCCTGCGCTTGCCGTAGCTCTACTACGGCTCACGCTTGTGCGCCTAGCCCGGCATCGAAAACACCTGCGCCCCCCACACAGATCGATATTTGGGGGATAGCGTCGTTGGTTTGCGCTCGTAGTAAAATTTATACAGCTTCGCTTGCCCGCCTAGCCCTGCATCCAAACTTCCAAGCCTTGGCGGCCGATAAGGTGGCGCCTGGCCCGGCCTCGAAAATTCCGGAACCCCCCCACACAGATCGGTATTCGGCGGATAGCTGTGTTGGCCTGCTGTCGGCGTAGGACTGCTACAGCTTTTGACGGCACTTGCCTCCCGGCAAGTTTTGCCGCCCCTCGCGGGGCTGCCTTGCGGCAGTCTTCCGCGCCTCTTCCCAGAGGCTTGGTTCTTGGCGGCCTACTGCGGCATCCAAACTCCTGATCCTCCTCCGGGTTCGGAGCGGGAAGTCCTTCTGGTTCCGATGAGACCGGTGGAGAAGCACAAATTTTCTCTCTTGCGTCTCGACAGCGGCGCCTTGGGAAGATAGCAAATCAAGGCTTCGATATCGACTCATGGACCTCGACTTGATCCTTCACTTTCTGAACATCCCCTGGGTGTTCCTCCTCTGGACCACGCTCCTGAAGTCCTTCGTCTTCCTGAACCTCACCATCATCGTCGTCTCGGTCACCGTCTTTGCCGAGCGCAAGGTGAGCGCCTTCATCCAGGACCGCGTCGGTCCGAACCGTGTCGGCATCCCGCTCACCCTGCTGGGAGCCAAAAAGGACGCCTTCTTCTTCGGACTGGGCCAGATGGTGGCCGACCCGATCAAACTCCTCACCAAGGAGAACTTCGTCCCGGGCGGGGTGAACAAGTTCTACTTCTGGCTCGCCCCGAAGCTCGTGATGGTCCCCCCGATCCTCGTGCTTGCCGTCCTTCCCTTCGGAAGCACCCTCTTCGGGGTCGAGATGACGATCGCCAACCTGAACATCGGCGTCCTCTACATCTTTGCCATCGCCTCGCTGAGCGTCTACGGCATCACGCTGGCCGGATGGGCGTCGAACTCGAAGTTCCCCTTCCTGGGAGGCATCCGTTCCTCCTCCCAGATGATCTCCTACGAACTCTCCATGGGCCTCTCGATCATCCCGCTCTTCATGATCTGCGGGTCGCTGAATCTTGGCGAGATCGTCGACTGGCAGGTGAAGAACGGCTGGCTGGTGGCCCCGTTCTGGCCCAAGGGCTTCTCCCTCGCCACGCTGCTGCATCCCGCCGACGCACTCCACGCCTTCACCGCCGGGGTGAGTCTTCAGCGTCTCCTCCTCTGGATCCCGCTCCTGATCTCCTTCGTGATCTTCCTCGTCTCGATCTTCGCAGAGACGAACCGCCTTCCCTTTGACCTTCCCGAGGCCGAGCAGGAGCTCGTCGGCGGCTACCACACCGAGTATGCCTCGATGAACTTCGCCCTCTTCTTCCTCGGCGAGTATGCGGCGATGTTCGCCGGTTCGGGGGCGATCGTCTCCCTCTTCCTCGGCGGATGGAGCTGTCCCATGATCCCCGACGGCTCCCACGGCTGGTTCTGGGGGCTGGTCAACATCGGGGTCTTCTTCGTGAAGGTCTCCCTGATGCTGCTCTTCATGATCTGGGTCCGCTGGACGCTTCCGCGTTTCCGCTACGACCAGCTCATGAAGCTGGGCTGGCTGGGGTTCTTCCCGATTGCCCTTTTCAACATCTTCCTCACCGCCGTCATCCTCGCCCTCGTGCGCAACTGACCCCAACCCACACCACGCCATGGCCATCGTCGTCGAACGTCCCAAGCTGACCCTCGCGGAGAAGTTCTATCTTCCCGCCGTTCTGGCCGGTCTGGCCATCACCTGGAAGCACCTCAAGCGCGCCATCTTCAACAGGGGGATCGTCACCATGCAGTATCCCGAGGAGAAGTGGGACGCGAACATGCCCGACTGGTACCGGGGCGCCCCGACCCTGGTTGCCGACGAGCACGGCAAGGACCGCTGCGTCGCCTGCCAGCTCTGCGAGTTCATCTGCCCCCCCCGAGCCATCACCATCAAGCCGATGGAGATTCCCGATGGCGACAAGTGGCGCAAGGTGGAGAAGCGTCCCGAGGAGTTCGACATCGACATGACCCGGTGCATCTACTGCGGTCTGTGCGAGGAGGTCTGCCCCGAGCAGGCCATCTACCTGCGCAAGGATTACTCCATCACTGGCCTCAACCGTGCCGAGATGGTCCACGACAAGGAGACCCTCTATAAACTGGGAGGCGTCCGCGAGGGCCTCGTCTTCAAGTGGAACGAACTGAAGTAACCCCGCCTCCCGGTTAAAAAGTTAAAAAGTTGAAACGCTAAAAAGAGCCGCCCAAGTCAGCATCCAACTCCTTCGCGACACTCTTTTCATCCTTCATAATTCATCCTTCATCCTTTCCGCCCTCCATGCTCCTCGCCGCCTTCTGGTTCTTTGCCTCGCTGATGATCCTCTTCGGATTGGGCGTCGTGCTCCTCCGCAATCCCGTCTCCTGCGCGATGTGTCTGGTCATGTGCTTCATCAGCCTTGCGGCCCTCTTTGTGACCCTTGACGCCACCTTCATCGGCATCATCCAGGTGCTCGTCTACGCGGGCGCCGTCATGGTCCTCTTCCTCTTCATCATCATGCTGCTGGATCTCCGCGCGGAGAAATCCCGCCGCCTCAACTTCGGCGCGACACTGGGCGGAACTCTTGTCGTGGCCTCCTTCTTGGCGATCCTCGTCCGGGTGATCAACGCCGACCCCGCCCTCTCCAAGGATCTCCCCGCCCTGCCCGCCTCGCACGCCGCCGATGTGAAACTGCTCGGCTTCACCCTCTTCCATTCCTACGCGCTTCCCTTCGAGGTGGTCGGCGTTCTTCTTCTCTCGGCCACCGTCGGGGTGGTCGTCCTGAGCCGCAAATCCCTCCGCTGAGCGATCCTCCCGTTATCCGCCATGCCGACACTCGACCAATACCTCATCGCAAGCGGCCTCCTCTTCTCCATCGGACTCGGTGGAGTGATGCTCCGTCGCAGCATCATCATCATCTTCATGAGCCTGGAGATGATGCTCAGCGCCGCGAACCTCTCGCTGGTCGCCTTCTCCCGCTACGGCCTGGTCTCGGGCCACCAGAACTTTGACGCCCAGGTGCTGGTGTTCTTCATCATCACCGTCGCCGCCGCCGAGGTCGCCGTCGGACTCGCCATCATCGTCTCCCTCTACCGCGCCCGCCAGACGACCCACGTCGAGGATCTCGACACCCTGAAATTCTGACGCCCGCCACGACCGACCCAACGTTTCCGCCGATGAACCTCTCCACCATTGCCTGGATCACCCTCACGGTTCCGCTCGTCGCCGCCGCCCTGATCCTTCTGGTCACACGCACCAGCAGGCCCTTAGCCGCCGGCCTCGCCATCCTCTCCGCGCTGATCACCGGCGTCGGCGGATGGACCCTCTTCCTCGGCGGGGCCGAGGGGACCTTCCAGGGATTCAACTGGATCGACTTCGACCATGCCTTCTCGATCCCCTTCGCACTGATACTTGATCCGCTCAGCCGCACCATGCTCGTCGTGGTGACGACCATCGCGCCGATCGTCTTCATCTACTCCCTCGGCTACATGAAGGAGGAGGAGGGATACTGGCGCTACTTCGCCGGTCTAGCGCTCTTCCTCTTCTCGATGCTCGGCATCGTGCTGGCCGACAACCTGGTGATGATGTTCATCTTCTGGGAACTCGTCGGAGTCAGCTCCTACATCCTCATCGGCCACTACTTCCGGAAGGATTCCGCCGCCGACGCCGCCAAGCAGGCCTTCCTCGTCAACAGGATCGGCGACTTCGGCTTCATGCTCGGCATCCTGCTCTTCTGGATCGCGACCGGCACCTTCACCTTCGGCGGGATCAACCAGTCCTCCGAAGTCTTCGTCCAGAACCCGACCCTCCTCGGGATCGCTTGCGTCCTGATCTTCTGCGGAACGGTCGGCAAGTCCGCCCAGTTCCCGCTCCACGTCTGGCTTCCGAACTCCATGGAGGGCCCGACCCCGGTCTCCTCGCTCCTCCACGCCGCCACCATGGTGGCGGCCGGCGTCTACCTGCTGGCCCGCATCTTCCCGATCCTCTCCACCTCTCCCGGCGCCTGCGAGGTCGTCGCCGTGACCGGCGCGGTCACCGCGCTCGGGGCCGGCATCCTTGCCACCCAGCAGGATGACATCAAGGGGATCCTCGCCTACTCCACCATCTCACAGCTCGGCTACATGGTTGCCGGAGCGGGACTGGCCGTCTCGGCGGCCCTCCCGATGTTCCACCTCTTCACACACGCCTTCTTCAAG
>JBIIGI010000064.1:0-14938 GCA_044236545.1 Chthoniobacterales bacterium
GGCTGGATCCGTGATCCTCGGGATGCACCACGAGCAGAACATCTGGCAGATGGGCGGCCTCAAGAACAAGATGCCGGTCACCTTCCTGACCTACTGCTGCGGCATGCTGGCCCTCTCGGGCTGCTTCTTCTTCAGCGGTCACTACAGCAAGGACCTCATCATGGCCTGCTCCTGGGAGCATCACCGCACGGTCTTCTGGTTGCTGGTGGTTGCCGCGGCGCTCACCCCTTTCTACATGACCCGTCAGGCCCTGGTCGTCTTCTTCGGCAAGCCACGCAGCGAGCATGCGAAGAAGGCCCACGAGTCCCCGGCCGTCATGACCATCCCGCTCGTCCTGCTCGCCATCCCCGCGGTCTGCGCCGGATATCCCTTCGTGGAGCATTTCTTCTTCCACGGGATCGGAAGCCTCGCGGAGCCCGAGGTGCCGCATTGGGTCGAGATCGTCTTCGGTGCCGCCTTCTTCGTCGGCATCGGCGCCGCCGCGCTCATCTACCGCAACGTGGGGGAGAAGGACCCGATCCGCATCCCCTTCCTCGAGCACCGCTTCTACATCGACGACCTCTACTTCTGGATCGTCCGCGTCATCCAGGGGGGCATCGCCCGCATCTTCTCCTTCATCGACCGCTGGTTCATCGACGGCATCCTGGTCCGCGGGAGCGCCACGGTCGTCTGGACATTCGGCTTCGCCCTGCGGTTCCTGCAGGTCGGGAACATCCAGGCCTACGCCCTCTTCTTCGGAGCGGGCGTGGTCGGACTCCTCTACCTCCTCCTCACTGTCAAATAGCACCATCCCTTTCCTGACATGAGCCTTCTCCTGATCCTCACGATCCTCATACCGCTCGCGGCCTCCCTCCTCATCATGATGGGGGCGGCGCCCCGCCGGACCGCCCTCGGCGCCGCCGTTGCGAACCTCGCCGCATCGATCGTTCTCTTCTTCCGCTACGACCAGCAGGCGGCCGGATGGCAATTCCTCTCCGAGTGGAAGATCCTCCCGAAACTCGGGATCAACATGACGTTCGGCGCCGACGGCCTCACCCTCACGATGCTCCTGCTCGCGACGCTCGTGACCGTCTCCGCGCTTTGGGTCGCACCCAAGGTCGAAAAGAACGAGGGGCTCTACTACGTCTGCCTTCTCTTCATCTCGGCGGGCGTCATCGGCGCCTTTGCCTCGCTGGATGTCCTCTTTCTCTACTCCTTCCACGAACTGGCCCTCATCCCGACCTTCATCCTGATCGGCGTCTGGGGTTCCGGTGACCGCCAGGCGGCCGCATGGAAGGCCACGATCTACCTCGGACTGGGAAGCTTCGTCCTGCTGATCGGCCTGATCGCGCTCTACCTCAGCATTCCCTCGGGCATGCGCACCCTCGATCTCCGCGAACTCGACCAGATGGCCGCCACCGGCGCCTTCCATCCCTCCGCATGGATCTATCTGATCCTTCTCGTCGGCTTCGGATCGCTGGTCTCCCTCTTCCCGTTCCACTCCTGGGCACCTCCTGCCTACGCATGCGCCCCGGCCCCGGCCGCCATGCTCCATGCCGGCGTGCTCAAGAAATTCGGTCTCTACGGCCTCATCCGCATCGCGCTCCCGCTCTTCCCCGAGGCGATGCAGGAGTTCAACGGCCTGCTACTACTGCTGGTCATCGGCAACATCCTCTACATCGGATATGTCACCGTCTCGCAGAAGCGCCTCGACTGGACCGTCGGTTACTCGAGCGTGATGCACATGGGCTACATTTTCCTGGGGCTCGCCGCGCTGAACCTCCTCGGCATCAACGGCGCCGCCCTCCTGATGTTCGCGCACGGCCTCTCGGTGGCCGCCGCCTTCGCGCTCTGCGGCGAGATCAGGCGCCGCACCGGAACCCTCGACTATGCGGAACTCGGCGGCCTTGCGAAGGCCACACCCGTTCTCGGCCTGCTCTTCGGATTCGCCGCCATGGCCTCCGTCGGTCTGCCCGGATTCGCCAACTTCGCTGGGGAAATCCTCGTCTTCTTCGGTGCCGTTGCGCACGGCCCCGTGATGATCGTCCCGGTCATCGTCGGCGTCTGGGGAGTCGTCATCTCCGCCATCTACATGCTCCGCGCCTACCGCAACATCTTCTGGGGCCCGATCGCGCAGCGCTGGGAGGGATTGGCCGACATCGGCACGGGCGCCAAGTGGGCGGTCATCCTGCTGATCGCTCCCCTCATGGTCGCCGGATTCTATCCGCAACTCATCCTGAAAATGGTGGGCACCGCCCTTCCCCGATAACAGCCACTTGCAGACCCGCTTCCCGTGAATACGCTTCTCCTCGAAATCGCAGTCGTCGTCCTCGGCATCGTACTTCTCCTCGTGGAGGCCTTTACGGACCGACCCGGCAAGGGCCGTCTCGCCTACCTTGGCGCTCTCGGCCTGCTCGGGGTGCTCCTCCTCAGCTTCCTGCCGCAGGCGGAGCCCGTCGCCGGGGGGGCGATCGCCCCGTTCATCACCGCGGACCCGCTCTCCGTCTTCTTCGTCCGCCTGATCCTGATCGCCACGATCGTGACCCTGCTGATGATCCCCGGTTACCGTCCCGTGCTGGAGCGTTACCTGCCCGCCGAGCGCGCCGGGGGAGGGATCGGCGAGTTCGCCATCCTGCCGCTTTTTGCCTGCGCCGGACTGATGTGGATGGTCACCGCCATCGACTTCATCATGATCTTCGTCTCGCTGGAGCTCGCCACCATCACCCTGTATATCCTGGCGACCTATCTCCGTCAGAACAGCGCCTCGCTGGAGGCCGGCACCAAGTTCCTGATCCTCGGGGCCCTCTCCACCGGATTCATCGTCTACGGCATCTCGTGGGTCTTCGGCACCACCGGCACCACCAACCTCCACGCCCTGCCGGCCGCCATCTCCGCCCTCCCCGAGGGTGCGATGACCCCGCTCCTCTTCGGGGTCGGGATGATTCTTGTCGCCCTGAGCTTCAAGATCTCCGCATTCCCCTTCCAGTTCTGGGTGCCCGATGTCTATCAGGGCGCCCCGACGCCGGTGACATCCTACCTCTCGGTCGCCTCCAAGGCGGCGGGGTTTGTCGTCCTGATCCGACTGCTTGCGGCCCTCTACCTCGTTCCGGGGATCGCCCACAAACTCCATGCGGTGATCACCCTGCTTGCGGCGTTGACCCTGATTTTCGGCAACTTCGCCGCGATCCCCCAGACCAACATGAAGCGCCTGCTCGGATACTCGAGCGTCGCCCATGCCGGTTACCTGCTCATGGCGTTGGCCAGTCTCGGTTCGAAGATGGCGGTACCCGCCATCGGATTCTATTTCGCCGGATATCTGGCGATGACCATGCTGGCCTTCGTCGTCCTGACCGTTGTCTCCGAGGCGACGGGCGGCGACGAGATCTCCCGCTTCAACGGCCTGGGCCGCCGCTCCCCGCTCCTCGCAGGCGCGATGCTCCTGGCCGCTGCCTCCCTCGCCGGCATCCCCTTCACCGCGGGATTCATCGGCAAGTTGCTCGTCTTTGAGGTCGCCATCAATCAGGGCCACTACGGCCTCGTGGTGCTCGGTTGCGTCACCGTTGCCGCCGGCTTCTACTACTACTTCAAGGTGATCCGCGCCATGTACTGGCAGCAGCCCTCCGAGGAGACGCCGATCCGCGTCACCTTCACGGTGAAGTTCCTCATCGCGGTGCTTGGGGCCGGCATCCTCGCCTTCGGCATCTACCCCGCGCCGATCCTTTCCGCGCTGCGCTGATCCACTGATTTCCCATGCCCGCTCTCGACAAGCCTCTGGCTGAACTGGAGCTGTACCGGGGGATCAATCCCAGGCCGGAGGATTTCGACGACTACTGGGCGGCCGCCCTGCGCGAACTTGACGGCACGGATCCCGAGCCCGAACTCGTACCGAGCGCAGAGATCAGCCCGCCCCATGCCGAGGTCTTTGATCTCTGGTTCCGGGGAGTGGGAGGGGCCCGCATCCACGCGAAATACCTACGTCCGAAACTCGCCCCCACCCCGTCGCCCGCCCTCCTGATGTTTCACGGATACACCGGGAACAGCGGCGACTGGCACGACAAGCTTGCCTGGACCGGGCAGGGGATCGCGGTGGCCGCGATGGACTGCCGTGGTCAGGGCGGACAGAGCGAGGACAACACTCCCGTCCGGGGGAACACCCACCACGGCCATTTCATCCGGGGACTCGACGACGCTCCGGAAAAACTCCTCTTCCGCAGCATCTTCCTCGACACCGTCCAGCTCGCGCGGGTCGTGATGTCATTCCCGGAGATCGACCCCGCGCGCATCGGCACGACCGGAGCATCGCAGGGTGGCGCCCTCTCGATCGCCTGCGCCGCCCTGGAGCCCCGCATCAGCCGCTGCGTCTCGATCTACCCCTTCCTCTCCGACTACCAAAGGGTCTGGGAAATGGATCTGGCCAAGGACGCCTACGCCGAACTAAGGGCCCACTTCCGGCTCTTTGATCCGCGACACGAGCGGAAGGAGGAGATCTTCACGCGCCTCGGCTACATCGACGTCCAGCACCTCGCACCCCGCATCGGGGCAAAGGTCCTCATGGCCCTCTCGCTGATGGATAACATCTGCCCTCCCTCGACCCAGTTCGCCGTCTACAACGCCATCCGCAGTCCGAAGGATGCGGTGATCTATCCCGACTTCGGACACGAGGGACTGCCCGGATTCGGCGACCGCGCCTTCGATTTTCTGCTCGGACTCTGAGTATGCCGCACGACGCGGCACAGGAGTCGCTCCTCGGGACGAAGACTCCCGGGACGCTGCTGCGGAGCATCAGGCTGGCTGGATTCCGTTGCTTCGAGTCGCTGGAGTACGAGCCCGGCCCCTCGCTCAACTTCATCACCGGGCCGAACGCCCGGGGGAAGACCTCCATCCTCGAGGCCGCCTGCGTCCTGCTTCGCCTCCGCTCCCCGCGCACCGTGAACCTTGCCGAGGCGGTTCGCTTCGGCGGGAGCGCCTTCGGACTCGAGGGGATGGTCGAGGCCCAGGCCCGCGAGTCAGCCACCCGACTCTCGCTCACCTGCACCCCTCCTTCCCGCCTCCTCAAGCTCGACGGAGTCTCCCAGTCCTCCACGGCTGATTATCTGTCGCAGGGAAGGATCGTCTGGTTCGGCGGCGAGGATCTCCTGCTGGTCAACGGCCCGGCGGAACGCCGCAGGAAGCTCCTCGACAGCGCCGCCCTGCAGATGGCGTCGCCCGGCGGCGGGCCGGTCTGCAATTACGGGCGTGATCTCAAAAGCCACGACCGTGCCCTGAAATCCCGCAACCTGCTCCTGAGGGAGGGGAGGCCGCGACGGGAGATCGAATCCTACAACATCCCCCTGGCCGAGGCCGGTGACCGTGTGATCGCGGCGCGCGCCGCCTTGGTCTCCGACCTCTCGCCCCTTGCCGCGGCCGCCTGCCGCGGCATCTCCGGGGAGGAGCTCGAGCTGACCTACCTCCCCGGCGCCTCCGCCCCCATGCTGGAGGCGCTCATGACCAGCCGTGAGGAGGAGATCCGGCTCCGCCAGACAAGGGTGGGTCCCCAGCGTGACGACGTCGCGGTCCGGCTCGACGGCATCCCGGCCGGCCCCTTTGCCTCCGAGGGCCAGCGCCGCACCGTGGCGCTCGCGCTCAAGCTCGCCGTGGCGGCCCTGCTGACCCGTCACAACCACGCCACCCCGCTCCTCCTCCTTGACGACATCTTCGGGGAACTGGATCCCTCGCGACGGGACGCCCTGCTCGCGGGGATGCCCGCCGGATCCCAGGCCCTGCTCACCACGGCCGACCTCTCCGGCATCTCGCTTCCCGAGGGCTCCCGCATTCACCGGATCGGGAGCGGAGCGCTCGAGCGGGTTGCATGATCCGGTTCTGAACGGAGCTTCCGCTCCCCCGCCCCCTTCCAGGGCCCTCCAGCCCCCTTCCAGGCCCGCCGCATGTTGGATGTTGGATCTTCCCCGCGGATCTTCCATGATCTCCTCATGTCCCTCACCAGACGCTCCTTCCTCGGCATGCTAGGATTGCTCCCGGCCGCCGGGGCGCTTCGCCTCCCCGGCGCAACGGCCGCCCCGGTTCCCACCGGAACGGTGCCCAAGCGAAAGTTCGGACGCCATCAGGAGATGATCGGCTGCATCGGCTTCGGCGGGCACACCCTCGCGCTCGCCCCGACCGTGGGGGAGGCGGCGGGCATCGCCCACTACGCCATCGACCAGGGGGTGACCTTCTTCGACAACGCCTGGGAGTATCACAACGGACGCGCCGAGGAGTGGATGGGTCAGGCCCTCTCCGGCGGGTGGAGGGAGAAGGCCTTCCTCATGACCAAGGCCTGCATCCACCACGGGAAGCAATACGACATCCCCTTCTCCGGCACCGACAAGGAAAAGGCCCTCCGGATGCTCGAGGCCCAGCTCAAGCGCCTGCGGACCGACCGCATCGACCTCTGGATGATCCACGAGGTCAAGGACGCCGACATCGGGCCGGCCTACGCCAAGGGGGGTATTCTCGAGGCCTTTGACGAGGCCAAGGCGAGGGGACTCGTCCGCTACACCGGATTCACCGGCCACGACAGCCCCGAGGCCCATGTGAAGATGATCGAGGGGGGCTACCCCTTCGACGCCTCACTCCTCCCAGTCTCCGTGCTCGGAAACACCCTCCACGCCGCGGATTTCGATAAGGTTGTCCTCCCCCTCATGCAGGAGAAAGGGATCGCCGCCATCGGCATGAAGGGGTTTGGCGGGAGCAAGCGCGCCGGCCTCCACGGCATGGTGAGCGTCCAGCAGGTCATCGACTACGCCCTCAGCTACCCCGGAGTCACCACCCAGTGCATCGGCATCGACTCCATGGCCTTCGCGCGTGAGGCCGTGGCCGCCGCGCTGAATGCCAATCCGATGAGCCTCGCGGAGCGGGAGAAGTTCCTGGCGCTGATCCAGGCGAGGGGGGGTGGGGAGTATGCCGCCTTTTTAAATCCCGGATACCACGACGGCGCCTGCTGCGTCGGATGAGGAATCCTCCACCGGCGGCGGGTGGACTGCCCGCATCCCGGGTGGGAAGGGGTTAAAAAAGTTAGAAAAGTTACAAGGTTACAAGGTTACAAGGTTACAAGGTTACAAGGTTACAAGGTTACAAGGTTACAAGGTTACAAGGTTACAAGGTGGATCCGGAAACCCCTGAACCTGAACTCGAGAAGGTGAATTCAGAGAACTCGTCGCATCAGCTTGTGCCGAGTAGTCGAATCAAGGTTTCCAATTCAGTTCCTTGTAACCCTTTTAACGGTTCAACGCTTTTAACTTCCCGAAGGTGGATCCGGAAACCCCTGAACCTGAACTCGAGAAGGTGAATTCAGAGAACTCGTCGCATCAGCTTGTGCCGAGTAGTCGAATCAAGGTTTCCAATTCAGTTCCTTGTAACCCTTTTAACGGTTCAACGCTTTTAACTTCCCGAAGGTGGATCCGGAAACCCCTGAACCTGAACTCGAGAAGGAGCCATCAAGGAGTTTGCTGTTCATGACTCGGCTCGAAGAGTGGAATGAGTGCCTGCTGTCACCACGTTGTAACGTTTCAACCCTTTTAACCCGGATTGCGCAATAGAGCGGTGATGACAGATTTGAGCGGTTCACCCGGATGGTGAGTCCCTGAAGGGTTAAAAGCGTTACACCGTTAAAAGGTTAAAAGGGGGCTGAAGTCCGAGGCCGAATTGAACTCATGCAGGCATCTTTTGACGGCGTTTTCGCTGACATTCCCCTTCCGAATCTCGGGTCAGGGCTCTCCCGGATCCACGTTGTAACATTTTCACTTTTTAACTCTTTTAACGCGGCCTCCTATCATTTCAGGAATTCCCAATGCAAATTCTGGGTTAACTTTTTAACCCGATCGACTCGTCATTCGTGGCCAAGACATCGTCAAAGCCACTCCTGCGAGCCGAATTTTTTTTTCAGGAAACCCTATTTTTTCCGTTGACGGCAACATGGGGTGGGATAAAAGTGATGCTCGTAGAGTCTCACAACTCAACGAAACCAAAAACTAACCCCTACCCCTACATCCCATGAACAGACGCAGTCTCCTCCTCACCATCCTGTCGCTGACGGCGGCCGGAATCACCGGCGCCCAGGCCCAATCAGCCTCCGAAAACTACTTCTTCCAAAACGGCAACATGGGCTCGTTCTCTGGCGGCGTCCCCACAGGCTGGTACGCCACAGGGTCAACCGTGACGCCGTCACAAAGCGCCAACAACAGCCCCTTTGTGAACGCCTACGCGAACAACAGCAGTTCGTTTAGCCTGCTCGAAACCGGTGGCTCAGCAGACGGATTTGCTCAAAATTTTTCCACAACGGTGAACTATACGAACATCAGCGTGAACTTCGACTTCATGCTCCCGACCCTGAGCACTGCTACCGGGGTTGCCGCATGGGGAATCCAGTTTGACGGTGGTGGTGGAGTTCCCGGAGCTCCTGCCGCCGCCAGTGCTGTCCACTACCGGGTCGGCCTTGGTGATGGAACCGACTCATGGTTCGCGATCAACGCCGGACCTGGTGCTGGGGGGACCCCAAGCGATATTCGCCTAATCACTAAGCTTGAAGCAGGCGTATGGTATAATGTGCAGGCGAACTATCAGGTCACCGCCATCAATAATGGCACCAACGCAGCAAGTTTCAACGGAGCAGGTTTCCAGTCCGGGACGATCACCAAGCAAGGTGGCAGTCTCTCGCAGTCATGGAACAATGTGGCGACACTCGACACCACCGCGGGCTACAGCCGCCTGCTCGTCCGTGACCGTTCCGGCACTCAATCCGGCGGTCTCCTGATCGACAACGTCTCTGTTGTCCCCGAACCCTCCGAGTACGCCCTGATGGCACTCGGCCTGGGCATTACCACTCTTGTGATCCTGCGCCGCCGCAAGGAGGGACAGGCATCATAGAGGGGTTAGTTGTTAGTGGTAGTTTGTTATTAGCAGTTTGTTTTCATTAGGTTGTTTGAACAGATCCGGCCGCTACGAGAGTAGCGGCCGGATTCTTTTTTGGGGCTAGAGCGCTTTCGATTTTTTCTGACGCTCTGAAAATGAATGCGATGAGGGAATGAATATGGAACTCATGAACTCAGGAAAAATGAGGTTGGTGAAGCGTGTGACTGCTATGAGAGAACCGGGAACCCTCGCTACATGCTCCTAAGCAGACAGTCTCTGTAGAGAGATTGGGCTCCTCGCTGTTTTCAGTGGGTAAGGATGGAAGACAGGGGGAAATCTGGAACTCAAGAACTCAGGAAAAGAAACGGAGGGAAGTAGGATTTGTACCACCGAGGACCGCCG
This sequence comes from Chthoniobacterales bacterium, assembly GCA_044236545.1. Taxonomy (GTDB): domain Bacteria; phylum Verrucomicrobiota; class Verrucomicrobiia; order Chthoniobacterales; family UBA6821; genus UBA6821. The sequence goes on from JBIIGI010000064.1 coordinate 9,268, forward strand.
AGTGGCGGGAGGCACGGCTTAGCCTGCGCGGTAGCACAGCCCGTCAGGGCAAGGTGAGCGGGAGCGAGGCCCATCAAAGGATCTGAAAAAGAGAGGGACCGAATGGAGATCAAAGAATGGCATTCCAGATCCGGCCAGACCGGGCCCATGACTTCTCCGCCCCGATCTCCTCTGCATTTCGTGAATTTTCCATCTACTCTCTTCCTGATTTCATGAGTTCCATATTATTTACCTCTCCCCTCGGATCCCTCTGGGGTCAAAGGGCACCCACTCAAAATAGCGAAGAACCTAACCTTTTAACGGTGTAACGCTTTTAACCCTTCAGGGACTCACCATCCGGGTGAAACGCTCAAACCTGTCAACGCCGCTCTCATGCAAAATCTGGGTTCATGGATACGCTTGTGCTTCCTCGCAGTCTCGCCTTCTCTGGTAGGCACCCGTCTCGTCGCATGGAATCCCGTAAATCAGACCCGACCCTCACGCTCCTCGCGTTCCAGCCCACCGGTCAGAGGCCCGCATCATCCGAAATCAGGGCTCATGTGCGCAGGTTGATCAAGGATGGCACCCTACCCCGCGATACCCGCATTCCATCGACCAAGACGCTGGCTGCGGCCTGGGGTGTCGTTCCCAACACTGTCCAACTCGGCCTCGATCCGTTGGTCAAGGAGGGGCTTCTGGATCGGCGCCAAAAGCGCGGCACCTTCGTGCTCGATGGCCATCGGAAGATCCAGCGGTTGGGCTTCTATGAGAACATCGGCTCGATCTCGGCCAGTGACCGGGACTTCATGGTCTCGCTGCAGATCGAGCTGGCCCTCATGCTGGAAAAGAGAAATGCGGAATTGAAGGTCTGGATTGATGGGAGAAAATCCCCGAAGTCCCTGCCGGAGAACATGGTGGAAGCCTGTCGGAAGCGGGAAATCGACGGCGTCGTGACCAGCCATCCCTTGAAGGGAATCCTGAAATCACTGACGGCGCTTCCCGTGCCTGTCGCCGCGCTGAGCGTCCATCGCGAGTGTCCGGGCCAGGTGGATTTCCGTTACTCCGACCTCATGATCGATGCTGTCCGTCGGTTGGCGGAACTCGGGGTGCGCCGGGCGGCTGTGATCATGAACGTGGTGCCCGAGGCCGCAACGGAAACGAACAACTCCGAGGATGTTACCCGTTTTTATGAGAATTTCACCCGGGCGGCGGCCGACCACGGCATGGAAACACGCCCCGAGTGGATCATCCACCCGTCTCCTTCCACTCCGAATGTGAGTATCGAGCGCTTCGGTTACGAATCGATGAAAACCCTCTGGAGCCGGAGCCCACGACCGGATGGGCTCTTTATCTTCCCCCACACGGCGGTCCGCGGGAGCCTAATGGCCCTGCTCGAGCTCGGAGTCAACATCCCCGGTGACCTCAAGCTCGTCGCCCACGGCAACATCGAGACCCCGATCCTTACCCCCTTTCCGGTGGATTGGATCACCTCCAGCAGCCGCGAGATTGTCCAGGCGCTGGTCAACCAGATCCAAAAAGCCCTGGACGGTCTCACGACAAAGCCAGTCTGGCTCAAGTACCGCCCCTCGTGGTGAGCGGAGGGTAGATGACAGTGGGCTGCGTGGGCTCACTTTCATCTCCGGAGCGCGGGCTCCATCATGTGGTGGTGCGGCCAGCCGGCATGCGGCACGGGATCCCGTCAATGGGTTCCGCCCTGCCAGGAACTGCCGCAGGGACCGCCGCTCGCGTTCGACTCGATCATGACCTCCTCGCCCTCGGGGGAGAGCAGGGGGAGATAATGCTTGCTGATACGCTGTGTGGATTTCGGAACGTAGTGGCAGATGAACGAGCGACGGAAGCGGTCCTTGGAACGGTTGGGTCCGGATCCGTGGATGGAGCTGCCGTTGAAGAACAGCGTGTCTCCGGCCTTCATCCTGCAGGGGAGTGCCTTCTTGCCTTTGGGCGTCGGGACGAAGTGCGTGGTGAAGGATTCGTCGGAGTTTGCCTCCTCCGGGCAGGAGATCTCCTCCTCGGCCGTGTCCCCCACGAGGTACATGCCCCCGTTCTCGGGATCGGCGTCGTCGATCGCCGTCCAGGCAGCCACGCAGGTCTGCGGCTCCACCAGGAGGTAGAAATTGTCCTGGTGCATTGCCTGACCGCGCGAGCCCGGGGGCTTGTAATAGAACATGCAGTTGGCCGCCAGGACGTCGCACTGCATCAGTTCATGCAGGCATGAGAGGACGCCGGGATGGACCAGATACCTCCGGGAGACGTCGTCAAATCTGTGGGGATGGATGATGCGCGGGAACTGCTTCAAGGGGTCGCCTCCCGATTCCTCCTTGGAAAGGGGCTCGAAGTAGCCGGGAACCGGGCCGTTCTCCGCGATGCGGTCGAAGTTGGTTTTGATCTCCTCGACTTCGGCCCCGGAAAAGAGGCCGCGCGCGACGGCGTAGCCGTGTTGCTTGAACGATGCTTTCATTTCCTCCAGATCCACGGTTGTTGGAAGCGAGGGTGAGGGTTGGCGGGCGGTGGCGGTGTTCATGACAACGCGAACATGGAATTTCCCCCGCAAAATGAAAATGGACAGGCTTATCAAAAGAATGGACTATCTTATCGTCCATGAAAACCAAGCGCCTGATGTATCCGGGCCAGATCATTCATGTCTCGCCCGCAGCCGTGGTCGCCGACGCGCGCCGTCACCCGCTGGGCATGGGACTGCATGCCATTCGGCTCGGCTGGTTTCCCCGGGCGCGCGGGCACGGCATCGCGCGCCCGCAGGGTCATGAAGAGTGGATCCTGATCTTCTGCACCGGGGGGAAGGGGTGGGTCGAAATGGATGGGCGCAGGTTCCCCGTGGGGAAGCGCGAGGCCCTCTTGATTCCCGCCAACAAGCCCCACGCCTACGCGGCCGACGCCGACGACCCGTGGTCGATCCATTGGGCGCATTTTTCGGGCACGTCCGCCGCTTCGTATGCCAGCATGCTCCCTGCCCGCGAGTATGTGCTGGCCGTGCCGGTCGCCGATTCGCGGGAGATTGCGAAGATGTTCCGTGAATGCCACCGGTTGATGTCCCGGGGGCACACGGAGCGGACATTGCTGCTTGTCTCCCATGTCCTGAGGCATGCGCTGGGGCTTTTGTTTTTCCAGACCGGGAGAAGCCCGGGAGGCGGTTCGCGCGCCATCGCGCACGATCTGAGCAAGAGCATCGAGTTCATGCGCGCCCATGTCGCGCGCTCACTCACCCTTCGCGAACTATCCCGGCACGCCGGTCTCTCTCCGGCCCGTTACTCGGCGCTCTTCCGCGAACAGACCGGCTCATCCCCTGTCGAACACCACATCCGCCTGCGCATGCAGGCCGCATGCCACTGCCTGGACACCACGGCCCTCAGCGTGAAGGAAGTGGCGGCGGAACTCGGCTACGACGATCCGTATTACTTTTCGCGCATCTTCCAGAAGATCCTCGGCTGTTCCCCGCTGACCTACCGGCGATCGATCAAGGGGTGAGAGGCCGGCGTTCCCTGCGGAACGCCACATACGCGACGGCTGTCCGGCGAACCGGCGGGGAGGATCACTCCGCCGCCTTGACCTTGATGTTCTTGGAAAGGCTCCCCCTGACGGACCCCCCGGAGTGGCCGGGCAGGCGACTGCTGGCGACGACCCCCTTGGGGAGCTTGAGTTCCACGGCGCAGGTGTCACCCCGCCGCTTCCAGGTGGAGATGATCGGCCCGTGCGGCGTCGGCACGGTGCACTCGAGCGACTCCCCGAGGAGGAGGGGCTCGTGGGCAATGGCCTTCCACCCGGGAGCGGTCTGGCGGATGCCGCCGAGGATCTGCATGAGGTGGAAGATCGGATGGGCCGACCAGGCATGGGAGAAGCTCTCGTTGCCGCGGCTCGGCTCGAAGGTCTCCCACGTGGTGCCGTGCTCGGCCATCTTGGTCCAGTGCTTCTTGATGAAGGCGATGACCTCGGCCCCGTAACCGCGCTTGGACAACTCGGTCAGCACATAGGTCACCCAGTAGGAGCTGGGCATGGCTTCGAAGATCTGCTCGCCCCGGATGTATGGGAGGAGGCTCTTTTCGAGCATGATCTTCTCGTGCTTGGGAGAGAGCCCGGTGATGAGCGCCAGGGTCTGGGCATGAATGGAATATTTGGCGACGATCTTCCCCTTGGCATCGTAACCGTCGGCCAGCAGGCCCTCCTTGCTGATCAATTTTTGCAGCGAGGCGCGCAGGCGCTTGCTCCAAGCCTCGAATGGTTTGGCTTCGGCCTTGCGACCTGCCGCCGCATAAAGCAGGGCCAGTTTGTCGAGGGCTTCGAGCAGCCAGAGATTCAGCACCGATGGGCAGCCTTCGCGGTGCAGGGTGGTCCAGTCGAGGAAGAGCCAGTAGCGGTCGTCGAATCGGACCAGTCCGGTCTTGGCATCGGTCATGTCGCGGAAGTAACCAAGGATGCCCAGGGCCGTCGCCTCGTGGGTCTCGAAGGCCTCGGTCGAACCTGTCTGCCAGTAGTGGTCCCAGAGCGTGAGGATCCAGGTGAGGCAGAAATCGGGCAGGATGCAGGAGTGCGCCTTGGTCGGTGCGTGGGCGTAGGTGAGGCCGTTGGGAATGGTCTGTGAGGCGATGCAGTGGATGCCGCGGCGCAGGAGGCGGGCGTCGTTGGAGAAGTGGAAGGTGTTCCAGGCCTGCACGCGGGCGTCTCCCCACCACTGGGCCTGCTCGCGCCACGGGGTGTCGACATAGGCGTCGAGACTGCAGCATTCCTGGGTCCAGGCGCAACTCTCCCAGATGGCGTCGAGGGTCTGATCCGAGGAGTGGAAGGATCCCTCGCGCGTGAAGGGATAGGCCATGCGGCGGATCGAGAGGTCGAGCTTCAGCGGCTTGGTGGCGTCACGCACCGTGACCACGGCGTAGCGGAATCCCATGGGATGGAAAAAGGTGTGCTCGTTCTTCCCCTTCCTCAAGATGGCCCGGTTGCCCAGTGCGATCTCGGACCATGAGTTGGTATCCACATACGGGGCGAGATTTTCAGGGTCGACGACTTCATGGAATGTCAGGTCGACGATCTCCCCGCCGCTGGCGCCGTTCACCGTGAGGATGGGGCATCCGACCACGGTTCTCGAAAAGTCGACGAGGTAACTTCTCCACTGGCCCTTGGCCGATGGTTCGATCGTCAGCGGCCAACGCGAGGGGCCGGTCATTTTGTGGGCGAATCCTTCCTCATGGCGGGTCAGATAGACATCGCGGGTGCTTGCAGCCCCCTTTGCGGAGCGACCGGCGGCGGTGCCGACGAGGCGGCCCTTGAAACTTTCGTCTTCGCGGAGCAGCGGGATTCCGCGGGTCTCCAGGGAATACCACGGCATGGCGTTCCAGACCCGCGGCTGGTCCTTGGGATGTTTCCATGACGAGTCGTCGTAGCTGGCCCCGGTCCATCCGGCGGGTTCCTCGCGCAGATCAATGTGTTCCTGGAAGGACATCTGGGCAACCAGCGGGGCCACATCCTTGCGGACCTCGGTTTGGCGGCGGACTTTCCAAGTCCCGTCGGTGACCACGAGGGTTTTGCCAGCCTCCAGGGCGAGCAGGAGCCCGGCCGTGTCCTCGCTGATGTAGGAAAAGGTGCCGCACCCCGGATGATGCGCGCGCACGGCGATGATGTTTTTGCCTTTCTTGAGCCAGGGCCGGATATCGATCTCGTC
>JBIIGI010000067.1:0-13456 GCA_044236545.1 Chthoniobacterales bacterium
GGAACGATCCCGGCATGATCGAGACCCACGCCCATCTCGACTATCCGGATTTCGCACCGGATCTCGAGGGGGTGATCTCACGGGCTGCAGAGGCAGGCGTCACCCGCATCATCTCGATCGGCACGGGCATCGAGAGCAGTCGTCGGGCCGTGGCCCTCGCGGAGCGGTTCCCGAACGTCCATGCCGTTGTCGGCATCCATCCGACCAATGTCACCGAGGAAGGACTGGAATTCCTCCCCGCCCTTGGGGAACTGGCCCGCCATCCCAAGGTCGTCGCCATCGGGGAGACCGGCATCGATTATCATCATGTGCCGGAGGAGTTGCAGTCGCCGAAGGTTGCGGATGTTGACTCGGCGCTGCTCGCCCAGAGTCACGGTGATCAGGAACGCTTCATCGCGGAAGGAGCCTGGAAATCGGCCCAAGCCGATGCCTTCCGGATGCAGTTGGATCTGGCAGTGGAACTGGGGCTCAATGTCGTGATCCACCAGCGCTCGGCGTGGAATGACACTCTCGAGATCCTTCGCCCCTACACCGGCAAGGTGCGCGGAGTCTTCCACTGCTTCGGGGGAACACCTGCAGAGGCCGCCGAGGTGGCGGCGCTCGGTCATCTTGTCTCCTTCACGGGCATCATCACCTTCAAGAACGCGGAGCAGGTCCGTCAAACCGCGGCCTCCGTTCCAGCCGATGGGTACATGCTCGAGACCGACTGCCCCTATCTGGCACCCGTTCCGCACCGCGGCAAGCGCGCGGAACCGGCCCACACCCGACTGGTCGCGGAGAAGATCGCCGAGGTCCGGGGCATCACGCTCGAAGAAGTCGCCGAGGCGACCACACGCACCGCCGAGGGATTTTTCCGGTTCAGTCGTTGAATCCATGAAGCCGGCTTCCCTCCTTTCTGTTTTTGTGGAGTCGCCGGAGAATCCCTCACCCGGATGGCTCAAGGGATCGTGGCTCGTGCTGATCCTCTTTGCGGCCTCCCTGTTCTGCTCACTCGTCATGGGTGGCGCGGCGGGTGTGACCCGTGGCGGATGGGAAGCTGTTTGGAACTATCGGGGCGTTTTTCTGGAGGGATGGTTCCTCACGATCCTGATCTCCCTCCTCTCGCTGCTCCTGAGCGCCGCGATCGGGGTGGCGGTCGCCCTGACACGTCGTTCCCACATCCTGCCCCTGCGTTCCATCGCACTTCTCTACGTGGAAGTGATCCGGGGGACCCCGCTCCTCGCCCAGATCCTCTTCCTCTTCTACGTCGTGGCCAACGGCATCGGCCTTCAGGACAGGCTTACGGCGGGTATCCTGATCCTCTCGATCTTCAGCGGAGCCTATCTCTCCGAGATGATCCGCGCCGGGATCGACTCGGTTCCCGCCTCCCAACTCGAATCCGCACGCGCACTCGGCCTGACCTCCCTCCAGACCTACCGTTTTGTCATTGCCCCGCAGGCGCTGCGTCAGATCCTTCCGCCGCTGGCCGGACAGTTCGCGTCGCTGATCAAAGACTCCTCGCTGCTCTCGATCATCGGCATCGGGGAGTTCACACTCGCCGCCCAGCAGGTGAACTCCGCCACCTACCGCACCTTGGAAAGCTACCTTCCCCTGGCCATCGGCTACCTCGCCCTCACGTTGCCGATCTCGCTGATCTCCAAGCTGCTGGAAAAGCGCCTGCGCTATGAAACTTGAGATCCGCGGCATCACCAAATCCTTCTCACCCGGGAGAGACCCCGCCGTGCGACGCACGGTGCTCGACAACCTCTCGCTCGACGTGGAGTTTCCCCACGTCCTCGCACTGCTGGGGCCTAGCGGAGGCGGGAAGTCGACACTCCTGCGCGTGATCGCGGGACTGGAGCGTCCCGATTCCGGAACCGTGCTGATCAACGGCGAGAGGGTGCCCGATCGAGAGCCCGCGCTCCGCGATTACCGCCGGACACTCGGCGTGGTCTTCCAGGCGTTCAACCTCTTCCCCCACATGACGGTTCTGCGGAACGTCATGCTCCCCCTTGTCGAGGTTCATGGGATCGATCGCTCCACCGCGCAGGATCGCTCGATGGAAGTGATGGAGAGGCTCGGCATTGCCGATCAGGCGGCGAAGCTCCCGGCCCAACTCTCGGGAGGCCAGCGCCAGCGCGTGGCCATCGCGCGCGCTCTCGCCGCGAAGCCACGATTCCTTTTGTTTGACGAGCCCACGTCGGCCCTTGATCCCGAAATGACGGCCGAGGTCCTCTCCCTCATCGCCGACCTTCGGGAGTCGAACACACCCATGCTTCTGGTCACCCACGAGATGGGGTTCGCTAGGAAGATCGCGGACCGCGTGGCCTTCCTCTCCGAGGGACGGGTGCTGGAAGAGGGGCCGGCGGCGGAGTTCTTTGCCGATCCGAGTTCTGATGAGGCCCAGCGCTTTCTGGCCAAGGTCCTGGCGTACTGATTTTCTTCCCTCAATGATGAGGAGAGGCGACCTGAAACAAGTTATGGCTCTCCGCTATTTTGAGTGGGTGCCCTTTGACCCCAGAGGGATCCGAGGGAAAAGGTAAATAATCTGGAACTCAGGAACTCAATAAATCAGGAAGAGAGTAGATGGAAAATTCACGAAATGCAGAGGAGATCGGGGCAGAGGAGTCATTGGCTAGGTCTGGACGGATCTGGAGTGCCATTCCTTGATCTCCGATCCCTCTCTTTTTCAGATCCTTGGATGGGCCTCGCTCCCGCTCACCTCGCCCTGAAGGGCTGTGCTACCGCGCAGGCTAATCCGTGCCTTCCGCCACTCGGCGGTCCTCGGTGGTATAAATCCTACTTCCCTCCGTTTCCTTTCCTGATGCAACGGATGCGAAGCAACGGCCAGGCAAGCAATTCTTGAGTTCCAGATTTTCCCCTGTCTTCCTTCTTTACCCACTGAAAACAGCAAGGAGCCAAATTATTGAATATGGAACTCAGCCGTAACAAATCAGCGACTGGCGAACACATAGCCGTGAGAACGGCTTGGGTAGACTGAACGAACGTTCAGCCCGCAAGGGTGAGCCGAGCGGGAGCGAGCGAAGCAAAGCTGATTGGACTGCGAAGCGGCCCCGGTAGGGGCGAACCAAGCCTGAGGGATCGGGCGCGGAGAAGTCCGCGTAGCGGAACCCGGTAGGGCGGCACCGCTTTGCGGGAGCAAAGTGCCGTTCAATGGCTTGGGAAAAGCCCGAATGGAGTCTTGCGGTGGCAAGAACGACATAGAATGTGCGTCAGCACAGCCCGCAAGGGTGATCGGATGGGTTATCCGATCATCAATTCAAATGCGAAGCAACGGCCAGGCAAGCCAACTCAGGAAAGCGAAAGGCCCCGCCGTTGCCGGCGGGGCCTTCGTGTCAGTTAACCACTAAATCTTAGAAGGAGTATCCGATGCTTCCGCCGGCGTAAGCCTTGCTGATCGGGGTGGAGGTGAGCGAGACGGAGTTCATCAGGTCGGGCTGATAGGTGTAGGCGATGTATCCGGTCAGGGAAATGCTGCTGGTGATCTTCCAGGTGATGGGAGCCACGAGCTGCCAGTTGTTGAATCCGAAGACCTTCTTGCCCTGATTATCCACATTGTAACCGAAGGAGAAGTTGTACTGGGTCACGGGATTGAAGCTCACGATGTCCTTGTAGAGTGGCACCGAGGCGGCAAGCGCCGGGCTGAGGAAGCTCGAACCGGCGTTGATGCTCGCGTAGTTGCTCGGAGCGGCCTGGCCAAGCTCGTAGAAGTAGGTGATCGAGGGAGTCCAGGAAACCGCACCGGTCTTCACCGTGTAGTTCGCCGTCACGTTCACCTCGTGCTGGATACCAGTGCCACCCGGAGTGTATTGGGTGCCGGTCTTCGGGAATCCGTAGTTGAAGTAGTTGTACATGGTGTAGCCGCAGCCGAGGCCGAAGTTCCCGAAGGTGTGCAGGTAGTTGATCGGGATATCCAGCTCGGTGTAGGGATTGCCGTTGTAGGGCGCCGAGTTGCCGGTCTGTCCGACTGCCACGCAGAACCAGAGCGGCATGCTGAGCGTGTCGTTGGCGGTGATGTGCCAGGTGGGGGCGAAGGTCACCGTCCAGATGCCGGTGTTCGGGATCCAGTCGATACCGCGGAAGTTGTACATGCTGTCGTAGCCGGTGCTGATTGTGCCGGTGAAGGCAGGCGTCGGTGTCTCGATGACGGGCTGCTTGAAGTTTTTCCCGGAAGCATTCACGGCAGCTGCTTTCACGGGTGCAGTTGTCGTGGTGGCTTCGTATTCGGGCTCGTTTGCCTGAAGGGCGGTGGAAGCCGCAACCGCCGTGAGGGCGATCGAGGCAATGCGGTTTATCAGTTTCATGGTTGGTTGGTTGGTTTTTGGCTTCTGGGGCGGTGTGGATTCCCCTTGTTATGGACAAAGCACAGACCGTGCCAACTTCCCCATGGCATGTTTGAAAGGGAAATCGGGGGAGGAATCCGTGAACCTCACGCCGAAGTGGGCAAAAAGTGACAGCCTGCGGATTATTTGACCATCACAATACCGACGACCCCCATCCGCAAGCTTCACCCTTGTCTGCAAGCCTCCATCCTGACAACCCTCAATCCATGGATTCCCTCTTCACCCCGGCCCATCTGCATCTTGCATTGAACCACATTCCGATCATCGGGTTGGCCGTGGCCTGCTTGCCATTGCTGGTCGGCATCCTCTTCCATAGCCGTGGAGCCCTTGCCTCGGGACTTCTTGCCGTCGTCCTCTGTGTCGGAACAATGCCAGCCATCATGGAGACGGGTGAAGCGGCCCAAGAATCCTTCGCCGATGGATCGATCGAACCGGGGATGGATGCCGCCGGGAAGGCCGCCTTCCGGGAGCACAGCGGTAGGGCCAAGTTCACCGCACCCGTGCTCTATGCCGCCGGAATCCTGGCGCTGGTGGCGCTGCTCGCCCTGATCAAGTTCCCCAGGCAGGCAGCGATCATCGGATGGGCTGTCCTGATCGGCAACCTGCTCTCCATCTCCCTGAGCGTCTGGACCGCCGAGGCCGGGGGCCGCATCCGCCACCCCGAGTTCCGACCTCCAGGCGTTCGGGAGTCCACCGACTTCTCCAACACCTCCTCCTCGCCCCTGCCGGCGATCTTCTTGGAGAAGCCTCACTCCCCTGCGGAGAATGCCATCCCAACGATGACTCCCGCGGACAACCCATAAACCTCGATCCCGGTGATGCTGGCCACGGCATTGCCTGCGGAGCACACAAACTCCCGTAGCGATTCCGCATTACCATTGGCCGCATAAATCAGGACATTGCTGTCCGGCGGGCAGGGCTTCATTCCCTTCCCGGAAGAAGGCGATCCTTGCGGATTTCACGCTGCCATGCGACAGGATCCGCGATCTCCTTGAAAGTACCTAGGCGAGCCAGACTGCGAAGCGCCTCCAGTGCCTCAGCACGGGAAAGTCGGCGACCCACACTCTCCAGAGTGGCGGTGACCTTCACCTTGGAGGAGCGCATCTCGGCCGGGATGGGAAGGTGCAGAGTCCCATCCACATCCGGTTCCAGAATGGCCGTGATCGTGCTCATGGGGAAATCCTTTCCCAGTTGCAGGACATCGGCAAGGTGACGATTTTTCCACCTTCCACTTCATCTCTTCCTCCCCGGTTCCCCCTATAACCTATAACCTATAACCTATAACCGATATCTGCATTCCCCCCAGCCCTCGACGCTCGTCGCTCGACTCGGTCTATCCGCCCAACAGCCTAACCACCTATTCCCGTCAGCCCCCTGTTTCCCTTATCCAGATCAGGCCCTAAAATTTCGGAGACAATCTTGCGGCATGCCAGAAATGGAGAATGTGGACCACGGCATGCGATTCGTCGCTGTTGTAGTAGATTTGAAAAGGAGAGGCCGTCATTTTGCGAATACCCTGGGCCGAATCATGGTAAGGACATCTGGCCGGCATCGTGCCCAGACTCAGAGCGCGATCGATCAATCGTTCGCCCACCCGGACTGCCGCAGAGGCATCATCTTCAGCAATGAATAAGACTATGCCCTTGAGATCATTAAGGGCCGAGTCCGTGATCAGGACTTTGTAATCCACGAGGCAACGGAACCCTTCACATCTTGTAGAGGACGAATCCTGCCATCTCGCACATCATTGAGGCCCTTCTCAAGCGCAGCCTCCAACTCAACAGCACAGGGTTCCTCCTGGACAAAAAGTTCCGCAGTCAGAATCGCCCGATCTCTGGGGGGCAGATGGGAAATGGCCTCCTTAATTTCCAGAAGCGTTGTCATTTTTTGATCCTAGCCCAGATGCAGGACATCGGCAAGGCGACGATTTTCCCCAACTCCCAACTCCCCGCACTCAACTCATCCTTCCATGATGAGCAGTGATGCCTCGGTATCATCGTGAAACTCACGGATATCGTCTGCGTGGCTTCGCAACAAAGAGATGATCAACTCGGTGGAGCAATTGCCGACCTTTAGGAAGATTACCTTGGGTGGAAATCCCTTTAGCAAACTCATCTGATGGAAATCGGAATCCTTGGAGATAATCGAAAAGCCATGATCCCTTGCAAAACTCCAGACCTTCTCATCGGCAACTCGGTCTAAACCTAGATTCCTAACATGATCCGATGCAGGAAAGAGATCATGAATCAGCGAGGGAATCCTGCGAGAGAGATTCTGATCCAACAGAAGCTTCATGCATGGACAGCCATGAGATGCCCCTCACGATCAGCCGCAAACGCCAAGCAGGCCCGGATATCCTCGGAAGTAAGCTCGGGAAAATCACCGAGAATCTCTTTCTCAGACATTCCGGAAGCCAGATAGGAAAGCACATCAGAGACAGTGATCCGCATCCCGCGAATGCAGGGCTTACCACTGCGCTTGCCTGGCTCGATCGTGATGATCTTGGAGTAATCCATAAAAAGATCCTAGCCCAGCTGCAGGACATCGGCAAGGTGACGATTTCTCCCATCCCCCATCCCCCATCCCCCATCCCCCATCCCCCATCCCCCATCCCCCATCCCCCATCTCCCATCTCCCAGCTCCAGTCTCCTTACTGCCATTTCATACCTCATAGTTCATCCTTCATACTTATTCTCCCACTCCTCCTCCCCCTTGTGCTTCCTGTGCATCTTGTGGCTACTCCTCTCCTGCCAGCCCTCGACGCTCGACTCAGTCTACCCCCCAACAATCTGTCTACCTATTCCTTCCTGCTCTTAATCATCTTGGGTTTCATGGGTCGGATCAGATTTCGCCAGCCTCCCGAAGAAAGTCACGTTCAAGCTGGGGAGAGATGAAGAAGCCTGCTTTCTGGCGCAAGGCGCGCACCTCCTCGCTCATGCTGGCAATGAAACCTTCCCTCCGTGCCTTTAAAAGGATGCCCAAAGTTCCCACGACGGGAACTTTCAGATTTCTGGCCACTCTCCTCCCCTCGATCTCATCGATCATCAAACGGCATGAGGAATATTCGAGCGAAAGTGCGATTGCTTCAGCCTCACCCTCATCCAATGTGAGTGCAAGGGTCGCAACCAGATCCTTGTCCTTGCAGGGAACAATCCTGAGCCAACCTTCCCGTGAAGCCTCATCGATGGACTTCCTTGCGATGGGGTCAGTGAGTTGCTCCAGTTCCCTGTGAACTCCTTTGGGAATCAACACATCCCCGAACTGTTGTTTCATGAGAGAAAGCCGCCCAAGGATGGCGAGAGCCGATATCGGCGACGTATCACTGACCGCTGGCATAAGCGAGATCCTCGCTCACCTCGGCTGGTCCGTAGTGACGGGGAATCCCTCGCTCCGAGAGTGCGAGACCGAACCGATCCTGACTCATTCCGGCGAGTTCGGCAGCCTTGCCAAACGCAAGCAATCCCCTCTGATACAGCGTCGAGGCAAGCTCCAGAAGCACCCTATTGCGGAGTTCGGGCTCCGGCAGCTTCAGTGCCCTCTGGATCTCATCAGGCATCTCGATCGTTACGGACATACGGCAATCATACGGACGGCACCCCAATTCCGCAAGTTGGTAGATCACAGCGAGAGTTTTGATCTCCTGTGGTATCGGTTTGGGATACCTACTCAGCTCTTAACCATTTTTGATTCCCCAACTCCCAACTCCCAACTCCCAACTCCCAACTCCCAACTCCCAACTCCCAACTCCCAACTCCCAACTCCCAACTCCTAAACCTCGACCCTCGATTGACGGCACCCGCTGCCCGCGCGCTGTGCCGCCCCTCTGGGGCTGCCCTCGACCCTCGACCCTCGACCCTCGACCCTCGTCGCTCGACTCGGTCTATCTGCCCAACAGCCCAGCAACCTATCCACTCACCTCGCCTGGTGAATGATGTAGAAAGTCTAGTCGGTCCCAGTGGAGTGGGAGGGAAGTGAACTACGGTTTTCGTCGAGTAACTATTTGCGGCGGCAATCTTATTATTGGGTCCTTATCATTTTCGAATTCGACCATGTAATCTTTGATCTTCTTATCTGCCATTCTATCATATCGCCTGAAATAGATCAGAATTGCAGGCCAGGCCACAGAGTACACGGTGATCAGAATGCTAGTAATTAGGATTTCCCCGAGAACCAAGAATACCCCTGTCTTATTTGTGAATAGATATTTGATTTGGGGATAATTAGATCGTATCGCGAGGAATGCGCCGATCAGCGCATAAACGGATGCAATAATGTATAATGGCGAGGGGTTGCTCATTTATTCATAATCAGTTCATCCTCGGATTTGGAAACTCCAGGATAGGCGATGATCGTTGTTTTTGGGATGCACACAAAGAGGGGGAGATCACGTCAGAATTGTCTCACAAGACACGTCATTTTCAACTCCCATCCCTCCGTTCTTGAGGACAGTCGCGCAATCGGATCTGAAAAAAGCCCCCTTTAGGGGGCTCCGGAATGGCCCTTGACGAGGCGCCCCTCGATAGGAGAAAGAGGCGAATATACGACGGTAAAATTGAAAAGCCGCAACGACACAGTGTCGCCGGCAACAACAACCAACCCATCACCACATATGAACCAGCAGCAGATCAAACAAGCCATCACGGGAATCGCCAACCTCCTCGGCAGCAACCCCGCCCTCCTCGCCAAGGAACTCGCAGGACTCAAGGCACTCCTGCCAGGCCTAGACGAGAGCGCCATCACCCGCATTGTGGAGAAGACCAAGCAGCCCGGATTCAACCCCCGTCAACTTGAGGAAGAGGTCGGCCAGGTCGTGGAAGCTGTGAAGTCCGCAAAGAAGTAACTGTTCCAACTATCTCCAAAATGGATCTATTAGAAGAGAAGGACTTAAAGGCGGCAGTCAAAAAAACTGTTCAGGGAATGTTGGAATCCGTTCGAATGGGAGTATTCAGCCCATTCAAATACGAAACTAATAAAAAGCTGATTAGAACACTAAAGACTACTCAATATCCCCCGGAAATCACATCAAGGGGCTATCGATTCCATCCCATGGTTCTCGAATACTACAAAAAATGGGGGGATTTGTTTCTTGAAAGACTAGAGCAGCATGTGAGCGATCAAGCCATCTAAGCGCATTCAACTTACTTGGGGTTCAGGCCCTCAAGAGCCTTGCCAAGATTGTTGAGGAAGCCATCTTTTGCAAATGGTGTGCGGGGGGGCGTTGGTCGTAATTCTTTCTTTGCAGGCTTTTGCATTAATGCGCTGATTATCTCTTTCTTACCCGTGATAACCTGAACCTTTCCCATCGCTTTATTGATCTTTCGTAGCTTTCTTTTGATATGTACTGGTTTATTCGTGTGCGGCGCTATTTGAGGCACTGGAGGTAAAGCCTTCTTTAGAACAATGCCGCGTCGGTAAGCCTCACAGTCATTTTCCAAATGCTCCGCTTTCTGAGAGGTCTTATAGGACTCTCCGCAAAGGCTGCACTTTGAAAACCATGGTCCTCGACATTTACTCCTAGCTTTTGCACTAGCAATGTCATTTGACTGATTCGACATGGAGGAAACTCCCTATTCTTAGATTACGAGAGGGCGTTTGGAATTCAGTTATCCAATCATGAACGAGACATTACTTTCCACTCGAGAGGATACTTAGAGGAGCATAGGGGTATAATTTAGTCATCTCCTACTTTGGTGCATCCCACTATTTGCCCCGCAGTGAACTCACGGCCGTCGATTACGAGACGCAGATTGCGGTAATTCTGCCATGATCTATCAGGCACCAGAGTCATTATACCTTCTAATTCACGTCCATCGACGAAAGCCACCCTCGTCTCCCTACCTATCAAGTCACCGTAACGATCTTTGAATCGCTGAATACACCCGTCTTGGACGATCCGAAGATTTTCTTCCCAAGCCTTCCACCCAGCCATATCGGCATGCTTTGGCAAAGGCAGTTGTGACCGAACCTCGTCAAAATCAAGTCCTAGACCATCCTCCTCAATCGTTCTAGCAATCCGATCCAGACTCTCTTTCCAACCTGACTCAGACTCATCTCTGGGAAGTTGGGGCTGAATCATTCGCGCACCTGAATGCGCTCTAACTGAATCATTTGAACCCACTTCAATAGAACCCACCCCCCCCCCTTCCAATGGATTTCTTCCCTCATCAGCCTAAGAAACTCTGATGGCTGGGCTGAGTGAATCAAATAGACATGATCACGTGCGCGTGTCATCGCGACATACAGGCGTAGGGCATCTCTCCAAACCTCCTCCTTGTGCCTACCGAAGGACGGAAATAATCCTTCGTCCAGCCCTAGTATGATCACCGTTTTGAATTCAAAACCTTTTACGGTTTCTAGCGTACTGACCACGACAGAACCAGGAGAATTCACCTTGTCACCAGAGATAAGGGCAGCGTTGATTCCCTGCGGTGTCTGCTCCAAAATCTCTTCAGGGGCAATTTGCGTTGGATTCGCGGTGACAATACAAACATTCCATGACTCCGAGGCAACGGAGAGAACCTCGGAGGCAAGATTCCATGCTTCCTTGATCTGATTATCACAACAGATTGCAAAGGGCTTGCTGGTCTCCCTCTCGGCCAACTCTGGATCTAGCACCTCGATATCCTCGCCCATACCCTTGGCCATGCTTCCATAGTGATTAGCAAGAACGCTGGCAGCCCTGAGTATCTGACGACTGTTCCGGTAATTCTTGCGGATGCACTTACTAATGACATCGCCCTGTCCAAGCGTGCATTTTGAAAGCTCTGTCTTCTTGACCAGGATCTTCTGGACTTTGTCACCAGCCAGGAACAAGCCGTTCTCCTTATCAGTGACCACGTGGTGAAGGAGGCGAAGATCCAGCGTTGAGAGATCTTGGAACTCATCCACAAGAAGACAACGGAACCTCTTGTCCGGGGACAGGGCCTGAATGTCTTTCCAGCAGGGAGTAAGGGCCTGGGTCAGCTCAAGGGTATCGAGCTCCGCGCCAGCGATTAGGTATTCCGAGAAATCGCAAGTGACCCGGAGCATATCACGCCGCAGCTCCTGGTTCAGGGGTATTGCACGCCCCGTGCGGAATCTTTCGGCGCCCTTGTCCTCTTTCCTCTCGTAGACTTGCTCACGCTCGGCAATCGTGAGGGCGCTGCGGATGAGCATAACCTCTTCATGAAGATACTGGTCGGCATCCACGTTGTACTCGCCAACGTGATTCCGCAGATCCGCTATCCATTCTAGGAAGTCGGAATGCTTGTTCTCCATCAAGTGAAACCACGCATCCTGTTCTTGGATTAGCTCATCTGTCAGGACCTGACGATCTGCCCGGTCGATAACGCGCCTGAGGGTAGAGTCCTCTCCTCGAAGCTTCTTGAGTTCGTTAAAATATTTCTCGAACCCGACCTCCTTCAACAGACTCGCGAAATAGTCGTGTAAGGAAAGCGTCACGATGTTTTCACGCTCCTCGGGTGAGCAAATCTCATCGACAAGAATCTTGAGGAAGTCCGCAAGCTGGCGGTTGAGCGTGATAATGCCGATGCGCTCTCCAGGCCTCCGATACTTGTTGGCGAGATATCTGGCGCGGTGGATCAGGACGCAGGTCTTCCCGCTACCGGAGACGCCGGTCAGAATGACGGGCCTGTCATAGTCGGCATAGGCGATACGCCGCTGTTCAGGATGAGGATAGACAATCCAGTCAAGCAGACCCTTGCCTGAGAAAAATCTCTCCCTGTCACGCTCCGAGAAATCCTCCATTGAGGCCACCACGTCGGTGTTCTCCCCTGATTCCATGACACGATCCAATTGGGCGGGCAGATCGACTGCCGGGCATGATTCCCCGTCCAGCATTGCGATCCGTGCGCGCGCGCCCGGTAGGTTGTTGTCGGCAAGAAGGACGATTAATTCGCGTAGGAACTGCCTTGTGGCGTCGTCGGCCACGGGCTCCAGCGCCTCCTCGATATCCGACGGTACGCTCTCTGGCCCCAGGCCGGAAAGAAGCTTAACGACTCCCTTGAGAGGCACATGCTCTTCCAGAGAAAAGCCATCAAGCCTTGAGAAATACGGAGCGGCGTTCAGATCGATCACTGGAGTTGCCACCGTCGCCGGCGCATTGACCACGGAGAGAACGAGACGCCCCTTGGCATCCATGACCAAAGCCGAACCCTGATTATTCGCGATCCATACATCGACCCTCTCACGGGAGCCACAGACCATCGGGTAATGATTTGATCCGATCACAAAACACCCGATGAATATTCCGGTGGCAGCACGGTAGAGATGGAATGCTTCGATACCCGGGACGGGATCCGAATCCATCGCATCAAAGGGATTGGGATCAAGGGGAACCCGCTGCATCTCTTGGATCAACCGCGTGGCCACGATACCCGTTTGGCCTCCAATCCCCCTCAGCGCCACGAGCTCTTTCACAAACCCCGATTCCTTAAGAATTGCCAGACTTGGACGGGGGGCGACGTCGGGACTCTCCTTGATTGCGGCTTCTTCCGAAGGAGCCCCGGAACTATTTGAAGGATCATACAGATGGTGATCCCCCAGTCCCATCTTCCTTAGCATCTCGCGGGCGGTCACCCCAGGAATGGCGAGCAAATCGCTTCGTCGTGACGCGAGTGCGCTCGGCGCCCATGATAAATCGCCGATCGCAAACCAGAGGTCGATCCCCCTCGGAATACCTCCCCGAACCGTCACCGGCTGCGAAAAAACAACCGCCGCGGAAATATGCCCCAAGGGGTCTCTCTCGGTCTTATAAGCCGGAAACCGATGCCGCATCCAATCAGCCATGGCATACTTGTTGGCACGAACCTGACGGAAAGGATTCTCCTTTTTACCGCCTCGGATCTCTCGGCCGTCGTCAGACTTCCATGAGCCATTCTCAGAAAACTCAAACGTCACCCCCCCAGCGTAATCCTTCATCTCAATCACAATCAGGGAGTTTGGACCAATCAGTAGCGCATCAAACTCCCCATTGTTGATCATCAGGTTGCCTATGAGGAAAAACTCACCTTCATTCACCTCCCGCTGAAGCCGGTTGCGTAAAGATGTTTCTGTAAAATGGGTTAAGGGAGTGGAGAGTCGATGGGGTTCATGTTGAGGTAGATTTTTCCTGT
>JBIIGI010000115.1:0-3551 GCA_044236545.1 Chthoniobacterales bacterium
AGGTGCCGCACCCCGGATGATGCGCGCGCACGGCGATGATGTTTTTGCCTTTCTTGAGCCAGGGCCGGATATCGATCTCGTCAAAAGGCCAGTGCGACTGGAAACCGCGCGCCGGCCCACCGCAGACATAGCGGCCGTTGAGGTAGAGTCGGTAGGATTGGTCGGCGGTGACAAGGACGCGTGCCTTGCGTGGAATCGCATCGAGCTTGAAGCTCTTGCGGAAGAGCGCGTAGCTGTTGTGAAGGTCGGTGTTGGCAAGGCCCTGCCAGATCCAGCGGGCCTTCTTCAGAGCGTCGGGGACAGGGGATTGTTGGGTTTTATGCATGGTTGTTATGCGGACGAGGTCGCTTCAGCCCACCCTCTTGGAGAGAACGTCCCGCTCGTAGGAACGGACTTCGGCCATCCAGTCGGAGGGGACTTCCTGACGGTGGCAAAATTCCTGCCAGACCGCCCCGACAGGGAGGGTCTTGGACTCCTCCATCAGGGCCAGGCGCTCCCAGAGGGCGCCGGAGTTCTCGGCGGCGCGGAGCTTGCCGAGAGGTTGGAGGAGGGCGTGGAGGAGCGCCTTCTGGGCGCTCCGGGTGCCGATGACCCACGCGGCGATGCGGTTGATGGAGGCGTCGAAGAAATCGAGTCCGATGTGGGTGCGGGGAAGGAAGTCGCCGCGCACCAGTTCCTCCATGATGGCGATCGTCGGGTCATCCAGCAGGACGACATGATCGCTGTCCCAGCGCACGCCGCGGCTGACATGGAGCAGGAGTTCGGGAACGAACTGGAGCACGGAGGAGATCTTGTCGGCGATCTGCTCGGTGGGGTGAAAATGGCCGGCATCGAGGCAGAGCAGCTTCTGCCGGGTCACGGCGTATCCGAGGTAGAACTCGTGGGAGCCGACGACGTAACTCTCGCTGCCGATCCCGAAGAGCTTGCACTCGACGGCGTCGAGGTTAAGCGCCGGGTCGATCTTCTCCGCAAAGACGGCGTCAAGCGAGGCCTCCAGCCGCTGGCGCGGCTCCTTGCGATCGGCCGGAAGATCCTTCGAGCCGTCCGGCACCCAGACATTGGTCACGCAGGTCGATCCGAGCTGGCGGCCGATCTCGGCACCGATGCGTCGGCAGGCCTTCCCGTGCTCGATCCAGTAGTCGCGGATCCCTTGGTCGGGGCTGGAGAGGGTGTAGCCCGAGGAGGCATTCGGGTGGGCGAAAAAGGTGGGGTTGAAATCCATGCCGAGCCCCTGTGCCTTGGCCCAGTCGATCCAGCCCTGAAACTCGGCGACGCCGTAGTCGCAGCGCTCCGTTTTCCGGCCCCCGAGCTCCGCGTAGCAGGCGTGGAGGTTAAGACGGTGACTCCCGGGGATCAGGGAGAGCGCTTTTTCCAGGTCCTGACGGAGCTCTTCCGGCGTCCGTGCCTTGCCGGGATGGTTCCCCGTGGCGGCCAGACCGCTTCCGGCAAGGTCGGCTCCCGCGTTCTCAAATCCACCCACGTCATCCCCCTGCCAGCAGTGGAGCGAGATCGGAACGGATGTCAGGCGGGCGATCACCTCCTCGGTGTCGACTCCGATCGAGGCGTAGGTTTCCTTGGCGAGTGTGTAGGCGTTCATGGTTGTATTGTTGATGTGGTTGGGTGTGAAGGGAAGTTTTCCGTGGAGCGGTCGTAGGGATTCCCTAGCCTTGCCCCTTGAGCCAGGTCCCGATGCCGATGATGACGGTGGAGAGGATCAGCGTGCCGATGCCCAGGGCGATGAGGGCATGGGTCTTTTTGCCGGCGCCCTTCCATTCGTGGAAGATCCATCCCCACATCGTGCTGAAGATGATGATGCTGGCCATGTGGAGCGTCCAACTGGCGAAGCCGAACCTGCCCATCTGGGTCTCGCCCATCGTGTAGAAGAAGAACTGCAGGTACCAGATCGTCCCGGCCAGGGCTGAGAACGCATAGTTGCCGAACATCGGCACCCTCGGGTCGCCGTCCGCCGGGGTGTCCGGGGCGGCCGCTCCGTGCTCGCCGCCGGCTCCCGCCAGGGCGGCGTGTCCTTCGCGCACCGTGCCGCTCAGATACTGGTAGGCGGTGCCGTTCCTGACATGCAGATAGGCGCACCAGAGGAAGTTGGTGGTGAAGCCGCCGAGCAGGACGACGACAAGCTTGGGAAGACCGGTCCAGATCATGTCGGTGCCCGCCAGCAGCGAGTCCTCGCCGATCGGCTTGGCGGCCGTGAGGGCGAAGGCGAAGCAGGCGCTCATCACGCCGGAAAAGGTGGCGACAGCCATCCCCCTGGGGAAGTTGAACTCCTTGACGGCTTCCGTCTTCGCCGATTCGTCCATCTCCCGCTCCTTGCTGAGTCCCGCCATGGCGGCAAGTCCGATCCCCACGAGGCAGGCAAGGACACCGATCAGGGTGATCTGGCCGGGCAGTGTGGAGGCGATCTGGACGATCGTCTCGTCGCAAGGAATGGAAGGGATGAAGAGCTTGGCGACCGGCGGAAGGAGCGTCCCGAAGGCGGCGCAGTAGCCGAGGGCGACACCCATGCCGAGCGACATGCCGAGATAGCGCATCGTGAGTCCGAACGTGAGCCCTCCCAGTCCCCAGAGGCATCCGAAGAGATAGGTCCAGGCAAGCGTGCCGGCTCCCTGGCGCGCGATGACTCCGTGCAGGTCGCGGGTCATCAGGAGCGCGAGGAGCGACGGCATGATGATCCAGGAGAAGAAACCGCCGACCATCCAGGCTGTTTCCCAGGCCCACTTCCTCACGAAGCGGTAGGGAACGTAGAAGCTTCCGGAGGCAAAGCCGCCAAGCCAGTGGAAGAAGACTCCGAGGAAGGGATTCATGACCGGGGGGAGGAGGAATGCGTCAGCAAACGGTCGTGATCTCCACGCCGAGAAGCCGTGCGATCTTCATCAGCTTGCCGGAGAGGTGACCCACGCCGACCGCGCAGTGGTGAGCGGGCCCCTGCGCGTTCCACTCGTTCATGAAGCGGCGGGCTCCGATGGGGAACCGGTAGCGGCTGTTGGTGTTCCCGATCTCAAGGATCGGTCCGGGAACGGACTCCCCCTCGGCGACGAGGAGCTTGAGCCGGTTGTCCGCGGTCTCGACCACGCTGAGCAGGGTGACGGGACCGTGCTTCACCGACATCTCCACGGAGAGGCCGCTCCCGACCTTGCCGTGGTAAACCGCCAGGGGGCGCACGCGGGTCGGTCCCTCGGCGATGGCGATGTGCCCCGGGCCGTCGTGCCCCATCAGGACGACATCATCGTTCCAGTCGACGGCGTAATACTCGGTGAAGGATCCGCCGGCACCGAGCAGATCCATGATCTTCATGGCCTGGACGTTCTTGATCTCGAGCTCCCCGGCGACGGGACAACCCCGCGCGGTGAGCAGCGAGTTGCCCAGGATGATGGAACTGACCGACTCCTCGTTCTCGGCAATGCCGGTTCCCATGTGGTAGTAGGCCAGGGAACCGAGCCGCTTCCCGCGGACGAGGCGGTCCAGGGCGACGGAGGTGCGGGCCGCCCGCAGCAACTCCTCCACGGGGCAATCCTCCCGGACATCGAACTCCCTGC
>JBIIGI010000016.1:0-40299 GCA_044236545.1 Chthoniobacterales bacterium
TAGCCGAACTCCACGACACGACAGATCCCGTGATCCGGGACTTCGTCGAGGGGCGTTCCCGCGAGATCGACTGACAAACTTTCACCACCACTCCATGGACTCATCCAACACATCCACCCAGCTCCGGGCCGGGTTTTTCGTACTGCTCGGCCTGCTCTGCATCGGCTCCCTAGTGCTCTATTTCGGCCGCTTCGGGGAGAGCATGAAGAAATACTATACGCTCACCGTCGAGTATCATAACGCCAGCGGCCTTCTCAAGGGTGCCGATGTGATGCTCGCCGGCGCCAAGATCGGTGAGGTTGCCGCCCCTCCCAAGGTGCTTCCCAACATGCGTGGTGTCGCCGTATCGCTCAGGATCGACGAGATGGTGCAGATCCCGGAGGGAAGCATCTTCTCCATCGGCAGTTCGGGTCTCCTGGGAGACCGTTTCGTGACGGTGACCATGGTCGGTGACGTCTCGGAACTCAAGCCGATCGCACATGGTTCAGTGATCCCCAACGGCCGCAGCGAGTCGAGTATTTCCGAACTCCAGCGCCAGCTCCATGACGAGATCCTCCCCAAGCTGGGTGACGCCCTCGACAATATCGATTCCGTCAGCCAGACCCTGCGCAAGGATGTATTCAACAAGCAGGGCGTGGAGAACCTTCAGACAACGCTGGGAAATCTTGCCGTCGCCTCAAGCGAGTTCAAGGCCGCCGCCGGAAATGCCGGATCCTTCCTCAAGAAGGGGAATGTCGCCATGGACTCCCTTCAGGGATCCGCTGTCGATCTGAAGGCCTTCATCGCCAACCTCAAGCAGCACGGGATCATCTTCTACCGCGACACCGCACCCCAGCAACCCGCCGGCCCCGTTAAGAAGAAGCCGTAGGGGGGGAAGGATGAAGGATGAACCAAGCCCGAGGGGTCGGGCACGGTAGATCCCGCGGATGCGGAACCCGAAGGGCGCCACGGCTTCCGGGAGGAAGTGGCGTCAAGGATGAAGGATGAACTTATTCCTCACTCCTCTTCCAAGTTTCAGCCACTAAACTCCTAGAGCCTGTCTAGGCGGTATGGTGGCTATTTCTGAGTCGGTTCGCCAGCGGCCTTCCAGCCTGCGATGCCGGGCTTGAAGTGCTGCACGTTGGTGTAGCCGAGTTTGGCGGCGGCTTCGGCGGCACGCGCGTAGGCACCGCAATGCTCATTGCCGCAGTAGGCGACGATCATGGAGGATTTGTCGGCCGGTAGTACCTTCGCTAGATCGGCGGTGTGGGCGGTGTAGTCGATTGCTCCCGGGATATGCCCGCTCGCATAGGTGACCGGCCCGTTCACATCGAGCAGGGTCACCTTCTTCGCTGCGATCGCCGATTTCAGGTCAGCTAGGCTGATGTCGGGATAGGAGCCGGCAAAGGCGTTGAGGGAGAGGAGGGCGGTTGCGATGAGTGCAAGGATCTTTTTCATGGGGTTAATATAGCAGACGCGGGCGGTCTTTGCACATCCGGAGGTTCGACTTGGCAGGGGGTGGGCTGGGGTGTAATGTCTTTCATCCGCGCCGGCGTGGCGGAATTGGCAGACGCGCCGGACTCAAAATCCGGTATCCTCTAAAGATGTGTCGGTTCGAACCCGACCGCCGGTAGCTTCACCCTCAGTGTCGAAAAGCTGAAATCAGAGGCCCTTGCAGTGATGCCCCGATCCTCCTGTTCGGGGGATAGGAGGATCTGAAGAGGTGTTCGGATCATTGAGCACGGACATTGCATCGCCGGTGATGTCATTCATGCGTTAACAAGACCGCTCGCCCAAGCGCGTCAGCGGATAGCTGGGATCGGCCTAATCTGTTGGATTATGGTCGTTTTGCTTATCCTGCCTCGCAACGCACGAGCGTTCTTGCGATGAACCGCGCACGGGGATTATTGAACGACTCATTGTGAACTCGTTCTCCAAGCCACGGCACAATCCCATCACCGGGAATCATCTTCCCGCCTGCCTTCGCGTTCTCGGATGCAAGGCGAGCCATCTTTGTGCCGTGGTGGCGGCGGTTGCGTTCTTCAACTGCATGGCGGCAACTGGAATTTACTGTCGTGGGGAGGGGAGTTCCGCGCAGGACCGTTCCCGGATTGAGATGCTTGAGGTGGGTCGGCGTGCCGGCAAAGCGGATGATGGTTTCGTCATCTGCGGGGAGGCGGGTCGCTCCCGTTTGTTTTTCGGATTCCGGATCAGCGATGCATTGACGGTGGAGACTCTCATGAGACTTATCCTGGAGATCTCCCGCATCGTGCTTTTTTCAGGAATATTTCTTTGGCTGCCACGACTCTCGGCCCAAGGGGTTCCCACCGTTCAGCTCAGCGAGTTTCGTTCGCAGTGGGTCGGCGAGCAGGTCGATCTGATTCCGCTGGACGGGAACGTCACGCCGCTCAACGCACTGGGAGCCGCGGTGGGATCCCTTCAGACCCCGGATGATCTTCAGAGGGAGGTCGATGCCGCGTTGTCGGGTGTGAAGGAAATATCCCCGATAGCCTTCAAACCCTCGTTGGGTCTCGGTTGGCAAACATCCTCCCAGGGATCCCAGAGCACGGACTCTGCGGGAGTCACCACATTCTCCCCGGCGAGCAGCAGCTTCATTTCCCCCTCGGTGGCGTTCCTTTATAACCGTGAGCACGGCCCGTGGGCGGTCTCCGCAGGCTACTCGGCCGGGTTCAAGTATTTCACAAACCCCGATTACAACGGCAACGGGACCACGGATCAGCGTAACCCCCTCTCCCAGACCGCCCTTTTAAAAGCCGGGCTGGAGATGACACGCTATGTTCTGGACTCCCAAGTCACCGCATCCTCCGGCACAGGTTACGACATTACCTCGGGCGCCAACAACCAGCAGACCCTCGTCGATGCGAACGCGGGAATCCGTTATCTCCTCACAAGTTCCGCATCCCTGGACGCGCGGGCGGGTTACGCTTTTCAGAATTACTCCCAGTCTGTCGCCACACCCAACAATAACAGTTCCACCCTGTACGGCACGCTGACGCCGGTTTACAGCCTCTCCGACAAGACTGAATTAAGCGCCATCATCGGAGCCGGACGGGCGGCCCAGTCACTGCAGGACGCAACACTCCCCCCGGGAGGTGTTCCTCTCGCAACCGCACAGACGTCTTCCCGCCAATACTTCCAGACGATCGGGAAGATGAAATATCAATTCACCGGGAAGTTGGTCGCCGATCTCGGTGTTGGTGCCACATACGTGACCTCTACGGGAATCGTTGATCCCAAGGATAATGGGTTTCGTCCCGCCTGGATTTTCGGGTTTTCCTACACGCCGACGGCCAAGACTTCGGTCACGCTGAGCACGGGCCAGCAGGGCGCGGACATTCAGCCGGAATTCAATCTGCTGTTGAACTGGGAACCCCGGGAAAAAACCAGCGTGACCCTCGGGCTTTCGCAGAGTCAGCAATACGCAAACACACTCGCCTCCCAGTATTTGGTCAGCCGTGGTGTCCTAGGAACGCTGAGTCAGCAGTTTTTCAGCTCCGTTGTCCTGCAACTTTCCGGCGGTTACACCTTTCAGCGCTTTGTGAACCTCTCCGGCAGCACAAGCGGCGGTCAGGCAGGGAACGAACTGCCGTCCAACTACTACATCGCGAACGCCTCGTTAGTCTGGAAAATCCGCGACTGGGTGAACCTTGTCAACGAAGTCTCAGTCAATACCGGGCAGTATCAGGGGGGGGGCAATTCGGGAAACCAAGCCCAAGCATGGTATTCGATAAGCATCAACATCACCTTGTGAAGTAAGGCAATGAGAACAACACCCATGATCCCCATGACCATCTCCTCCATCGGTTGTTTCAGGCGCTCTCTCGGATTGCTTTTCTGGAGTGCGTTTTGCGCAGTAGCCCACGCTCAAAGCCAATCTATGGCTCCGAATCTGAATCCTCCGATCACGCCTATCATCACGGTATCCAAGGCAATCAATAACAATGATAACCCGTTTCAGCCGCCATCGGAATCCCTCACGCCCTCGATCTCCCCGCCAGGTTCAGTCGGGGGAGGGGGGATCGTGTCGGCCAACGGTGACTATGTCCTTCATTCCGGTGACACCATCGAGATGGTTGTCTACCGGGAGCAGGATCTGGGCATCAGATCAAAAATCGGGAAGGATGGTCTGGTTCAGTTTCCTCTTCTGGGCGAGATCAAGCTTGGTGGCCTTACCGTGCGCAGCGCCACCTCCCTGATCCGCCAGCGTTACAATGCCGACTATCTTGTCGAGCCGCAGATCTACCTCAACGTCTCGTCCTACAATCCCCGCAGATTCACCATCATTGGACAGGTGGTGCGCCCGGGTACTTATGAATTTGCGGGCAGCGAGTCCCTCGGGCTGCTCGAAGCCGTTGGCATGGCGGGAGGATTCACCCGTATCGCTGACCGAGGTCGGATTCTTGTCAAGAGACGGGAGGGTGATCTTGTTCACACCGTGAAGGTCAATGCGAAGAAACTCTCCGATGCCGGGCTTGACCGCTTCGAACTCCTCCCCGGTGATGTCATCAACGTCGGGGAGAGCTGGTACTGAATCATTTATCCCACCCATGCAATCCACCGCTCTTCACTCACCGACGGCCATACTATCACCTGGATTACCTCAGCTGCCCTCGGGCGGTTTTGACTGGAGGGAATATTATTTCGCCATCAGGTCCCGCTCGTGGATCGTCCTTGTATGTCTTCTTACGGCACTTCTTTGCGGAGTTTTCTCCGTCGTTACCCAGCAAGGCCTCTACAAGGCACGTTCCGTTCTCTTCATTGAACAGGCCAAGAGCAAGGTTTTGAACTTGAAGGTGGAGGAGATCCGGGATGATCAGATCAGGTCGATTGACATGATCAACACGCTTGTTGATCTCATCCGCAGTCGTCCTTTTGCCCTTCGTGTCACCAAGAGGCTGCAACTGGAGAAGGACAGGGAGTTTATTGCCGCGGCTGGATTGAGCGGCAGCGGGAGCACCCCCGATCGCGCGGCCAGCAGGTTGATGAAAATGGTGACCCCTGTTTACCGCCCCAATACCCGGCTTATCGACATCTTTGTCACCACCAGCAATCCTTCCCTCTCGGTCAGGTTAGCGAACGCCTACGCCGAGGAATACATAACCTACATCCGCGATCAGAAGGGTGAAGCCACCCGTTCCGCCATCTCCCTCCTGGTGGATGAGTCCGATCGCCTGCGACGAAAGATGAGGGCATCCGAAGAGGGGATGCAGAACTTTCGGGAACGAGAACGCGCCGCATCAATGGAGGCCATGCTTTCCGAATCGCAGGGTCAGATCACCGAACTCTCAAACCGCCAGCACCTTCTTCAGTCCAAGTTGACCCAACTCAGGAACGACCTTGATGCAGCTGCCCTTAGCAGGGGAAACACCGAGGAACTGCTTCGCCTTCCCAGTGTTACAGGCGACGTCAAGGTTGCCTCCCTGGTCGGTGACCTCTCGTCCCTGGAAAAGCAATTCGTTCTCATCAAGCAACGCTACCGGGCCAAGCACCCGCTCTACATTTCCACGAAGACGCAGATCGATCTCGGAAAGGCTGAGCTCAATAAGGTTCTTTCCGATGTCGTCGGACTGCTCGAGTCGCTCAGGGGCAGTCTGGAAGCCCAGTCATCCTCCGCCAAGGGGGAACGTGAGAACGCCGAGAGACGTCTGCTGGATGTCACTGGCAAATCCATCGAATACAACGATCTTAAGCGGGAACTGGAGAGCGACTCTCTTCTCTACAATGCGGTCCTGTCACGGATCAAGGAAGTCGATGTCAGCAAGGAGTTCGCTGGATCGCCGATCCAGATTCAGGAGAAAGCCTCAGGCGCCATTCCCGTCAGCCCTCCCCCGCTCAAGATCATCCTTCAGGCACTCATGCTGGGGCTTGCCACCGGCCTTGCCATCGCTATCGGGCTCCACAAGCTTGATTCCAGCGTCAAGACGGTCGAGCAACTCGAGCAGATCACACGCCTTAGCGTCGTTGCCTCCATTCCCCGGTCGGGGGGGGCGACATCGGGCAAATTCGGCTTCCTTTCCAAGGAGCAGGCGGAACAACTGCGCTCCGCCTCTGCGGACGCGCTATCCATTCTTCGCAATGACAAGATTCCTTTCGGGAAGCGTCTCTCCAACATCCATGATGCGCTCAGGCCGGTGATCTCGCTGTTAGCCCATCCCCAAATGGCACCATCACTTCCAGAAGGGGGGCAGCTTGTCGTGCATAACGACCGCAAGGGAGCAGTGGCCGAATCCTTCAGATCATTGCGGACATCCTTCTCGAGGAATGCCAGTACCGGGAATCAGAGGAGCTATCTCATCACTAGCGCCTGTCCAGGCGAGGGAAAATCCTTCTGCAGTGTGAACTTCTCCACCACGCTAGCCCAGCAGGGATTCAAGACCCTCCTGATCGACGCCGATCTTCGCAAGCCATCCCTCTCGAAGATCCTTTTCGGCGAGGAGCGAAAGCCGGGTCTCTCCGATGTCCTTGGAGGCACCGCTACCCTTCCGGAGGCTGCGAATACATGCGGGGTCGAGGGGCTCTACCTTCTTGCCGCCGGGTCGCAGGCATCCAATCCCTCCGAACTGCTCGCCGGCGATCCCTTCCGCAAGCTCATTGCTGAGGCAACGCTGGGCTTCGACCGCATCGTCATCGACTCACCACCGATCCTGGCTGTCAGTGACACACTTCTCATCGCACCTGAGGTCGGAGCGATCTGCATGGTCGTCCGCTCTTTCATGACACCCAGCAGGATCCTCACCCGTGCCCTTAAGTCACTCGCCGACGCTCATCTGACACCGCCCTCCCTTATCTTCAACTGCGTCCCCTTGGGAAACAGCTCCTATGATTCCTATTCCTACCCCGGAGGACAGCACTTCTCCTATGGGAACAAGGGAGTCTACGGCGGCTGACAAGCCGCCCTTTTGGCAATTCGTTGCAACGAATCAAGAAGGCAAGGCGCGCGCAGGGTCATCATCTCCGAAGGGGGATTTGGCCAAGTGCGGCAGCGTGCGCCCGGTGATGTTTCTACGCCTGCGCAATCACTCGGGGGTTAACGTGTGCAGAATCAGCTTTTCTTTAGTCTTTTCTCCCTTGGTATTTTCTACTTTAGTTCATTGATCCCAATCATCTCATGCGCATTCTAATCACCGGCGGAGCCGGATTCCTCGGTTCTCACCTTTGCGACCGACTCATCGAGCAGGGCCACGAAATCATCTGTCTCGACAACTTCTTTACTGGTCGCAAGGCCAACATCCAGCACCTCGTCGGCAACCCCCGCTTCGAGTTAGTCCGTCACGACGTCATCGACCCGTTCAAGTTCGAGGTCGACCGGATCTACAACCTCGCCTGCCCCGCTTCCCCCCCGCACTATCAGTACAATCCCATCAAGACCATGAAGACCTCCGTGGTCGGGGCCATCAACTGCCTCGGCCTCGCCAAGCGGGTCAAGACACGCGTCTTCCAAGCCTCCACTTCCGAGGTTTATGGGGATCCCAACGTGCATCCGCAGCCCGAGGCCTACTGGGGCCATGTGAACCCCATCGGACTCCGCTCCTGCTACGACGAGGGGAAGCGCGCCGCCGAGACACTCTTCTTTGACTACCATCGTGAGAACGGCGTCGATATCCGCGTCATCCGCATCTTCAACACCTATGGACCCCGCATGCTCCCCGATGACGGACGCGTCGTCTCCAACTTCATCGTCCAGGCCCTTCAGGGCAAGGATCTCACCGTCTACGGGGAGGGATCCCAGACCCGCTCCTTCTGCTATGTCGACGACCTCGTCGACGGCTTCATGCGCTTCATGGAGCAGGAGAAGATCGTCGGTCCGATGAACCTCGGTAACCCCGGCGAGTTCACCATGCTCCAGCTCGCCGAACTCGTCCTCAAGAAGGTCGGCGGCAAGAGCAGGATCACCCACCTCCCTCTTCCTTCCGACGATCCGAAGCAGCGCCGGCCCGACATCACCCTTGCCAAGGAGACCCTTGGTTGGGAACCCAAAGTCCCCCTTGAAGCCGGCATCGAAAAGACCATCGCGTATTTCAAGGGAGCACTCGCCAAGTAAGCGGGGCGTATCCCTCCTAGAAGAAAACTCAGGTTTCAGGTCTTTAGTTTCATCCTTCCAATTTATGTCCACCACCATCTGCTGTCTCGGCGCCGGTTATGTCGGCGGTCCCACCATGGCCATGATCGCCGCCAAGTGCCCCGACATACGGGTCACCGTCTGTGATCCCAACGAGAAGCGCATCGCCGCCTGGAACTCCGACGCCCTTCCCGTTTACGAGCCCGGCCTCCAGGAGGTCGTAGAATCGGCCCGCGGGAAGAACCTCTTCTTCTCCACCGACGTTCGCAAGGCCATCCGCGAATCCGACATCATCTTCGTCAGCGTCGGCACCCCGACCAAGACCTATGGAGTCGGTGCCGGACGCGCCGCCGATCTCAAGTACATCGAGGCTGCTGCCCGCATGATCGCCGAGGAGGCCGTTGGCCCCAAGGTCATCGTCGAGAAGAGCACCATTCCTGTGAAGACCGCCGAGGCCATGCTCACCATCCTCCGGTCCAACTCCAAGAACGGCACCTTCCAGGTCCTTTCCAATCCAGAGTTCCTCGCCGAAGGAACGGCTATCGAGGATCTGAACAATCCCGACCGCGTCCTCATCGGCGGAGAGCAGACCCCCGAGGGGCTGGCGGCCATCGAGAAAGTCGTCTCCATTTACGCCCGCTGGATCCCCCGCGAGAAGATCCTCACCACCAACCTCTGGTCCTCCGAGCTCTCCAAGCTCGTGGCCAACGCCTTCCTCGCCCAGCGCATCTCCTCGATCAATTCCATCTCCGCACTCTGCGAGGCCACCGGGGCGGATGTCGACGAGGTCGCCCGCGCCATCGGCAAGGACTCCCGCATCGGACCCAAGTTTCTCAAGGCCTCCGTCGGCTACGGCGGCTCCTGCTTCCAGAAGGACATCCTGAACCTCACCTACCTCTGCCAGCACTTCGGCCTACCCGAGGTCGCCGCCTACTGGGAGAGCGTGGTGAAGATCAACGACTGGCAGAAGGCACGTTTCAGCGGTCGCATCGTCCGCGACCTCTTCAACACCGTCAACGGCAAGCACATCGGAATTCTTGGTTTCGCCTTCAAGAAGGACACCAACGACACCCGCGAGACAGCCGCGATCGCCGTCTGCCGCGACCTTCTTGCCGAAGGGGCAAAGGTCGTCGTCTACGATCCACAGGTCGGGGAGGAGCAGATCCGTTCCGAGGTCCTCGGCACCGGAACCAACCCCAACCTAGTCGTCGTCAAGACCGCCATGGAAGCCTGTGATGGAGCCCATGCCGTCGCCATCCTCACCGAGTGGGACGAGTTCAAGGATCTCAATTTCAAGAAGATCTACGACGGCATGCTCAAGCCCGCCTTCCTCTTTGACGGACGCAACATCCTGCCGCACGCCAAGCTCAAGGAGATCGGCTTCCGCCTCTTCGCAATCGGAAAGACGTTTTAGCTTCCGGATTCAGGTGTAAGGGGTGCCGTGCATGGCACCCTCAGTGTATCGTACCGCAACAGCATCGGGAGATTACCCCCCCAGATTGTTGAGAAACGGATGGCAGTCATGCAAATCACTCTCAACGATGACGTTGCAGCGTGTTTCATCGAGCATGATGTCCCGGTAGGACGAAGGCACGCGGGGTGATTTGGTGACCAGTCTTGCCGAGATGGATCCGGGAACATTTTCTTCCGGTCCTATCCATTCCATCCGCGAAACCAAGAAATGCATGCACTGATGAACGCAGGATTTATCGAGGTGCATTCAAAACGGCATTCCATGGATATTCCGCGGCCAATCCTCATGCGCGGGTTCCTCTTCCCATGATTTCCTCATTCCTCAATCTTCTCCTGCGATGCTACCACCTGGCCGTTCCTTACGGAAGACTGCGGCTTTTGGCGGTGACGTGCATGATCTTTTTCAACGGTCTCCTTCAACTGGTCGGCGTCACCTCGGTGTTCCCCTTCTTCGCTCTTGCAGCCGACCCTGACCGAATCAGGAATTCCAAGGCAGGGCGATGGATTCTCCAATTTTTCCCGCCCATGGACACCGATCAGCTCCTTGTTACAGCGGGCTGCTTTTCCATCGGGATGCTTGTCTTTGCAAGCGTCGGGAGCATTCTAAGTGAAGTCATCCGGATCCGCTATGCATGGGGATTTTGTCACTGGCTGAGGAGTCGCCTCCTCGAATCCTATGCAAAAAAACCTTATGGATTCTTTCTTCGCAGGAACTCTGCAGCACTTGCCCAAAAGCTCACCGACATCCAGACATTCATCAACTCCGTTCTTTTACCAATCGGGGAGGTGCTTACCCGGTTGCTGCTTGTGACTCTCCTGATCACCGGGGTGATCTTTGTGCAGCCATGGGTTGCTCTGGGGGCGGTTCTGATTCTCGGGGGGTTTTACCTGATCGTTTTTATCTGGGTCCGTCCGCGGACACGGATGCTAGGCGAGGGATTTGAGCGCCATAATGTCGGTTTTTTGCTCAATACGCAGCAGTTTCTACACGGAATCAAGACAGTGATGGTCTATGGAAGGGGGAAGTATTTCATGGACAGGGCCATGGAACATTCGGCAAGGCTGGGCCATGTGCAAAGCATGGTTCCGATTTATGACAACGGTCCCCGACACCTCATCGAGCCTATCGCTTTCGGCGGACTTGTGGCTGTGGTGGTGGTCATGGATCTGCAAGGGCGCCCGTTTTCCGATATTCTCCCGAATCTTTCCGTAATGGCGCTTGCCGGATATCGCCTCATTCCGGCCCTGCAACTTCTCTTCAGCCAGTTGGTAAGCATAACGACTCACAGTTATACACTGCTTCAACTGGAGGAGGAGATGATCGAGATAGAAGGTGATGCGACGGATATTCCTGCGACGCAATTCCTCGCAAAGCCCCCTAGCTTCGAGAACGAACTGAGGTTGGACGGCATCAGTTTTAGCTACCCCGGGGCAATCAGCCCGATCATCAGGGATTTTTCGCTTTCGATACGGAAAAACGAGTCCATCGGGATCGCTGGTTTTTCAGGATCGGGCAAGTCCACCCTAGTCGATCTTATCCTGGGTCTCCACACGCCTGACAAGGGGAAGGTTCTCCTGGATGGTGAACCTCTTTCGGGGGTGTCCATGAACTCCTGGCGCCGAATGATCGGATATGTACCCCAGGACATCTACATGCTTGATGCGAGCATCGAGGAGAACATCGCATTCGGAGTGGATCCCTCGGCGGTGGATCAGGCGGCCGTGAGAAAGGCAGCAGAGGGTGCGCAGATTCTCGAATATATTGAAGGGGATCTTCCCAATGGTTTTAAAACAAAAGTCGGCGAGCGTGGAGTCAGGCTATCCGGTGGACAGCGTCAGCGTATAGGACTTGCACGGGCGCTCTATCGATCGCCACAGGTTTTGATACTCGACGAGGCCACAAGCGCCTTAGACCAAGAAACCGAGAAGGCCGTGATGGAGACCATCGGGCATTTGCAGGGGACGCTGACCATCATCAGCATTGCCCATCGGTTGAGCACACTGGAACACTGTGGTCGGATCGTCAGGTTGGGAAGGCCGGCGGGTCACATGTTGGAAAAGGCGACCCCCGGGATCTGATGATCGGGGCCGTCTTGCTGACATTGCTAGGGAATCCGTTCCATAACCAGTTTACCTACCGTCGCATAAGCGCTCCTCCGTCTCGCGCTAACGGCGAATCTTCAGAAAGGTAATGTCCGTATGAACGATGCACCATTAACTAAAACACAAGACAGCACAATCTGCCATGATGTGAAAATGGGGTCGGAACACATGAATCTCAGCCCCTTGCTGAAAGGAATAATCCGGAATCGCGTTATGTCAAACGGAGGGAGTCTTCAATCCCTTGAATCCTGTTCGACGGAAAACAATATTCATGTTCTCAGGGAGGTTATACGGCAAAGGCAACCGCATGCCACGATGGAGATCGGGCTTGCCAACGGTGCCTCGGCACTGACGATTCTCGCAAGTCTCGAAGAGTTTTCAGGTGGCATGTACATGCACACATCGATCGATCCATTCCAGGAGACCCTCTGGAATAATGTCGGTCTGCAGTTGGTGGAAAATCAGGGTTTAGCCGGGCATTTCGAACTGATCCAGGAGTTCTCTTCCCGGGCATTGCCAAGATTGCTGGGCGAAGGAAGAACCTATGATCTTGTCTATGTGGATGGATCGCACACCTTTGACAATGTTTTTATCGACTACTACTACAGTGTGCGCTTGTTGGAAAAGGGAGGGGTCATACTTTTCGATGACTGCACGACAGATGATGTTGCCAACGTGATACGGTATATTTCCTCCAGGCAGAATGCTGTGCTCCGTGAGTTGGATCTGGATCCGTTTCGCAATCCGAACCGATCCTGGATAAGCAGGGTGGGAAAGGTGCTGGGACGAAGTCAGATAAGAGGGTTTGAGAAGATCAGTGATCTGACTGGGTTCGTGGAACTATGATTCAGGAGGAGAATCGCTGCTAAACGTGAATGCGCCACGTTAATCACATCGACGATCTCTCGTTGGAAAATGTTTTTTAAGCACGTGAACATCGTTTTTTGCGCGGATAGGAATGTTTTGCAGGGTCTTCATGTAGCAGCCTATTCGATCCTGGATCATATCAATCCAGATTCAGGGGTAACGCGCATCGCGATCTTGAGCGATGATCTCGACGATGAGGACATGAGGTGCCTTCACAACACACTCTCAGCCACCAAAAATGAATTCACGCTTGTAAGCCACCGTGTGGAAGCGTCGCAATTTGCTAAACTCCCCAGACTTAACGGGAGTGTCGCGACCTATTACCGCCTGGCCGCCGCGCACATTCTCGATGTGGATCGATTTCTTTATCTTGATGTGGACACGCTCTGCGATCTGGATGTGAGTTTGTTGTTTGGATTTGATATGAAGGCTTCACCGGCAGCCATGGTCCCCGAGGCGCCATTATCAGCGTCTGTCGACCGTCATGTGGCCCATGTACTCGGTAACAGTCACGATGCCCCATACTTCAACGCCGGAGTCATCCTTGTGAATGTCGAGGCATGGAGAAGGGAAATGATTACAGAGCGTGCCATGGAATATCTTAAGAACCATCCGGCCCGCTTCTGGGATCAGTCGGCTTTGAATGTGGTCCTTCATGGGAAGGTTCTGCCGCTTGACGAACGTTATAACACGATTGCCAATATGAGGAAAAACTGGCCGCTGTTAACGGGAACCTATGGTTCGAATGACAGGCTGGTCCACTTTGTTGATTACCCCAAGCCATGGGGCTTTCTGTGCGAATTCCTCCATCCGCATAACCGGCTCTGGCAATCCGTCCTCAGGGAAACCGAGCTCAAGGATGCACGATCATGGAACGATTCACCTTCACGGGTCATTCCAACAACCTTCAGGCAATACAATCAGTATATAAAAACAATCAAGGACAGTCTGCTTTTTTCCCTCTATCAACATGGTTTCAACTATTCCGTGAAGGGCGTTGCGTAGGGTTCGGCAACAAAGAAATCCGATGAGACAGCTCCCCTGGCCCGGCGCTGATGCAACGTGTGGTAAAACATCCAGCATGCAACAGGGGGCAAGATTGATAGAGACGCTGCCGACATTATCGGTGATTTGCACGACGCGGAATCGCGCCGAGGAGTTGCGACGTACCTGCCGCGCGATCCGAGGCCTGCGGCCAGAACCTCTTGAAATCATCATCACTGCGGACGGT
Organism: Chthoniobacterales bacterium; assembly: GCA_044236545.1. Classification (GTDB taxonomy): domain Bacteria; phylum Verrucomicrobiota; class Verrucomicrobiia; order Chthoniobacterales; family UBA6821; genus UBA6821. The sequence goes on from JBIIGI010000016.1 coordinate 13,734, forward strand.
TGCGAGGATGACACTATTGACGTTATTCACAATGAACTCCCTCATGCCAGGGTCATCGTCAATGATCAATCGATGGGGTCGGTTGCCTCACGCGACAGAATGATCAGGGAAGCCAGGGGTGATCTTGTCCTCACGCTCGATGATGACAGCTATCCTGAACAAAGTGATTGCATCCCGGTGCTCCAGCGTCTGTTTCTTGAAAATCCGTCTCTTGCGGTCGCGACGTTCCCGCAACGCACCGACGAGTATCCCGAGACCCTTGACCAGGTTGATTTCGGTGGAATCCGCGCCACCCGCACATACCCCAGTTCCGGCGCGTGCCTGCGTTCCTCGACCTACCGTTCTTTGCCCGGTTACGAAACTCTGTTCGTTCATGCGTACGAGGAGCCTGATTACTCGCTCCAGTGCGTTTCGGCCGGTTGGGATATCCACTATTTTCCAGGAATCATCATCCGCCATCATTTTTCATCTGCCAACCGCAACGAGATGAGAACCCACCACCGACATGCCAGGAACGAAATCTGGAGTGTGCTGATACGGTGCCCCTTTCCACAGGTTTGCATGCTCATCGCATGGAGGCTTTTTTCCCATGCGCGGTATGCTTCGGGCCGTGGTATGAGTTGGCTTCTTGCCGAGCCTGTATGGTGGTGCGCTGCCCTTCGCAGTGCCGGGAAGGCGATCTCACGGCGCAACCCGTTGCCTTGGGCCGGTTACAGGAAATGGCTCGGACTCCCAGGATAGCGAACGGATGAAGTGGATCTGCTCACAGATCGGGGCTCGCGAGCACTACGCCGTTCCACGTGTTCTCCAAGCGGAGGGAAAATTGGAATCCCTTTACACGGATTTCTGGGCTGATGACTTCTGGAGATATCTAGGATGGTTGCCCGGCATGCAGGGTCTTTCCACGAGGCATCATGCCGACCTCCCCGTCGCGCGGGTGATAGGATTTCATCTCGGAACCTTGAAATCTAAAATCCTGCAGACTGTGCATGGAATGAACCCATACGAGGGATTTGTTACGATGGGGCGTGATTTCGGCAAGTCCGTCCGCAGTTCGCTCATGAAAAAAAGGGGGGTTAACTGGGAGGAAATAATCTTCTTCGGATATGACACGGGTTTTCTGGAGCCAGCACGCTGGGTGAAATCGATGGGCGGAAAGGCGGTCGTTTGTCAGATGGATCCTTCCAGGAGCGAGATGGATCTGGTGATCCAGGAGGAAGAGCTCATGCCGAATCTGGGGATGAAGAACTTCATGGTACCAGAATCCTATTTCCGACGTCGTGAAGCTGAGTGGTCAGAGTCTGATCTTGTCATTGTGAACTCCCTCTGGAGCAAGCGAGGTCTGGTATCCCAAGGAGTGAAGGATGAGAAGATTGCTGTCGTTCCCCTGGCCTATGAATCATCTGGCGGGAGCCTGAAGGTCGGAGTGCCGAAGGCAGTCCCCCAGTGGCGACCGGTACACGAACGTCCGAGTTCAAGCGCAAATGAATCTGTTTTCGCATCAAAAAAACCGCTTCGCGTTTTGTTTTTGGGCCAAGTCATACCGAGGAAGGGAATCCGATATCTGATCGAGGCGGCGATGATCATGCGTTGTGAACCGATCCGCTTTGACGTGGTGGGACCCATCGGCATCCCGGATGAAATCATCTCTTCAGCACCCCATAACATGACCTTTCACGGTCCGGTTCCACGCAATAGAACCGAGGATTGCTATGAGTCGGCCGATCTTTTTGTTCTGCCAACCCTTTCCGACGGATTCGCGCTCACGCAGATTGAGGCGATGTCACGGGGCCTTCCCGTGATCACCACGCATAACTGCGGGGATGTCGTCACTCCGGGAGAGGACGGGATGATTGTACCACCCCGTTCTGCCGAGGCCATTGTGGCAGTTCTTCGTTTGCTGATGCATCGTCCCGATCTCGTAGCCACCATGTCCCAAAGGGCTTTCCGGAAGGCAAAGTGTTTCAGTCTGGATCGCCTGGCACTGAACCTTCGCGATATCGAAAACATGGTGGGATTCACCTAGCGAACCGCTGAAGCTTCACGACACGCGATCAGAGTTTTGTTTCCAGCATGCGACTCACCGTTCTTTTTGATTATCTAGGCCCATACCATCTCGCGCGCCTCAGGGCCGCTGCGGGTATTTATGATCTCCTTGTCGTGGAATTCTCCAGCCGGAGCCGTGAATACGAATGGAATGAATCGGATTCGTGGGGGCTGCGGAAAACTGTGATTCATCAATCGGGATCGAGTGACGATCTGACAGGTAGTGAATATCAAAACCGTTTATTCCGTATCCTCGACGACTATGATCCTCATGCCGTTGCCGTGCCGGGATGGGGGTCAAGGGGTGCATTGCTCGCCCTGAAATGGTGTCTGTTGAATGGGATTCCGGCGATTGTCATGAGTGAATCGACTTCCTGGGACGAGAGACGAAGACCTTTCAGGGAATGGGTGAAGCGTCGGATCATCTCTCTCTTCTCTTCCGCACTAGTGGGTGGGACTCCCCAGCGTGACTATATGGAAAAACTGGGCATGCCCTCGGATCTGATTTCCATGGGATACGATGCTGTGGATAACAGCTTTTTTGCAAAGAAAGCTGAGGAGCTAAGAGGTGGGGGTTGGGAGGTAGGAAAAGGGAAAAGACCTTACTTCCTTGCGTCGGCACGATTCATCCAGAAGAAGAATCTCTTCCAGCTCTTACGATCCTACGCGCGGTATCGGGAGATGATGAACTCTTCGAGTCTCGACGGTCGACACTCGACCGAATCCCGGCCTTGGGATTTGTTGCTGCTAGGCGACGGGGCACTGCGTTCCGATCTCGATCGTCTGATCTCTGATCTCGGTATTGATGGTCATGTCCAGATGCCGGGTTTCAAGCAGTATGAAGAGTTGCCCCACTACTATGCCCATGCCGGTGCCTTCATCCATGCCAGCACCACGGAGCAGTGGGGTCTCGTTGTCAACGAGGCCATGGCCTCCGGTCTTCCCGTGCTGGTGAGTAACCGCTGCGGTTGCGCCGCTGATCTGGTGAAGGCGGGGGAGAACGGCTGGACCTTTGATCCGACGAATGTGGAGCAGATGGCCGATTGTATGCGGAGGATTTCAGCTGATGATGAGGGGATATTCGCTATGGGCTCCAGGAGCAGGGAGATCATCAGGGGGTGGGGACCGGATCGATTCGCTTCGGGTCTTTCAGCCGCAGTGAATGCTTCCTTTGATGCTCCGGCTCCCATCATCGGAGTATCTGATCGGATACTGTTCGCCGGCCTCCTTGGGCAACTCTGATTCAGCGGTTCTGGAGAGTCCCGACACCTGACGCCATGTCGGTATGTCATGAGCGGATAGGAATAAAACACCCCTTTTTTCGATGAAAAGCATCTGTCTTCTTGAGTCCGTCTCCCGGGTCGATGGGGGTATTTTTGAGGCTGAGTCGGCACTTCAGCGGCGCCTGCATCTGCACGAAGGGGTGGATGTCCGTGTTGTCGCCCTGGATGATCGATTTACTTCACGCGATATTCACTGCTGGTCACCCATCCAACCCAGGACGCTCGCTGTACAGGGGTTCAATTCCTTTGGCTATTCCGCCGGATTCCCCGACGCGCTTGATTTCAATGCGGATCTGCTCCACGCCTCCTCACTCTGGCGCTACCCCTCCTGGGCGGCCCTGAACTGGGCGAAGCTGACACGGAAACCGATGATTGTGACTCCGCACGGATCCCTCGATTCCTGGGCATTGAATCACTCCGCCTGGAAGAAATGGATAGCGGCGATTCTCTTTAAAAACCGTCAGCTTTCCATGGCTTCGTGTCTCCGGGCACTTTGCCTTCAGGAGGTGCGATCAATACGCTCTTACGGGATAAAAGCTCCAGTCTGCCTGATTCCGAACGGGGTCGAGATGCCCGAAGTGAAGAATGACAATCCCCGGAAGATACTCTTTCCCCATCCCGTGAAGACACTCCTGTTTCTCGGAAGGCTTCATCCAAAAAAAGGACTCGTGAACGCCTTGCGGGCTTGGGCCACGGCGAGAAAACGTTCCGGAGGAGCAGTTCTGGAGTGGCGCTTCGTCATTGCGGGATGGGATCAGGGAGGACATGAGGCGGAGTTAATCCAACTCTGCAGGGAGTTGGGTTTAAAAAGTGCCTTCATGGATTCGAAGCACCGGCCGAGTCAGCGAAAGTTAACAGTCGAAAAAAGATGTGGAGAAGGGGAATGCCTCGACGCTGAGGTCCTCTTCCATGGCCCAGCATTCGGTCAGGAGAAAGAGGATCTATTACGCAGTGCCGTTGCATTCATCCTGCCATCGCTCAGCGAGGGGCTTCCGATGTCTGTCCTGGAAGCATGGTCGTACGGTCTTCCGGTCCTGATAACACCCCAATGCAATCTGGCCGAAGGGTTTTCAATCGATGCGGGGATCAGGATTGAAACACGGGTCGAGGATATAGGAACTGGTCTGGAGACGCTCTTTCTGATGAGTGATGGCGACCGGAAGGGAATGGGTGACAGGGGGAGGGAACTTGTCCGCGAGCGCTTCACCTGGAGACGGGTGGCTGCCGAGATGAAGTCCGTCTACGAATGGGTTCTCGGCGGAGGCCCCCCTCCGGAATGCATTGTCTGAACAAGGACCACGGCAGGTTCCTTTCATGCCCGCCACAAGCACATGTCCGAACCTCTTCCACTCCAGTTCTACCTCTGCAGCCTGGCCGTCGGTGTCCTTCTTTGCTACGCGTGGAGGGAAAGGGAAAGCGCTTGGGGGATTCCGGCGATGGCGGTGACAGCAACGGCAGCCGCCTGGTATCTCGGCGATCCGCTCTACAATGATTATTCCAGCTATTTCCAGACAGCTGGGGAGGCTTCCCTTTCCAAGGCCTGGTGGGAGGTTTTGCTCTTTTTTATCTCATTCGGAATCTTGGCCCCGCTAATCAATCAACGGATGAATGGTGGTCTCGAGATGAGGAGTCGTCTTTTCCAGATGATCAGGAGCCGTGTGGTCGATGCGGAGTCGTTTCAGGATCAAATCACGAAAACAGCCCGCATCCTCATCCTCCCGTGGTTGATTCTCATGTTGCTTGCGCTTTTGAGGACGGACTTTGATTTCATCGGCATTTTTTTCCCCTATTTCGGTGAAAAAGCAGAGCCCTGGGGAAGGGATCGCATGGGTGGGGGAATCGATGCCCTCTATTCATTGGCCACCTATCTGCAAATCCTCCTGACCGCCCTCTTCGGAGTTCTGTTCGCCCTTGCGAAAACCCCTCCGACAATGACCCTGAGCGGCCTGATCTACGCCCTTTCAGTCCCGTTCTTCCTCTTCGACCGTACAAGGAACACGATGCTTGCAGTGCTCCTTCCGGGCCTGATGGCATTCACCGCCATCAGGCTTCGGGGAGGGGTGATGATCAGGATCCTGTTTCTCTCCTTCGCCTTTCTTGCCTTGGAGGGATGGATGAAATTCGTCATTGTCAACCGGAGCTCTGGCAATATTGCGGAGGTCTTTCACAAGGGGGATTCCCTGACTCCGGATGCAGCAGCCTCCAAGCATCTCGGTTTTAACATGCTGGAGGAACTGGGGTACATCAACCGGTACATTTCCGAAGGCACCTACCGGGTCAACTGGGGTGAACGCTACTTTGCCGAAGCGGTGAATCCGATACCCCGCGTCCTCTGGCCGGGTAAGCCGATGATTGGCATCGACTACGCCATTGCGAGGGGAATGGCCTACGGCAGTCTAGCCGAGTCTTCAGGCGGTGTCGCGGCCTCGATTTCCACGGGGATGATCGGACAGGGAGTTGTGAACTTCGGCCCTCTTTTCGGCCCGATTGCAGCCGCGCTTCTCATGGCCGTCTGGGTATCCATGCTGGCCCGGCAGGATCTGAAGGGAACCGATCTTGGTCATCTCCTCCTCTATGCCGTGGGATTGGTGCTGACCTTCAACATGGGAAGGGACATCACCCTGCTGGTGATCTATCCCTTTGTTTTCGGCTCCCTGCTGCTTTACTGGGTCAATCGCAGGAGGGCCCTCAAACCGATCATATCACATTGCCATGCGGCTTGACCGCTACGACAACTCAGCATTTCACCGGGGAGTCTCATCCTTCAGGGAGATGATCTGGTGGTTGGTGCGTTCCCTTCTTTTTGCTCCTTGGTTTCCCGTACCGTCACTCTTGAAGGTCTTATCGCTTAGGTTGTTCGGTGCTCGGATTGGAAGCGGCGTCGTGATCCGATCCCGTGTGAACATCACCTTTCCCTGGAACCTGACGATAGGGGATCATGTCTGGATTGGCGACGAGGTGATGATCCTGAGCCTCGCCCCGGTGTCGATAGGGAGCCATGTCTGCATTTCCCAGAGGGCCTTTCTTTGCACGGGTTCCCACAGTTTCCGCAGCGCCAACTTTGATCTTATTGTCCGTCCGATCACCATCGAGGAGGGATGCTGGGTCGCAGCAAGCGCCTTCATCGGTTGCGGCGTCACCCTTGAGCGTGGAACACTCTGTTGCGCCGGGGCCGTCGTGATGAAAAGCACGTCTCCGAATCAGGTGATGATCGGCAATCCTGCCCGCCCCCGTGATCGTGAGCGACCATGCGAGTCTCACGATGGATCCGGGTCTCCGCATCACGGTTAAAAACGAACTGATCGCGTCCGGAATTTCCAAAATAATCACGCATCATGCCCTCGATTCTTTTCATCAACAGGGTCTATCCTCCAAGCGAGGGTGCGACAGGGCGAGTTCTGGAGCATGTCGCGAGGAGATTTTCCGCAGAGGGATGGGATGTCTCCGTGGTCGCGACGACTGATGGCGGAGTGCCCGCGGGAACCACGCGACGAGACGGGGTGACGATCATCCGCGTGGGAGTTCCCTTTTCACGGCGAAGCCTGCTTTCGAGAGCCCTCGGCTATGCCCTGATGATTCCGTCACTTTTCCTGCGGGCGCTGAGCCTTCCCAAACACGACGTTGTGGTCACCAAGACAGACCCTCCGATGCTGCTGGTGACCGGCCCTCTGCTTCGCTTTTTCAAGGGGTCGCGGCTCATCCATTGGGCCCAGGATCTTTATCCGGAGATCGCTGAGGAGTTGGGTCTGCTTGCGTCGGGAGGCAGCCTCGCGCGACTCCTCCACTTGATCTCCTCGAGTTCAATGGAGGCCCATGACATGACCGTCGCCGTGGGTCGCTGCATGGCCGGACGCATCGCGGCGCGCGGTATCCCGTCGAGAAAAGTAAGGGTCATCCCGAACGCAGGCGTGGAGAGGGAGGTCGCCCTGTCACCCAGAATGAATTCCTTTCGCGCATCTCACGGACTGGGTGAGGCGTTCGTCATAGAATACTCCGGCAACCTTGGGCGTGCGCATGATTTCAAGACGGTTCTTGGGGCGGCATCCATGCTCCGGGAGATTGGTCAGAACGACATCCTCTTTCTCTTCATCGGGAGTGGTGCCGGAGAGCGATCTCTCCATGAGGATGTGCGCGGCTTGGACCTTAGCACAGTGCGATTCCTTCCCAGCCAGCCATCCTCCTCACTCTCCGAAAGTCTCGGCGCCGCGGATCTTCACCTCGTGACCATGAGGGAATCGATGTCCGGACTGCTGATCCCGAGCAAATTCTACGGGGTGATGGCCGCCGGGCGTCCCTGTCTCTTCATCGGTCCGGAGGAATCGGAAGTGGCGCGTGTGATCCGTGAGATGAGCGTGGGGGCGGTCATCCGGCCCGGTGACTCCGCCTCGCTCGTCAACGCCATTCTGGAGTACCGGATGAATCCCGACCTGCTAGCGGATACCGGTGGGAGAGCGCGTGACTCCGTATGGACCCATGACGCCCCGGCCATGTTCCTGGAATGTGCTGCGGGAGTAGCCGGCTTGTGACTCAAGCCGCCGCATACCATGAGCCGGGGAGATGTTGGTTTCCGTCCCGGGTGAGGGAAGCCTGCTTGCACTGTCGGCATCAATGAGATTGGATCGGTGGATCCAATCCCTGCCCAATACCTTTTGATCAATGAGTTCATCCGAACAGGTCCTTGTCATCCGCCGCTCACTCTTTGACGAACTGGGCTCCTTTCACGGCCTCAACCCGGAGATCAGCCGCTACCTGCCGGTCTTTCTCGAGCCCGGAAATCATTTCTTCGCTCCGCGCTCCGAGGCTGAGGATGATCACTCCCTCAAGCAACTCATTCCCTACGTGGTGGTCACCGCCGGCGACAAGATCCTCCACTACCGTAGGGGAAGCGGAACCGGCGAGGCGCGCTTGCTCAAGAAAGGTTCCATCGGCATTGGCGGTCACATCAACGACGGGGACGGGTTGGGGGAGGCCTTTGATGCGGCGGCCTACCAACGCGCCATGATGCGCGAACTTCAGGAGGAACTCTCGATCGGCGCTTCCTTCGTCGAGCGCCCCCTGGCCCTTCTTAACGACGACACCAATCCCGTCGGCGCCGTCCATCTTGGCATCGTCCACCAGTGCCAATTATCACAGCCCGAGGTGACGGCCAATGAGGAGGCGATTGCCGAACTCGGATTTCTTTCCCTGGAGGAACTCTCCCAACGTCATGACCAGCTTGAGAGTTGGTCCCAGCTGGTGGTGAAGGGATGGAACGATCTCAGGACGATTTCCTGAGCCCAGTGATTTCTTGGTAATCGCCTGCCTTGTAAAGGGGAGACGGATTACCAGTTCCTGATCCAGGTATTCTCGCTGGAGCTGGCCGTACCGCCTGCCGTGGACCAGAGATCGTAAAAGTTCGTTCCGCCACGACTCACTGATCCAGGATAGCTGTAGTTATAATTGTTTCCAAATGGGTCGAGGAATCCGGTCGCATTCGTCGAGTTGGTCTTGAACTCGTAGTAAATCTTGCTCCCGTCGGTTGGCATCAGGATCGTGATCAGTGAGCGCGTGTTGGCTGACACGCTGTTGGTCGGATAGTCCCCGTAGTCGGCCTTGTAGTTTTCCAAGGCAGTTCCCAGGGCGGCGATCTCGGCCTCGGCACGGGATCGAGCCCCCTTTTTCTGGACATAACCGGCTGCCGAGAGGATGAGTCCCGCCAGGATGGCGATGATGGCGATGACCACCATCAGTTCGATGAGGGTGAATGCGGAGTGGCGACTTGTTTTCATCTTCTCGGATGGGAGCGGGATTACTGCTGCATCCCGCTGATGATGCCGATGAGAGGGAGGAAGAGGGCGATGACGATCGAACCCACCACCACGGCGAGGAAGACGATCATGATCGGCTCCATCATGGAGGTCAGGCCCGCCACGGAACTATCCACCTCGTCATCGTAGAGGTCGGCCACCTTCAGGAGCATTTCGGGAAGTTGTCCAGTCTCCTCTCCGACATCGACCATGCTGATGACCATGGGTGGGAAGACGCCGCTTGCATCCATGGGGCGCACGATTGATTCGCCCTCCTTCACGCTGTCATGGATCTTGATGATGGCCGAGGAGATCACGGCGTTACCGGCCGTCTCCTTCGTGATGTTGAGCGCCTGAAGGATTGGAACACCGCTTGTCACCAACGTTCCGAGGGTCCTGGTGAAGCGGGAGATGCCGTTCTTGCGCGTGAGGTCGCCGAAGAGTGGCGCCTTGAGCATAAACTGGTCGATGAGCACGGAACCCTTCGGGGTGGATGCGGTATATTTTACCGCGCCCACGATGCCTCCGATGCCCAGAATGAGGAAGATGATGTTGTCCTTGATGCCACGACTCGCCCCGATGACGATCTGGGTGAGCAGGGGGAGGGGCTTGCCGCCGAGCATGTCGGCGAAGATCTGCTCGAACTTCGGAACGATGAAGACCAGCAGGAATCCCATGATCACTATGGCGATCACCATGACGATGGCGGGATACATCATGGCCGACTTGACCTTTCCCTTGACCTTCTGGGCCTTTTCCTGGAACTCGGCCAGACGGTTGAGCACGACATCAAGCACGCCGCCGAGTTCACCCGCCTTCACCATGTTCACATAGAGCTTATTGAAGATTTTGGGGTGGGCTGTGAGACCGTCGCTGAAGGTGCCGCCGCTCTGGATAGATTCCGTAAGCTGGGTGATGGTTTTTTTCAGCACCGGATCGCGCTCCTGGTTCCCCAGAACGGTGAGGCCGCGCAGCAGTGGAAGGCCCGCGTCGATGAGCGTGGCCAACTGGCGGGTAAACACCATGAGGGTCTTTCCCTTGATGGTCTTTTTCTCAAGAAAGGGAATGTTGAGCTTAATCTCCTTCGAGGTGGCTTTTTTCCCTCCCTGTGGGGCTGCCTTTGACTTGGTCGCGCGGCTCTGCTCCTTCACGCTTGTGGGGAAAAGGCCGCGGCCTCGCAGTGTATTGATAGCCTCGGACTGCGAGGCGGCATCGAGAAAATCGGTGACTTGTTGTCCTTGGGCGTCGAGGGCTACGTAGGCAAAGGAGGGCATGGAATGTTCTTTAGTGTCGGTTGATTTTTCTGTCGAGAAAGTTCCCGCTATTTTAACTGAGGAGGAACGGATTCTCCCTGATTTCATGCCCGATCGTCGTGGAGGGTCCGTGACCCGGGTAGACAACCGTCTCGGGGGGGAGGGGGAGCAGTTTCCGACGGATCCCCGTCAGCAGGAGATCGCGGTCGCCTCCCGGCAGATCCCATCGGCCCACTCCACCGGCAAAGAGAACGTCCCCGCCGTAGATCGTTCCTGCCGAGGGGTCATGCAGACAGAGGCTTCCGGGGCAGTGCCCCGGAACCTCGAAAACCACGAAAGAGCGTCCGAGCAGAGACTGATCCCCCTCGAGCAGGCGATGGTCGGCGGCGACTGGTTCCACCTCCAGATCGATGCCGAAGCGTCGGAAAAGTTCCCTGTCCGCCAGCATGGCTTCTGTTTCAGGATGCATGGCGACCCGGCAACGGTGGGTGCGGACGATTTCGGCTGCATCCCAGACATGGTCGAAGTGTCCGTGGGTCAGGAGAAGCAGTGAGACGGGTGTTTCTCGGAAGGCCGCAGCCGAGCCCTCCGGGGCGTCGACAAGGAGATTGCCTTCCGGACAGGCCAGCAGGTAGGCATTTGTCCCGAGGGCCCCTCCGGTGAACAGTTTAGGGGATCCGGTTGTCTCATTGGTGTGCATCCGATGAAGTTTGCTTTTTCCTCCCGTCTCTGCAACGTTCGTTTCTCAATGCATCAACGTCCGCCATGCCTGTTGCCGGCACTACTCGCGGTATTTTTCCTGCTGGGATTCCCCCTTGGTGCCTCCCCGACCAACAAGGTCTCGACGGACATGGGGCCCGTGGCCGCCACCGTGGCGAGGATGCTTGAGCAGGGGCATTATCTTCACCCTCTTTCCATCTCCGAAAAGAATCCCCCTCATCCGGAAAACGAATCCCAGCAGACCATGACGGAGAGGGTGCTTCAGAACTACCTGCAGATGCTCGATTATAACCATCTCTACCTTACCAAGGGAGATGTGGATGAGTTCAGGGACCGTTTTTCACCCACGCTCGCCACCGACATCCTGCGCGGCGATCTGACGGCTCCCAGGGAGATTTTCAGCCGATTCCGTCTGCGCGTGGAGGACCGGGTTGCCAAGAACAAGAAGCTGGCCTCGGCGCCCCGTGACTATTCCAGCGACAAGACTGTCCAGATCGATCGTAAGAAGGCCCCCTGGCCGGCCGACCTCGATGAGGCCGACCGCCTCTGGGCAGACAGGATCGAGGCCGAACTCCTTCAGGAGCATCTCAATGAACATCCGGTCAATCCCCCGGCCAAAGTCGTCTCCAAGCGCTACGAACAGTTCCTCAAGAGCATCAACGAGCAGGGTGATGAGGATGTCATCGCCGGATTTCTGAAGGCCCTCTGCCAGAGCTACGACCCCCACTCCGAGTACATGAGCCCCTCGGACATGGAAAATTTCAACATCCAGATGAAACTTTCCCTGGTAGGCATCGGGGCGGTGCTCCGTCCTGACGACGGCTACACGCGGATCGTCGAGATTGTCCCCGGGGGTCCCGCCGACAAGGACGGTCGTCTCAAGTCTAGCGACAGGATCACGGCGGTCGCGCAGGGCAAGGGGCCCTTCGAGGATGTTGTGGACATGAAGCTCGACAAGGTCGTGGAGAAGATCCGCGGTTCCAAGGGGACCCAGGTCCGCTTGCAGGTCATTCCCGCGAACACAACCGACCCCTCCAAACGTTCCGTCGTCGAGCTCACCCGTGACGAGGTCAAGATGAAGGAGTCGGAGGCCAAGGGGGAGGTGATCGAAACGAAGGACGCCGACGGCCGGAAAATCCGCACCGGATGGCTGACCATCCCCTCCTTCTATGCCGAAATGGACCGCCACGGGGAGGGGGATGCCAAGAGCGTCACCAGAGATGTCCGCCGCATTCTCGAGCGAATGCAAAAGGAGGGGATTGAAGGCCTCGTGATCGATCTGCGCCGCGACGGGGGAGGATCACTCACTGAGGCACAGACCCTGAGCGGTCTCTTTGTCGGTTCGGGACCGGTCGTCCAGGCCAAGGATGCGAACGGGCGCGTCAGTCTCCTCGAGGAGAACGACGGGGGCCAGCTCTACTCGGGGCCCATCGTTGTCCTGATCAACCGTCTCAGCGCCTCCGCCAGCGAGATATTCGCGGCAGCGCTTCAGGATTACGGCCGTGCCGTTGTGGTGGGTGACGAGCGCAGCTTCGGAAAGGGAACCGTCCAGACCGTTGTCGATGTGGGCAAATTCTTGCCAATCTTCCAGTCCCAAGGATCCAAGGCGGGTTCCCTCAAGCTCACGATCCAGAAATTCTACCGTGTCTCCGGCGGATCCACCCAGCACCGGGGGGTTCTTTCAGACATCGTGCTTCCGTCCACCACGGATACACCGGAAATCGGTGAAAGCTCGCTCCCCAACCCTCTTGCCTACGACGAGGTTGCGCCAAGGGCTGTCAACAACTTCAACTACACGTCACCCCTGCTCGACACCCTCAGGCAACGCTCCATGGAGCGGGTTTCCAAGGATCCGGAGTTCCGCTTCATCACAGAAGACATGAAGATCTTCCGCGAGAAGCGCGAACTCAACCGTCTCTCGCTCAATGAAAAGATGCGCAAGGCGGAACTTGCGGAGGAAAAGCGTCGCAAAGAGGCCCGCAAGGAGGAGCGGAAACAGAATGCCGTACCTGAACCCACCTCCTACGAAGTCACCCTGGATACCGTGGACAAGCCCGTCCTTCCGCCGGTCGTGCCGAAAAAGAAACCGGCAAAGTCCCTTCCTCCGAAAGATCTGGAAGGGGAGGAGGATGAAGAGGACGGCTCCGTTGCGGGCACCCCTGATCCCGTGAAGAGGGAAGCCATCAGGATCCTTCAGGATTTTTCGACACTGGGTCACTCACTCCGCACCGCCATCAACTCGCCCAAGGAGGGCTGAGTCGCCCGTTTCTTGCTTTCGCAATGCGCGGTGATCACCGGTGGGAGTCCGGTCCGGAATGCTGGATATATGACCGAGCTGTCGATGCCATTGTCTGATGCACCCGTGAACCGCAGGTGAAAAAATACTTTCTTGGTTGATGGTCGAGTTTTCTTAGACCCCGTGCTGCGGAAGGTCCCTGGGAACATTGACACTCGAGCTGACTTCCTTCTATTCTCCCAGACTCATTGTTAGCACCTTCACGTTCCTAAACACACCACCACACCATGAGCGATTCCACACCCTCCGGAACACCGCAGATTCCTCCCGTCCCGACACCTCCGGCCGGAGTCCCCGGCAAGCTGCCCCCGCTGAAGCTTCCTCCCAAGCCCGTGCCCTCCGGTGGCGTACCGATGCCCTCTGCTGGAACGGGAGCCCCGATCACACCCCTCACAGCACCGAAACCTCCAGGTGCCATCCCAGCTGTCCCGCCCCCGGCCGCTTCTGCCCCGAAACCTCCGCTACCCACGGGGGCTCCCGTTCCCCCGGCACCTGCCGCTCCCAAACCGGCCACCCCGTCCTCACCCGCAGGCTCACCGGTTGCGCTCAAACCTGAACCCGTTTCCCAGCCAACTCCCTCCAAGCCGATGCCGCAGGCCACGATCAAGCTTCAGGCCGCCCCCGCCCCGGCATCTGCGGTACGTAAGCCTGCACCGGCACCCGCCGCGCCTGATTCGGCGAAAACCGTTGCTCCGGAAAAAACGGAGGCCGTGACGACCGACGCTGAGGAGGATGCCTCCGGAGGTTCCTCGGGGGGCGAGATTCCGCTTCCGATTGCCATTGCGGCCGCCGCTCTTGCCTTCCTGGCGCTTGCCGTCCAGCTCTGGGCATTCATCTCCTGACCCCTTCATTTTCCAAAACCCACCATACAGAAAGAAACAACATGGCTTCCGAACACGTTCTCGAACTGAATGACTCCACCTTCGACCAGGCGGTCGCCTCTTCGGCGGTTCTGCTTGTAGATTTCTGGGCTCCCTGGTGCGGCCCCTGCCGCATGATCGCCCCGGTCATCGAGGAAATCGGCGCGGAGCTTGCCGGCAAGGTGACGGTTGCCAAGGTCAATGTGGACGAGGCTCCCGGCGTCTCCGGCACTCACAAGATCACCGCCATTCCGACACTCATGATTTTCCGGAACGGCGCCCTGGTTGAGCGCATCACGGGACTCTCCTCGAAGGCCGCCCTGCTCGAGAAACTTCAGGCCGCTTAAGGCGCCGGTTTCTTTAGTCCGCGTGACGGCATCATCAGCAACCCCGCGGGCGCAGGGGTATTCGATGCCCGCCGAGTGGGAACCCCACGAGGCGACCTGGATCTCCTGGCCCCGCCGTGAAGGGCAGAGCTTTCCGGATAGCTACGAGCGGGTTCTCCCGACCTTGGTGAGCATGGCTTCGGCGATCGCCGAGTCGGAAATCCTCCGGATCAACATCTCAGGATCGGAGCAGGAACGTGAAGTCCGCGCCCTTCTTGCGCCATCCGCTCCCATGGAGAGGATTGAGTTTCACGACATTCCGACCAACGAACCGTGGTGCCGTGACCATGGCCCCATCTTCGTTAGACGCGAGGCGAGCCCGAATATCGCGGTCAATGATTTCGGATACAATGCCTGGGGAGGAAAGTATCCGCCCTTCGATGCCGATGATGTCGTTCCAACAACGATCGCCCGACGCTTCGGCATGCCTCTCTTCGAACCCGGTTTCATCCTTGAGGGAGGCTCCGTCGACCCCAATGGTGCCGGAACCCTCCTGACCACCGAGTCGTGCCTGCTCAACCCCAACCGCAATCCTTCCATGACCCGCGGGCAGATCGAGGGGGGATTGCGCGACTACCTCGGAGTGGAGCAGATCCTTTGGTTGGGTGACGGAATCGAGGGGGACGACACTGATGGTCATGTCGACGACATCACGCGTTTTGTTTCCCAGGACACCGTGGTGACGGTGGTGGAACCCGACAGCGCGGATCCCAACCACGCACCGCTGAAGGCCAACCTTGAGCTATTGCGATCCATGACACTGGCTGACGGCACGCCTCTCAAAGTTGTCGAAATGCCGATGCCTCCCCGGATCGACAGGGAGGGACTACGACTCCCCGCCAGTCATGCGAACTTCTACATCACCAACACCTCGGTTCTGCTACCGGCCTTTGGTGGCAACTCCGACGATGTGGCATTCTCGATCCTAACAGACCTTTTTCACGGACGCTCTATCCTCCCCATCGACTGTCGCGAACTGATCTGGGGTCTGGGTGCCTTCCATTGCCTGACCCAACAGCAACCGGCTGTTCGATAACGTTTTTCTGGAACAACCCCGGTCGGATTTACAGCACACACTCTGGAAGCGCCCGCCGCGAGCGGGCGAAAACAACCCACTCCGCCAAGTTTCCTAGGGAACGGTCGGTTCGCAAGTTCTAACCCTCTTCGGGTTCGAGGTGCACGGTGACATCCTCCAGAGGAAGTTCCGAGGCCATGAGGCGGTCCTTCACGGCGTGGGAGATCCCATGCCCCTCCCTGACGGTGATCTCCCCCCCGACCCGGATATGCAGGTCGGCAAGATAAGCCAGACCGCTTTTGCGGACGCGGCATTTCTCGGCGCTGAGGACGCCGGGAACGGCGCATGCCTCGGTCAGAATCATGGCCTCCGCCTCGTCGGAGACCCGGGCATCCATCATGTCGCCAAGCGAGAGCCGGAGCATGTTGTATGCGCTATAGAAGATCACGACGCATGCGAAGAGCGCTGCCCAGTCGTCGGCCGACTCGTAACCGCTCCCACCGATCAGACTGATCGAGATGCCGATGAAGGCGGCGATGGAGGTGATGGCATCGGAGCGGTGGTGCCATGCATCGGCAAGCAGGGCATTGCTCCCGATGCGACGGGCCCTGCGTGCCATGACCTGATAGAGGGTCTCCTTGATCAGGATAACCCCGATCAGGATCAGCAGGGTGAAGGGGGAGGGGCGGTGAGAGGGGTGCCCATGTGCCACGGCAACCAGCTGGACAATGCTGGCGTGCGCGATGAATGCCCCCGCGGCGGCGAGGACGAAAGCCCCGATCATTGAGGCGAGGGACTCAGCCTTTCCGTGGCCGTAGGGGTGGTCCCTGTCCGGGGGCTTAGCCGCATACTTGAGGGCACCCCAGATCAGGAGGGAACTGAAGAGGTCGAGCATCGACTCCACCCCGTCGGCGATCAGGGCGTTGGAACGGCCGAAAATACCCCCGGCGATTTTCCCAAGGGAGAGAAAAAGGTTCAGAAAGACTCCGGCCGCAACGACATTTCTCCCTGCTGAGGCTCGAGACTGGAGGTCCCCATTCATTGGCGGACTTCTTTGATGAACTCTTGAACCGCTTCTCTGAACGGCGTGGCAAGATCGGCTTTTGGCTTCACAAAGGCTGGTCTAAACCATGGCTGTAACCCGACGAGATCGGAGGTGACGAGAATCTGCCCATCACAGCCGATACCACTCCCAATTCCAATAGTCGGGATGTCCAGTCTCTTTGAGACGTTGGTGGCTACATCCGCTTGAACAAGCTCGAGGACCAATGCACAGCAGCCGGCATCCTGGAGCTTAAGGGCACTCTCGACCAGTAACTGCGCCTCCAGATCGCTTTTTCCCTTTTTATGATACCCCCCCTCCTCACGAACACGCTGGGGAAGCATCCCAAGATGACCAATTACTTCAATTCCTTCTCTTCTTATCCGGGAAACCTGCTCGGGGAGACACCCCTCTAGTTTCACAGCATCGGCACCCGCTTGAACAAGCAGCAAAGAGTTTGCAAGTGCTTCATCTGCTGTGTGATATGTCCCGTAAGGAAGGTCAACTCCCACCGGGGCGCGATGGACACCTCTTCGGACCGCCTTGAGGTGATGGATCATTTCCTCGAGGGTCACATCAACCGTGTCTTTTTGACCCAAAACAACCATCCCCAGGGAATCACCCACAAGGATTAGATCAACACCTGATTCGTCCAAAAGGCGTGCGGTCGGATAATCATAGGCAGTAAGCCAGGCTAGCTTTCGGTGCTCAGACTTTGCTGATTTAAGGGTTTTTTGAAGCATTGTAATTACTTTATGAGTATAGAGATCGCCTGCATTCTTACGATATTTTGTAAATATTGATCACAGTTCATGCTCCACCCGGGTAACATGATGTCCGAGCGGATCTCTGCAAGCGGGGCCAAAACAAAAATGCGCTCTGTGATCCTGGGGTGGGGGAGTTTCAAATCAGGATGATCTAGAGACATTCCGTCACAATATAGAAGATCGAGATCCAGCGTGCGGGGGGCGTGGAATGCATGTATCCGAGAGCGCCCCGCGGCGACCTCCAGATCCTGAAGTTTTGCAAGCAGGTCAAGTGGGCTGAAGGAGGTTTCCAGTTCCACAACGGCGTTTAAAAAGAGGGGGTCATCTGCTCGGCAGTCAAGGGGCTCGGTCTCATGAAATGAGGAAACAAGAAAAGCCCCACCCTCATGGAGGGACTTCAGATCGGCGACCGCCCGGGTAAGATGAGCCTGGCGGTTGCCCAGATTCGAGCCAAGGGCGATGCCGGCGCGCATTTTGGAGTTGTTTTCGGGCTTCAACGCAACCCAAGCACGTCCTGCATGTCGTACAGCCCCGGCTTGTTGTTCATGCTCTCCCTGGCCCAGATGGCGGCCCTGAGTGCTCCCCGTGCGAATGTTTCACGACTTGAGGCGCGGTGGATCAGCTCCAAGCGGTCGCCGGGAGTCGCCAGAAGAACCGTGTGGTCCCCGACAACATCGCCGCCTCTCACCGCGTGGACGCCGACTTCGCTCTGGGTGCGCTCTCCGGGCATGCCGACGCGCCCGTGACGGGTATCCTTTTCGTAATCTAGACCGCGGACCTCGTCGAGCACCTCGACGAGGCGACGGGCGGTGCCGCTCGGGGCGTCCTTTTTGAGGCGATGGTGGATCTCAATGACCTCCGCGTCGTAATCAGGGCCGAGGATCTCGGCGGCTTTCTTTGTCAGCCAGAAGAGGGTGTTTACCCCGACGCTGTAGTTGGGTGAAAAGATCACGGGAGTCTTTTTGGCTGCGTCGTAGATTTTATTCCTCACATCGGAAGAATGTCCCGTTGTTCCAATGACGATAATCTTTCCTAACTCAACGCATTTATCAAGGGCTGGAAGCGTGGCGTCGGCGTGCGTGAAGTCGATGACCGCATCGCATGAGGAGATTGCATCAAGCGGATCTCCGGCTTCAATTGTGCCGGCCAAATCCAGTGATGGGTTCTCCATTGCGCAGGCCACCAAAGCCTGACCCATTCTTCCACGTGATCCGTAAATAACTACTCTAAGAGGTTTCATGATAAGAAAATAAAACTATAAGACTCCTGTTGATTTTAAGGTTCTCAACAACAGATCCCTGCTGGACTGAGTCATTTCACATAGAGGAAGTCGGACATCACTTGTGCAGAGTCCCTTTTCTGCTAGCGCTGTCTTGATTGGAACGGGGTTTGGCTCGATGAAGAGATCGCGGAAGAGTGGGTAGTATCGGGCGTGAATCCGCTGTGCCCCGGGGAGATCTCCAGCGTGGAAACTCTGGACCAAGGTCTGAACTTCCTTCGGGATAATATTGGAGGCAACACTGATCACACCCACCGCTCCGGAGGCCATAAAAGGCAATGTGAGTGCGTCATCGCCGGAGAGGATCTGGAAGCTTGCAGGGAGGGCTGCCCGGAGTTGATTGACGCGCTCGACACTACCTCCCGCTTCCTTGATCGCCACGACATTGGGACAATCCGTGGCCAGGCGTGCGACCACGGGAACCGGTATCTCAATACCGCAGCGGCCCGGGATGCTGTAGAGGATGATCGGGATGGAGACAGCCTCGGCCACGTTCCTGAAAT
This sequence comes from Chthoniobacterales bacterium, assembly GCA_044236545.1. Taxonomy (GTDB): domain Bacteria; phylum Verrucomicrobiota; class Verrucomicrobiia; order Chthoniobacterales; family UBA6821; genus UBA6821. Next base: position 32,970 of record JBIIGI010000016.1, read on the forward strand.
GGCGGTAGAGGCCCTCGGCGGAGGGCTTGTTGTAGTAGGGGGCCACCTGGAGGGATGCATCCGCTCCCAGCTTATCGGCCTCGATCGTCAACTCAATCGCCTCGGATGTGGCATTGGATCCCGTGCCGGCGATGACCAGTATTTTCTTGGATGCCGCCTTGACGGCGATCTCGATGACCCGACGGTGCTCCTCATGGCTGAGGGTGGGGGATTCGCCGGTGGTGCCGACAGGGACGATGCCCGAGATGCCGGCGGCAACTTGGGCCTCGATGAGGGCATTCAGCGCAGCCTCATCCAAGGCTCCGTCTCGGAAAGGTGTGACGAGGGCCGTGTGGGCTCCTGCAAAGGATGGGAAAGACATTTTGGGAGCTGGAAGTTAGGAGTTTGAGGAAATGAAAAATGAAGAATGAAATGGGGATGAAGAGGGAAAGGTGCGAAGGTTACAAAGTTAAAAGGTGGGGGGGGCAATCACTAATGTGCAATCAGCAATTCATTCAATTGCGGATGGCGACGGATCCTTCAAAGACGAAGTCGGCCGGACCGGTGAGAGTCACGGAGGTTGGGTGAGCATCGTGGATCCGGAATCCCACCTCCAGGGTGTCCCCCCCGCGGACCCGCACCCGGATAGGAGAGAGGGCTCCCGTGCGGAGATGGTGGATCAAGGCCGAGGCGACAACGCCGGTGCCGCAGGCTAGGGTTTCATCCTCCACGCCTCGCTCATAGGTACGGATGGCAAGGGAGCCGGGTGCGAGAACCTGGGCAAAGTTCGCATTGGTTCCCGCCGGGGCGAAGCGTTGATGGTTGCGGATGGCCAGGCCCTGGGAGATCACGGGGGTTGATTCCAGATCCGAGACAAAGGTCACGGCATGTGGCACTCCCGTGTTGATCGAGTGGACCTCGAGATCTGAGCCTTCGATCTTGAGGGAGTGGGCCAGTTGAAGGCTGTGCGGTTCGCTCATGAGGAGTCGCACCAAGTCGCCCAGGAGTTCGGCAGAAATCGTACCGGCCATTGTCTGAAATGGAAGCGTGCCTTCCTTGACGCCGATCAGGCGGGCGGCAAAGCGGGCAAAACAGCGGGCGCCGTTACCGCACATCTCGGCCTCGCCGCCGTCCGCATTGTAGTAGCGCATGCGCAGGGTTTCCGCGGTGCCCTCGACGGCGATCAATCCGTCGGCTCCGATCCCGCGATGGCGGTCGCAGAGCCGTGCGATCCACTCCTTGTCGAGACTGCGCGATCCGTCACGGTTGTCGACCATGACAAAATCATTCCCGGCACCGTTCATCTTGGTGAACTCCAGATTCATAGGGGAATTCTCCCCCAAGATCCGGTTCAAGGAAAGCATGAAGGGGAATTCTCCCGCAGACGTGGAGCAACTGAAGTCTGAAGGATGAATATGGAACTCATGAACTCATGAAAAAAAGAAGAGGTGAACCAGAGAGAAAAATCCGAGAATCGAAGGTTGTGGAGGTCGGTCAGTGCATCACGGCACTCGCAGCTCACCGGCCTGATACCTGCTTAACCTCCCCAACCTTCATTCATTCCTGAGTTCTTGAGTACCATATTGAAATGCAACTATGCCCCTCTGCGCCCTCTCCAGCCCCGTCCGCGGAAAAAAATTAACGCTTCGCGCCGTGAACGGCCTCCGCGATGGGGCGGACAAAGTCGGCGATCTTGGAGGGTAGATCGGGCACGTCGCCGATCTCGCCGATCTTGCGGACGATGGCGCTGCCGACCACGACTCCGTCGGCGAGTCCCGCGACGGTGGCGGCTTGTCCGGGATTGGAGATGCCGAATCCTACGGCCACCGGAACCTTGGTGAGGGAGCGGATGGCCTCAACGCGCTCCGCTATATCGCCCGAGAGGCTGGTCTGCTCGCCGGTGACTCCTTCGCGGGAGACATAGTAGATGAATCCCTCGGCGGCATCCGTGATTTCCTTGAGTCGCTCGGCAGGGGTCGTCGGGGCGATCAGACGGATGCTTCTGAGGTACTTCGAGGCTGCCAGTTCGACATTCCTGGCAGCTTCCTGCGGTGGTAGGTCGAGCAGAAGCAACCCATCGGCTCCGGCCTCGAGGGCATCGATCTGGAACTTCTCGAATCCGTAGACGTAGACGGGATTCAGGTAGGCAAAGAGGACGATCGGGATTTGGCTGGTTGTGCGAATTTCCCGGATGAGGTCGAGAATTCCGGCAACGGATGCTCCGGCTTCAAGGGCTCGGCCCGCGGCGGCCTGGATCGTGGCGCCGTCGGCCAGGGGGTCTGAGAAGGGAACTCCGAGCTCCAGAATGTCGACTCCGGCATCTTCCATGGCGAGGGCCAACTTTGCGGAAGCGGCAAGGGTGGGATCTCCGCCGGTGATGTAGGCGATCATCGCGGTGCGGCCCTCGGCGCGCAGTCGTGCAAAGAGATCGTCGAGGCGGTTTGTGCGGGAATTCTGACTGTTCATGCGTGCAAGGGATGGATCAAAGGGCCAAAAGCTTCTCAGGACAACCTTTTGGTACTCCTGTATCCGTTATTCAATAACTACAGATAATGTATGTCATGAATAATCGGATAGCGGAAGGTGATCGGCGTTATCACATAGAGCGATCAAAAATGCCCATGCGGATTCCTGGAGATCTTCACTTTTTCGCAGGCGCAGGTTTTCTCAGGATCTCGATCTCGGCCAGCATTGTATCTGGTTGGTCGTAGGTCTCCGTCTGGCTGGGCCCCATGTAGATAAAACCATTCTTAACCGCGGAAGTTCTCAAGGCCTCCGAGAGCGCCGGCCAGTCCTTGCTCTTGAGCACGACGATCACCCTGATTTTGTCGGGATCGACCGCCTCCACATACTGCTGATGGTTTCTACCCAGAATTTCATGGATGGACTGTGTGGCAACCTCTATGGACGGAGACGGCGCTACAATCTGGACTTTTCGCATCGTTGACTTGAGCAGCGGTGCTTCCAGGACCCTGGAGGCCGCTTTTTCGAGTGTGGCCCTGGGCGATGAAAAATCGCCCCTCCGATCACCCTCATCCAGTGGCAGTGGCGCCTGGGAGCTCCCCGCGTTTGCCGTTCCTTTGGGGGAAAACAGTCCGGTCTTTTTCAGGGCAAGTCCGATGGATGCAGCTGGTACTAGCAGAAGGATTCCCAGAACGATGAGAAGAAGCCAGATCCAGATCCGGGGGCGTCTCCCCGAAGCGCTCGAATTCTCATCGGAGCTCATGCATCCCATCGTGTTTTGAACCCTTGGATTGTCAAAGCTTTTAAGACCCCCTTTCCTCCGCCCTTGAAAAGCGATGCTCCAACAGGATTGACCCGCCGCGACGGCTCAACGATATTCACCGACTGCCCATGCCGTCCGCGAATCCGACCCGTAATTTCTGTATCATCGCCCATATCGACCATGGGAAGACCACCCTGTCGGACCGCCTGCTCGAGGTCACCAACACGATCGCCAACCGTGACAAGCAGGAGCAGGTCCTCGACTCCATGGATCTCGAGCGCGAGCGCGGGATCACCATCAAGTCCCACCCGGTCACCATGCAGTACCGGGCCAAGGATGGTCAGGAATACACCCTCAACCTCATGGACACCCCGGGACACGTCGACTTCACCTATGAAGTCTCCCGCAGCCTCGCCGCCTGCGAAGGTGCCATCCTGATCGTCGATGCTGCCCAGGGCGTCGAGGCCCAGACCATGGCCAACATCCACCTGGCCAACAAACAGGCCCTGGCAATCATTCCTGTCATCAACAAGATCGACCTCCCCAACGCCGATCTCCCCTCGGTCAGGAAACAGCTCGAGGATCTGCTGGCGATCCCTGCCGAGGAGGCCATTCCCGCCAGTGCCAAGGCCGGCATCGGGATCGTGGAAATCCTGGAGGCGGTCGTCGAGCGCATCCCCCCACCCCCCTCCGGCGACGGTGTCCTGCGAGCTCTCGTCTTTGACTCTCTCTTCGACACCTACCGCGGCGTGGTCAGCTACGTGCGTGTCTTTTCCGGCGAGATCAGGCCCGGCATGCAGGTCCGCCTCATGTCGACCAACCAATCCTACGAGGTAAAGGAGGTCGGAATTTTCACCCCGAAGATGACGGCGACCAAGGCCATGGGTCCCGGCGATGTCGGCTACTTCATCGGCAACATCAAGACCACCGCGGAGATCAAGATCGGCGACACCCTGACCGACTCAAAAAAACCGGCCACCGAACCCCTCCCCGGCTTCAAGGAGGTCCAGCCGATGGTCTTCAGCGGAATTTACCCCATCAACACGGCCGATTTCGAGCAACTCAAGACGGCCATGGGGAAGCTCCAGATCAACGACGCCGCCTTCAACTTCATGCCCGAGAGTTCGGTGGCGCTCGGTTTCGGATTCCGCTGCGGGTTCCTTGGTCTTCTCCACATGGAGATCATCGTCGAGCGCCTGCGCCGCGAGTATGACATGGACATCATCGCCACCTATCCGAGCGTCGTCTACGAGGTGGTGAAGACCAACGGGGAGATCCTCATGGTCGACAACCCCGCCAATCTTCCCGACATGAGCGTCGTGGAGGAGATCCGCGAACCGGTGGTAAAGTGCTTTGTCATGATCCCTAACGAGAACATCGGCGACATCATGCAGATCATGATGGAGAAGCGGGGTGTTGTGGAATCAACGGACTCGATCGACACCAAGCGGGTCATGATCACCGCCGTCCTGCCCCTCAACGAGATCCTCGTCGACTTTCACGACAAGATCAAATCGGTCACCCGTGGCTACGGATCCCTCGATTACGAGCCGGCTGGATACAGGGCTGATCGACTCGTGAAGCTTGAGATGATGGTCAACGGCGAGCCCGTCGACGCCTTCTCCAGCATCGTCCATCGGGACAAAGCCGAGGGTCGGGGCCGATCCCTTGCCGCCAAGCTCAAGGATGTCATCCCCACCCAGCTCTACCAGGTAGCCATTCAGGCCGCCGTCGGAGGCAAGATCGTCGCCCGCGAGAATGTCAGCGCAATGCGCAAGAACGTGACCGCCAAGTGCTACGGCGGCGACATCACCCGCAAGCGCAAGCTTCTTGAGAAGCAGAAGGAGGGAAAGAAACGGATGAAGGCGATCGGACAGGTCAACATACCACAGGAAGCCTTCATCGAGGTTCTCAAGACCAACTGACGCGTCTGCGGTTTCACCGCCCCTTTTCAGCCGGTCTATTCCCCTTTGCATTTCATCCTTCCTCTCTCTCCTTCATCCTTTAGCTTTTTCCCAGCATGCGATCTTCCGGACCTCAAATCGTCCTCGTCCGCCATGGTGAAACCGAGTGGAGCAAGAACGGAAAACACACCTCCTTCAGCGACATTCCCCTCACCCTTGAGGGTGAGAGGCAGGCTGCGGCGCTAAAGTCGGAGCTTTCCGACTGGGAATTCAAGCTTGTGCTCTGCAGTCCCCGCGCCCGGGCCAAGAGGACCTGCGAACTTGCCGGTCTTCTCGAGCATGCCGAGATCACTGATGACCTCACCGAGTGGAACTACGGTGAATATGAGGGGATCACCACCAAGGAAATCCGGAAGAACGATCCGACATGGACCGTCTTCATGAGTCAGACACCCGGAGGAGAGACCCCCGATCAGGTCGCCGAGCGGTGTGACCGCATCATTGAACGGGCCAAGGCGATCAACGAGGACGTCGTCCTCTTTGCCCACAGCCATGTCCTGCGTGTCCTGATCGCCCGGTGGCTCGAGCTTTCACCCGTCGAGGGACGGCATTTCGTCCTCCAGACCGGCACGCTGAACATCCTGAGTTACGAGCACGAGTCGACTGTCCTGATCTCGCTGAATGCGGAAACTTTCCGGAACGACCCGAGGAGATAAAGGGGGCGGGCTTTTTGAACCCTGAAGCGGATGCGTCCCGGGATTTCCTAGGGCCTTTCGATCGCCATCGCGATTCCCATCCCCCCGCCCACGCAGAGGGAGGCGATGCCCCGCCGCAGGTCGAGATCCTCCATGAGATGAAGTAGCGTGACCAAAACGCGTGCTCCGCTGCATCCAAGTGGATGTCCGAGCGCAATGCCGCCTCCCCGCCGGTTGAGCTTCTCCATGTCGAAACCCAGCTCCATGGCGCAGCCAAGCGTCTGCGAGGCGAAGGCTTCGTTGATCTCGACCGCCTCCACCTCGTCGAGCTTCCATCGTGTTTCCTCGCAGAGACGGCGGATGGCCCCGACGGGGCCGAGGCCCATCGTGCCGGGATCGCAACCCGAGACCGTGCTGGCAACGATGCGTGCCCTGGATTCAAGGCCGTGGCGAACGAGCGCGCCTTCACCCGCCAGAAGGATGCATGCCGCCGCATCGTTGATTCCGGAGGAGTTACCCGCCGTCACGCTTCCGTCGGGACGAAAAGCGGGCTTGAGTTGCGCGAGCTTTTCCAAAGTCGTATCGGGTCGCGGGTGCTCGTCGTCCACGATCTCTCCGCCTCGGGTCGTGATCGGGATGATTTCACGCCGGAAGGCATCGCGCGCAGCCGCCGCGCGCTGCTGGCTGACGAGAGCGAAGCGATCCTGTTCCGCACGGGTGATTTTCAGGAGGTCTGCGATGCGTTCGGCGGTCTCCCCCATGCCGATGCGGAGCACGGGATCAGTGAGCCCGTCTGCCGTGATCGCGTCGACCAGGGAGCCGTCACCCAGTTTGCGGCCGAAGCGGAGGTCGGTGGCGTAATGAGGGGCGCGGCTCATCACCTCCACGCCGCCGGCCAGCACGAGCCCGGACTCACCCGAAACCACGGCATCGGCCGCGAGGCTCACCGCCTTGAGACCCGATGCGCACACCATGTTGACGGTGTAGGCGGTGGACGCCTGGGGAAGTCCGAGACGGAGCCCCAGTTGGCGGGCCACGTTCATGCCGCTACCTGCAGGGAGCACCTGGCCGATGATCACTTGGGAGACTTCCGGGCGAAGGGATTCGGGGAGGGCTGCCTCGGCCACTGGCAAGGCAAGATCGGCGGCACTCATGGACTGGAAAGCACCCCCGAATCGCCCGATGGCAGATCGTCGGGCGGAGGCAATGTGGACTGGTTGCGTGTATTTCATGGATCAGCGGATTGAGAAACAGGAGGCGTTCATGGTGCGTATCGGGCCGAGGATCGGCGAAAATCCCATGTGTGGGAGAATATCCCTGCAAAGCTCGATGCCCGGTGCAGTCTCGCGAAGGACAAGGCCTTCACGGGTGAGTTCAAAGACGGCCCGCTCGGTCACATAGAGCACCTCCTGGCCGTTGGCCAACGCCGTGGGTCCGTGGAAGCAGACATGGGAAATGCGGCGCACAAATTTGGGATGACGGCCCTCGGTGACGATGCGGAGACCGGCGTCGTCCAGGGCGATCCC
>JBIIGI010000068.1:0-13198 GCA_044236545.1 Chthoniobacterales bacterium
CCGTGACGGACATTCCACTTTCCATGGGGAAACCGGTGAAAGTTGGCGCCACCCGAAGGGCTGGCAGGCAGTTCTGCGCACTTCAAAACGGGGAGATCGCGCACTGCTCGTGGCCCACTCCTTCGCCAAGCCATTCCCCAAGGAAGTGGAAATCCAACTCCCGGGTGCCGGATGGAAGGTCGGGGAAACATGGCCGGCAAAGAACGGCCTCACGCTCGCACTCTCCTCCCGCACACTCAAACTCGGCCTGGGAGGTGCGAACCGCGCCGTCGTGGCAGTGCTCGAAAAGCGCTGATCGCATAGCGTTTACACCCCCGACATAGTCTCGTTGCACTGACGAGGGGCATTCCGTAGAGTGATGGGCGTGTTCCAAGTCATCTTCAACCCTGTCAGCGCTGCGGAAATGAGCGCTCTCCCCAAGGATCTCCAACTCGACCTTCTGGCAGAGTTCCAGGTTCTGCCCGACGATCTCAACTCGCTGGACGGTGAGAACTTCAGCAGGATCCAGCGCGACGGCCGCACCCTCCACCGCTTCCGCTGCAGGGACCACCGGATCTACTTCGAGCGCCACACCGAGGGGATCCTGATCCACCGCGTCCTGCACAAGAACACGATCCGCGACTTTCTTTTCCGCTCGAAGCTTCCGATGACGGACGATGATCAGGCCGAGGGGACCGATCAGTTCTGGAGCATGATCCACGAACAGCCCGGCACTCAACCCCGGGAGCAGGCCTGATGCCGATGTTCACCTCAGAGGAGGAGCGCTTCCGGGCCTTCCCGGTGGCTGGGAAACGGATCTTTCTTGCGCACGCCGGTGTCACCTCCCTCCCCGCCTGCGCCGCGGAGGCGATGACCTCCTACATCACCGAGAGCAGTGGGGACCAGCAGGAGTTCGGGGGAGTTCTTAAGGAAATCTCCTCGACTCGCCGTGATGCGGCGGCACTGCTCGGTGCCGGCCAGGAGGAGATCGCCCTGCTGGGACCGACCTCACTCGGACTGAGCCTTTTTGCAAACGGGATCGACTGGAAGCCGGGTGACGAGGTGGTGCTCTACGGCGATGACTATCCGGCCAACGTCTATCCCTGGCTGAACCTTCAGGGTCGCGGCGTCGTGATCCGGTGGCTGGAACCCGAATCACTCGGGAAGATCACACCATCCTGCGTGGAAGCCGCCCTCACCCCTGCGACGCGCCTGGTTGCACTCGCCTCATGCCACTTCCAGACCGGATGGCGCATTGACATCCCGGCTATCGGCGCACTGCTCCGCAAGCGGGGCATCCTCTTCTCGCTCGATGCGATCCAGACACTCGGTGCCTTCCCTACTCCAGCCTCCGAGGTCGACTTCCTCTCGGCCGACGCCCACAAGTGGCTCCTCGGCCCCCTTGCGGCTGGAATCGTGTATGTGGCCAAGGAGCGCTTTAACGAATGCCGACCCACACTCCTTGGTTCCTGGAATATCAAGTCTCCGGACTTTCTTGCTCAGAAGACAATCGAGTTCGAGGAAGGTGGGCGCCGCTATGAACCGGGAGTTCTCAACGTCGCCGGCATCTACGGCATGAGGGCCTCGATCAATCTGATCCGTGAGCATGGCATCGAGGTCGTCTCCTCGCTCATTCTGGAACGGCGCGACCAGCTGGAGGCGGGACTGGAACGACTCGGCTTCGAGTTCCTCTCCCCCCGCAGTCACGAAGCACTCCGTTCGGGCATCCTCACCACGCGCCATCCCGCGAAGGATCCGGCCATCCTTCATGCCGAACTGGAAAGGGCGCTCATTTCCGGATCCCTCCGCAAGACACGCGATCACGGCACCTGGCTCCGCTTCAGCCCCCACTTTTACAACACCCCGGAAGAAATCGACCGCGTCCTCGATGTCCTCACCGGAGCGGTGTGACGGACGACCGCCTCTTCACTTCGAGAGTCCGAGGATCTTTCCCCCGTATCCGGTCATTTCGAAATATCCCTCCGCGGTGACAACCTCGTTGCGGAGCATCCCCTCACCCTTCACCGATCCCTCCCAGTAGGCGAATGGGGGTAGCACCAGTTCCTGATCGGCCAGTCTGGGAGTGATGGTCAGGGTGAGGCTCAGGGATGGGATCTTCAGGTCCCATGAAGCCGGATAGACGCCGCCTGTATGTGGGCTTCTCCAAGTTCCACGGGGACTCATCTCTGGATCGCTGAGGGTTCGGATCACACCATCGGCATCCCGGAGGGTTCCAGAAAGAAAGACAGTCCTTCCTTCCCCGTCGCGGATGCGGAAGAGCATGAGGTCCTCGCCGTTGCTGAGATGGAGTCCCGACCAATCCCAGCCTGCCTCACCGGGATCAAGCTGGTTGGTGGCCCATTCGTGGTCGAACCAGACGAGTCCGCTGACCGGACGGCTTTTCCCATTGATGCTCACGGTGCCGGAGGCCTTGAGTCGTGTCAGGGAGTAGTAATGGGAGGCATGTCCCGGCTTCGCACTCTTCGGGCTGATGCCGTCGGTTCCATGGATCAGCGGTTCACGGAACTCGGCAAGGGTCAGATCAACGCCCCTCCCCTCATCTTCGGCCTTGAGATGAAAGATCCCGTCGGGACCAGCTTCCAGAAACCAGTTTTCCATCCACGCCATCCTCGGTTCCTTTGCCGAGGGGAGAGAAAATCCGGCTTCACCGAAGGCTCCACGCGAGGTTTTCTGGAAGTATCGGAAGGTTTTTCCCGAGACATCGGTGAGGGCGAAATGGGCAAAGGGGATCTCGGCCACCCGGAAACGCGAGGACCCGGGGGGGCTGGCTCCGGGGTGGATTCCCTGACGGAAAAACGTGAGTTGGAATCCATACTCGCGACCATCCTCATCGCGAAGGCATCCCGTGGAATACCACCACTCCGTCTTGAAATTCCGGTGCGGTCCATGATCCCGTGGAAACACGTATTTCCAACCCGGTTCGGCAACCTTCCATTCCTCCGCCGCCGAAAGGCCGGGAAGGAGGGGCAGGATCAGTAGACAAAGGGCTCGGAGGGAGCTTCGCATGGTTCGACCTTCGAGGCTTCAAGAACTGCCGTGTGCCGACCTCCCTCCATTGGGAACGTAGGCCGTCCGGTGACCTTCACCCATCCCATTTCGGGAATCCCGAGACCAGCCTCATTGGCGGGATAGCGAACGGTGACGCCGACCGGTTTGGCATCTGCGGCACAGCATGTCATGAAGAGGCGGATCAACTGAAAGCGGTCTCCCTTTGCATTGCCAGTGGTGAGCGGAACATATTGTCCGGTAAGTTCGATCTGCTTTCCCTCGAACTCCTCGCGGTAGGATGGCATCTGCAGCGCGTAGAGCAGGTCGATGATCTGAACGGGCATGGCTGTGCTTGAAGTGGCGGGAGTGCCCGGGATGGATGTGACGGAACCCATGGCCGGTTTCGCGGAGGGGAGTTTTTGGAGTTCCCCGACAATGCCGCGGTTCCGGACCGTGGAGGTGGTGAACCTGTCACCCGAGCCCGAAGCGATCATGATGATCGGAACCAGGAGGACCAGTGTCTTGAAAAAGAGCGCTGGGAGTCCCTGATCCCCGTGTCCGTGGTGATGGGACTCCCCGTGGCAATGCCCCTCCCCTTCATGATCGTCGTGCCTGCAGCACTCGTCATGGTGATGATGGGGACGTGTAACGACAAGCGACCGGATGGTAAATGCGGCCAGAATCAGCAGGCAATAGCCCGCGGCCACGGCATACGGTTGGAGCGAGGGATGGAGGTATGTGGAGAGGCTCGCCGTGTGAGCAAGGGTCAGGATGGCCCCTCCCCAGAGGAGGAGCAGGGTGGCATCGCGCAGGGATTGGAAGGAAAGACTCTTTTTCATCACCATCCGAGTTGGAGTGTTCCAAGGCGCCAGCAGAGCAAGCCGATCACGAGAAACAGGCCGATTGAAAGGAACAGGACGAATCTCTTGGAGAATGCCGCGCCGTAAAGAAAGAGCAGCTTGAAGTCGACCATCGGCCCGAAGACGAGGAAGGCAAGCTTGGCCGCCATCGGAAAGGTGGTGAAGGTCGCGGCGATGAAGGCATCCGTGGTGCTGCAGACCGAGAGGACGGTGGCGAGCCCCATCAGGGATGCGATGGATAGCGGGAGGTTGGAGGCAAGCGGCAGGATAATTTCCTGATTCACGGCCGTGCTGAAAAGGGAAGCTGCCGCTGCTCCCAGGGCGAAGAAGACGAAAACATCGAGGAAGTCCCGCACGGCGACGTCGGCAGCATTCCGGAGGCGGTCGGGGAAGCCTCCCCCGCTCCCGGAGTGATGGTGGTGATGGCCTTCATCATCATCACCACCCGGCCCAAGAATTCCCGGACGCAGTATCTCAAAGGGCGCCACCATGCTGGTGATCCACCCGGCAAGTATGGCGACGGAGAGCCCGATGGCAAAGCGCAGGGAGGTCATCTCCCAAGCGGCCTGTCCCCGAAAGGCCGCCAGGGTGCTCAGGAGGACAAGGGGATTCACGATCGGCGCGGCGAGCATGTAGGTCACGCCGCAGGAGACGGGAAGACCCTTTTTGAAGAGGCGTCGCACCACGGGAACGATCCCGCACTCACAGACCGGTAGGATCACTCCGAGAAGCCCGCTGACCAGGACGGCGGAACGGGGATTCCGAGGGAGGAGGCGCGTCATCAGGGTGCGCGGAAGAAACTCTTCGAGGATTCCCGAAAGGATCGCCCCGCCGAGGAGGAACGGGATCCCCTCCAGGAGTATGCTCAGGAAAGCGTACTGGAAGTCAGGGAGACTGAACTGGAAGGACGGCGTGGAAAGCACGAAGGAATGACAGGTGATCAGTCAACATGGTGCCCGTTGAAGAGCACAAAGGAAAACAGAAAAGCCCCCGCGGATCGCTCCACGGGGGCTTTTGTAAAAGGTTCGCGCGGTTACAGCGACTTGGCGGCGGCAACAACGTTCTCGGCAGTCATGCCGAGTTCCTTGAGGACCGTGGCACCGGGGGCGCTGAGACCGAAGCGGTCGATCGAAACGGTCTTTCCATCCAGCCCGACGAAGCGGAACCAGGGCTCGGAGATGCCGGCCTCGATGGAAACGCGCTTGCGGCACTTGGAGGGAAGAACCTCCTCGCGGTAGGCGGCATCCTGGCGGTCAAAACGCTCCATGCAGGGTACGGAAACGACACGGGCTCCGGCTCCGAGCTGCTTCGCGGCATCCAGAGCAACATTCAGCTCACTACCGCTGGCCAGGATGATGACCTCGAGGGAGGCCGTCTCCTTGCGGGCGATGTAGGCACCCTTGAAGACACCCTTGCGGCGGACATCCACGGGAATCTCGCTGAGATTCGGCAGATTCTGGCGGCAGAGGGAGAGAAGCGTGGGTCCGTCGGTACGCTCGAGACCTGCGGCAAAGGCACCGGCCGTCTCCTCGGGATCGGCAGGGCGGATGACGTCCAGCCCGGGAATCGCGCGGAGTGCGGCAACGGTCTCCACAGGCTCGTGGGTCGGACCATCCTCTCCTACGGCTACGGAGTCGTGGGTGAAGATGTAGAGTGTCGGGAGCTTTGAGAGCGCGGCGACACGGATGGAGGGACGGCCATAGTCGCTGAAGACCAGGAAGGTGGCTCCGGCTATGCGGAAGATCCCGTCATAAGCGTAGCCGTTCATGATCGCGCACATGGCGTGCTCGCGGATGCCGAAGTGGACATTCCGGCCCTCGTTGTTCTCGCGGGTGAAGTCACCTCCCCCGTCGATATAGTTGAGGGTTGAACCGAAGAGGTCGGCGCTTCCGCTGACGAGCAGCGGCATCGCCTTGGAGATCGGCTGGAGGGCGATGCTTCCCGCCTTGCGGGTGGCGATGACATCCTCGGGCTTGAAGTGAGGGATCGCGGCCAGGAGATCGGGAACCTTCTGCTCGACACCGGAGTCAAGGAGGGCCGCCAACTCTGTATTGTCGGCACGCCATGCGGCATAATCCTTCTGCCAGGCGCCATGCGCTGCGGCACGCTTCGCCTTGAGTTCGGCAAAGTAGGCGGTGACTTCGGGGGAGATGAAGAACTTCTCCTCGGGAAGACCGAGTCCCTTGCGGGCCTCGTCGGAGAACTTCACGCCCGCTTCGCCGTGGGCCTTGTTGGTGCCCTCGACCTGGGGGATGCCTTTGCCGATCATGGTGCGGCACATGATCATGTGCGGCTTACCCTTGGTGGTCTTGGCATGGTTGTAGGCGGCGAGGATGGAGTCCATGTCGTGGCCGTCGATCTCCTGGACGTCCCAGCCGTAGGCCTTGTAGCGGGCGGCCACATCCTCGCTCTGGCTGACGTTGAGCATGGCGTCGAGGGTAACGTTGTTGGCGTCGAAGAAGAGGATCAGGTTGTCGAGTCCGAGATGCCCTGCAAGCGAGGAGGCCTCGCCGGAAACACCTTCCTGAAGGCAACCGTCTCCGCAGAGGACTACGACATGATTGTTGAAGATGGAGTGCTTGGGTGTGTTGAAGCGGGCCGCCGCCATCTTCTGCGACATGGCGATACCGACGCCGTTGGCCACGCCCTGGCCGAGGGGGCCGGTGGTTGCCTCGACCCCCGGAGTCTCGTGGAACTCGGGATGGCCGGGGGTGATGCTGTGGAGCTGACGGAACTTCTTGAGCTGGTCGAGCGGAAGATCAAAGCCGGCCAGGTGGAGCCATGAATAAAGGAACATGCTTCCGTGACCGGCGGAGAGGATGAAGCGGTCGCGGTTGATCCAGCGGGGGTTGGCCGGATCGATTTGGAGAGCCTCACCAAAGAGGACGGCCCCGATGTCGGCGGATCCGAGCGGGAGACCAAGATGGCCCGACTTGCAGGCGGTGACGGCGTCAATGGCCAGACCGCGGGCATCGCGGGCGGCGAGTTGGAGGATTGCTTTGTTCATAAATTCAGCAACCCACAACAAATCCCCTGTGCCACTTTGGCAAGCCTGCAAAGAGGAATTTTTCGACATCAACGGATCCCTGAAGGCATTTTTCAAGAAGATAGCCTCAAGTTTCGGTTGCCGCGGGGAGACGCCTGAACAATCCTGTCCAGATGGATCCAGCCAGCGCAACAGCCCTGATCATCGTCGGTCACGGATCAACGACAAACCCCGACTCGAGCGAACCGAGCCAGCTTTTGGCTGACACGATCCGCTCGCGCGGCCTTTTTGACGAGGTTCTCTGCTGCTTCTGGAAGGAGGAACCCTCATTGAGGGAGATTCTCCACTCGGTCTCCTCCCCCGATGTCTACGTGGTGCCGAACTTCATCAGCGAGGGATACTTCACCCAGACAGTGATCCCCCGGGAACTCTCACTGGATGGTCCCGTGACACGCTTCGACGGGATGACAGTCCGCTACTGTGAACCGGTCGGCAACCATCCCTCAATGACCTCCGTCCTCCTCAAGCGCGCCCGTGAGACTGCACCCGGCGTCCCTCCTGAGGAGACTAGCCTCCTGATTGTGGGGCACGGCACCAACCTGAACGATAACTCTGCCAAGGCGGCCAAAACCCAGGTGGAGCTGATCTCAGCGATGGGACTCTATGCCGAGGTACTCCCAACCTACATGGAAGAGGCCCCTCTGGTGAGCGACTGGGCTGTCATGTCATCCTGCTCCAACGTGGTGGTGATTCCCTTCTTCATCAGCGACGGGCTCCATAGTTATCAGGACATCCCGGTCCTGCTCGGCATCCGCGACGAGGTCGGGCCCGCAGCCAGCCAGTCGGAGGTCTTCATGAGCAACCCGCACTTCCTCCATGGAAAGAATCTCTACTACGGCAGCGCGATCGGAACCGATCCGATGATGGCCGAGGTGATCCTGGATCAGGTGAAGGCCTTTGACGCAAAACATCACCCATGAAGAGGTCGAGGGTCTTTCCAACGCAAGTCGTCGCCTCCCTCCTGACCCTTCTTTCGTGGGTTCTTGCCGATCCGTCCGCCCTTTCGGGCAATCCCTCTACCACGCACGCATCGCATTCATCGGAAGCCTCCCTTCGCGGAACACCATACCCCTCCACCAGACCCGCCGCGGAGGTGGAGGAACGCGTGGAAACACTGCTCGGGGCCCTCACGCGCGAGGAGAAGATCAGCCTCCTTTCAGGGGACGGTTCCGACGGGATGTCGACGATCGCTATTCCCCGGCTCGGCATTCCCAAGATGATCATGGCCGATGGTCCGCAGGGTGTCCGTGCCCACGGCCCCGCCTGCTCGTTTCCGAGCGGGATCGCCCTGGCGGCGACATGGGATCCCAAGCTGGCCTTCCGTTACGGCGAGGCCCTGGGACGCGAGTCGCGGGCACGGGGCATCCATATCCAACTCGGTCCCGGGGTAAATATAGCCCGCACCCCGCTCAACGGACGGAACTTCGAATATTACGGGGAGGATCCCTTCCTCACCGGGGAATTGGCCCTCAATTACGTCAAGGGACTCCAGTCACAGGGGGTGGCCGCGACGGTGAAGCACTTCGTTGGGAATGACGCCGAGTGGCGCAGGATGGAGATCGATTCGGTGATGGATGAGCAGACGATCCGGGAGATCTACCTGCAACCCTTTAGAAAAGCACTTCTCGAGGGCGGGGCCTGGACGGTGATGAGTGCCTACAACAAACTCAACGGCGAGTATTGCACCTCCAATGACAGGATCCAGAACGGCATCCTGAAGGGTGAGTGGGGCTTTCCCGGGCTCGTGATGTCTGACTGGTGGGCGACTCAGTCATCCGACGCCATCGCCAAGGGACTCGATCTGGAGATGCCGATGGGATACCGGGTGACCAAGGAGAGCGTCGAGAAGGCTTTGGCAAACTCCTCACTGACCACGCAACAGATCGACAATGCTGTCCGGAGACTCCTGAGGATGGGGATTTCGATGGGATTCTTTGACCGTCCGCAACTGAGGAACGATCTTCCCCTGGATTCGGCCGAGAATGCCGCCATCGCCCTGGAGGTCGCAACCAAGTCGATTGTATTGCTAAAAAATAGCCCGGCCCTGCTTCCCCTGGAAAGAAATGCCCTGAGGAAAGTCGTCGTCTACGGACCCAATGCCCAGGACACCCCGGTCGTGGGTGGCGGAAGCGGGGGGGTGACCCCCTTCCGTTCGGTCAGTTTCCTTGAAGGGATCCGCAGGGCCCTGCCTCCGGGATCGGATGTTCACTACATCCCGATGCCGTTGAATCCGGTGTTCTCACCCTCCCGTTTTTTTGATTTTCCGAAAGCCGTTCCACGTCCGCCAAAAATCACATCCATCAGGCGCATGGTCTGCATCACCGAACCGAACATCACGGGGATCACCACAAGTCAGGAGGAGAAAATCTCCATTTCCTGGAACCAGCGTACCCCGCCGGAGGGGGTACCCAAAGGCAAGGAGGCCCGGGTTGTCTGGGATGCCGAGATTGAGGTTCCCGAATCGGGAAACTACGAACTGCTCTCCGAGGGGCACCCGGAAATCCGTCTCGGCAACCGTGAACTGGGCAATCCGGACAGTTATGTGATGACCCTGAGTCAGGGAACCCGGTTGCCCCTGCGGGTCACGGCCAGCGAGGTTGGTCGAGGCAGGGGAAGGGTCTCCCTGCGGATCGTTCCCGTTCCGGAGGAGTCGACGGGGACCATCCCTGCGCGAGGAGCGGATGTGGCCATCGTCTGCGTCGGACTCAACCCGGACGTGGAGGGTGAGGGATTCGACCGCGGTTTCTCCCTGCCGGTAAAGCAGCAACAGCTCATTCTGAAAATCGCCGGGGCGAATCCCAGAACCGTCGTCGTCCTGAGCGGGGGCGCGGCCGTCGACATGCGACCATGGATCGCGAAGGTCCCTGCAGTTCTCCAGACTTGGTATCTCGGTCAGGAAGCGGGCACTGCTCTGGCATCGGTTCTCTTCGGAGCCGAGAATCCCTCCGGACATCTTCCTTGCACCTTTGACCGGACGATCGACGAGAATCCGGCATTCCGCCATTACCCCGGTGATTTTCCCGAAGGAAAAAACTGGCCCGTCGTGAACTACCATGAAGGGATCTTCTACGGATACCGGGGCTACGACCGGGCCGGGCGCGACCCCCTCTTTCCCTTCGGGCACGGTCTCAGTTACACTGGCTTTGCGATGGCGGGCATGGAGGTGATTCCTGTCACGGAAGGTTTCCGGGTGAGCGTGGATATCACAAACACGGGGGCCCGTGCGGGCGCGACCGTCGTGCAACTCTACATCGGCCTCCCGGGAGAGAACACCCCTCGACCTCTCCGTGAACTGAAAGGCTTCCAGCGCGTGGAACTCAAACCCGGCGAGACACGCAAGGTCAACTTCACTCTTCCCGAAAGTTCGCTTCTCTACTGGCATCCATCGCAACGGGCCTGGGTGCGTCCCGAAGGGATCATCCGCGTGGAGACAGGCCTTTCCGAGCGTGATATCCGCCAGCAGGAGAATCTGCCGCCCCTCCCTCCTCCCAACTCGACCTTCACACCCGGCAGGTGACGAAAAAGTAACAGGCACGGTGAAGAAGAATCTATCTTCTCAACCGCCGGCTGCATTAGAAACAGACAATGCATTTATTTCTAGCCGAACTTGATCCCGTCACGGCCGGAACCTACCTCCTGCTCGGCCTTGCCCTTCTCCTGGCACTGGGCTTCGAGTTTGCCAACGGCTTCCATGACACAGCCAATGCCGTGGCGACGGTCATCTACACCCACACGCTTCCGGCGGTGCCGGCCGTGATCTGGTCGGGATTCTTTAATTTTCTGGGGGTTCTCTTCTCGGCCGGGACAGTCGCCTTCAGCATTGTCAATCTGCTGCCCGCGGAACTCGTGATCCATGTGGGCTCGGCCGCGGGATTCGCCATGGTCTTCTCCCTGCTTGTCTCGGCGATCGTCTGGAATCTGGGCACATGGTACATCGGTCTGCCCGCATCGAGTTCACACACGCTGATCGGTTCGATCATCGGCGTTGGCATCGCGAACGCCCTCATGAGTGATTCCCACTACTGGGGTGACGGTGTCAACTGGGCCAAGGCCAAGGATGTCGGATTGGCTCTTCTGATCTCCCCCGTACTCGGGTTCTGCCTGGCTGCACTCCTGCTGATCGTGATGAAGATTCTGATCAGGAACCCCAAGCTCTACTCCAAGCCCGACGCCCATCATCCCCCCCCGGGATGGATCCGGGCCATCCTGATGTTCACCTGCACGGGAGTCAGCTTTTTCCACGGATCCAATGATGGACAGAAGGGCATGGGTCTCATCATGCTGATTCTCGTGGGGATCCTTCCGACCACCTTTGCGCTGAAGGATTTCAGCACCAGCCAGGATCTTGATGCGCTCCGGCTTGAACTCAGGAACACCGCCCTCTACTGCCAGCAGCATGCGGCGGGAGCAAACACCGGCGTCGTCGAGAAGGACCCCTCGAACGTCCTCACCACGTTCCTCAGGGGGAGCCATTCCACCAGCCCTGAACTCTTCGCCGCAGCCGGGATTATTTCAGGAGAGACACTCCGCCTGCTCGGCGACGCCGATTCGGTCTCGCAGATCCCCAAGGACCAGAGGGGCAATCTGCGTGCCGATCTCTACCTGCTCTCCTCGACTTCCTCCAAGCTGGCAAAGAACCATCAGCTCGACTCCCCTGCCGCCGAGAAGCAGGCCAAGAAGCTCTCCTCCACGATCAACGGAGTGACGAATTTCATTCCGCTCTGGGTCAAGGCCGCCGTCGCCCTGGCACTGGGCTGCGGAACAATGGTTGGATGGAAGCGCATTGTTGTGACCGTCGGTGAAAGGATCGGCAAGAGTCACCTCACCTATGGTCAGGGAGCTGCGGCTGAACTGGTCGCCATGTCGACCATCGCACTCGCCGACCTCCTGGGTCTTCCCGTCAGCACGACCCATGTCCTTTCCTCCGGTGTCGCCGGAACGATGGCGGCCAACGGCTCGGGACTCCAAATGGCCACGGTCCGGAATATCCTGATGGCCTGGGTGCTGACACTCCCGGTCTGCGTGTTTCTGGGAGCGACACTCTTTTCCCTCTGCCTGAACATGATCGCAAAACTAGGGATCAACTAGAGCATCTTCTGGTCAATCTGTCGCCCGAGGAGAGACTGCATGATTAATATGGAACTCAGGAACTCAGGAGGGGAAATGCAGAACCAAACCGACAATTGGGTGGAAAGCATGCCAAGTAGGGAGACGATATCTTTACAGAGACTGTCTGCTTAGGAGCATGTAGCGAGGGTTCCCGGTTCTCTCATAGCAGTCACACGCTTCTCCAACCTCATCTTTCCTGAGTTCCTGAGTTCCATATTCATTCCCTCATCGCGTTCATTTCCAAGGCATCAGAAAAAACCGAAAATGCTCTAGCCTGGAGAACAAAAAACCCGCCTCCCCAGCGCATCACGCGTTTCCGTGAGCGGATGACGCGGGGGTGTTCCGGTAATCCCATCCCACGGAGGCGACTGGCGGTTTCTGCCCCGAGGGGGAGCTTGTGCCGGGCAAGATTTCTATGAGACCGAGGCCGGGGAAGGTTCCATTGTTCGGACCCTGCCACCACTTCCCGCAGACCGCTCCTCCGGTGATGCAGGGCACATCATCAAGCATGAGACGCTCGTCCAGATGGACATGCCCCTGAAGAATGGCGACCAAGGGGCGGCCCCGTAGTTTTTCCATGACAGCCTTGGAATTCAGAACCCTTGCCCTGCCGGGAGACGGCCCTTCGATGGGACCCAGATGATCCGCGAGCGATGTCCTGAAGGGAATGTGTGAGCAGAGGATGATGGGCTGATTGGAGGGGATCTTTTTCAGCTCGCGATCAAGCCAGAGCAACTGGTTGGCACTGATCCATCCGCGGTAGGGACTTGCACCTCCCACCACCTTGACCGAGTCGAGGATCAGGAAGCGGTATCCCTTAAACTCGAAGGAACGATACGTGCTCTCAAGGCCGAACTGTTTCCGAAAGCGCCAGCGGGGATCGATACGCGAGGGGGAACCGTCGGGGAGGAGCGGTTCGAAGAAATCATGGTTCCCGATCACCGGTTCAAGACGGGTCCGGAGTTTTTTCAGAAAGCCGTCGGCGATGCTCCAACGCTGCTCCATGACGCCGCCGGGTGAGTAAAAGCCGCCGTTCACGAAATCCCCTCCCCCGATGATCAGATCGGGCTCGAGCGAATTCATCAGGGCGGCGGTGCGATCCAGCCATGCAGGGGCGTCCAATTCAGCCATCGCGTGACAATCGGTGAGGAACCCGAGACGCAAAGGAGTGAGTCCCTTCGGAAGCCCAGCCCCG
>JBIIGI010000069.1:0-13100 GCA_044236545.1 Chthoniobacterales bacterium
CCATCACCTCGAGTCGCCGCGAAAGCGCCTCGGAGTAGGTGAGCGTTTCAAAACGGCGCGCCCCGGGATTCTTCTTCGGATCGCTGTCGTAGATGCCGTCCACCTTGGTCGCCTTGAGGATGACCTCAGCTCCGATCTCGTTGGCGCGCAGGGCGGCCGTGGTGTCGGTGGAAAAGAAGGGATTTCCCGTGCCGGCGACAAAGATGACGATGTGCCCGTTCTCGAGATGCCGGATGGCGCGGCGCACGATGAAGGGCTCGGCCACGTTGTTCATCTGGATCGCCGTCTGGACGCGGGTGGAGTAGCCCAGATCCTCAAGGGCGCTCATGAGCGCCATGCCGTTGATGACGGTGGCAAGCATCCCCATGTAGTCGGCGGTCGCCCTGTTCATGCCGCGATGACTTGCGGAAAGGCCGCGCCAGATATTCCCGCCGCCCACGACAACGGCCACCTCGACCCCCATCCTCCTCACCTCCGCAATCGAGGCCGCGACCCGTTGGACGATCTGCGGGGAGACGCTGTCGGAGCTCCCTTTTTCCTTCAGGGCTTCACCGCTGATCTTGAGGACGATGCGTCGGTATTTGTTTGACTGGGTTGCGGGCTCGGACATGAGCCAAGATGAAACCGCAGGAAGCCCCCGCCGCAAAGGCAAATTATGACGGATTTTGCAATGGAACCATGACAACAAGTCAGGAGCGTTCACCAAGATGGTGGCGAGAAATAGCGGGAGAAAATAATCAGGAACTCATGAAGTCATGAAAGGAAAGAGACAGGGGTGGTAGTAGGCTCTAGGTGTGGAGGCTCTAGGCTGCTGGACTGTTAGGCTGTTGGCTGCCGCCTTTCGCCCTTTGACCGGTTGGTTCCGGTCTCCTTGCCCCGACTTGGAATCCCTTTTTTCGTGACAGGGAGGGGCTTGACGATGCTTCCTATTGGGATGAGCAACGGACCCCTAGCAGGTAAAGTCGGCGTCGTCTTCGGCGTCGCCAACAAACGCAGCATCGCATGGGCAATCGCCAAGGCCTGGAAGCAGGCCGGCGCCACCCTTCTCTTCAACTATCAGGGGGAGCGCCTCAAGGAGAACGTCGAGGAACTCGTCGCCGAGTTCGGCGCCGACACCTTCCTCCAGCCGTGCGATGTCTCCAATGACGCCGAGATCACCTCGTTCTTCGGCAAGGTCCGCGAGGTCACCCCGAAGCTCGACCTGATGCTCCACTCGGTCGCATTCGCCCCGAAGGAAGCCCTCGAGGGAGATTTTCTCTCCACCAGTCGCGAGGCCTACCGCGTCGCCCACGACATCAGCGCCTACTCGCTGGTCGCCCTCTCACGCGAAGTCGCCCCCCTCATGACCGATGGCGGCAGCATCGTCGCCATGAGCTACTACGGCGCGGCCAAGGTCGTCCCCCACTACAATGTGATGGGCGTCGCCAAGGCCTCCCTGGAAGCGAGCACCCGCTATCTGGCCTACGATCTCGGAGCAAAAAACATCCGGGTGAACTGCATCAGCGCCGGCCCCGTCCAGACGCTTGCCGCCCGCGGCATCTCCGGATTCGGCGCCATGATCAAGCACTACGAGGAACATGCCCCTCTCAAGCGCAGCTGCACCACGGACGAACTCGGTCACACCGGCGTCTTCCTCGCCAGCAACGGCGGCAGCGGCATCACCGGCCAGGTGATCTACGTCGACGGCGGCTACGAGATCATGGGGATGTAGGGTTGAAAAACCTGAAGGCTGAACCAAGTCGCCGGGAAGCGACGCGGAAGACTGCCGAAGGCAGCCCGTCATCGGTGGCACGGCTTGCCGGGAGGCAAGTGCCATCAACGTTGAAACCTGAAAAGAAACAGAGGGGATCCAACAAACGCATTCCCTCCTCACCCCTTCAGGTTTCACGTTTCAAATCTCATCCTTCTCTCGAGCGGGATCTCCGCAACATCATCCCAGCGAAGGCGGGAGTGATCACCGATCGCCCGCAACTTGCCGAACTCGGCGCCGACAAGTGGTTCGCGGCCTCCCTTCCCGAGATCGCCGTCGCCCCCGGATCCGCCAAGGAGGTCTCAGCCGTTCTCGCCTACGCGAACAAGCGGAACATCCCCGTCACGGCCAGGGGTGCGGGTGTGGGCTATGTCGGCGGCTGCGTGCCGCTCCGCGGCGGCATCCTGATGAGCCTTCACCGGATGAACCGCATCCGGGAGATCAGCGGCGAGGATTTCGTCGCCGTCGTGGAACCCCACGTCATCACGGGAACACTCCAGCACGAGGTTGAGAAACAAGGGCTCTTCTATCCTCCCGATCCGCAGAGCTACAAGGACTGCTCCCTCGGTGGGAATATCGCCACCAACGCCGGCGGCCCCCGTTGTCTCAAATACGGGGTCACCCGTCCCTACGTCCTCGGACTTCAGGTCGCGCTGGCAGACGGCACCCTTGTTCGGGTCGGCGGTCGCACTCACAAGAACAAGACTGGGTTCGACCTCATCGGCATGTTTGTCGGATCGGAGGGGATGCTTGGCGTGATCACCGAGGCGACACTCAAACTCCTTCCCCTCCCTCCCGCGCACGTCACCCTCTCCGCCGGATTCCCTTCCATGAGGGATGCCGCCGCCGCCGTGCAGGCAATCTTCAAGGCGGGATACCTCCCCTGCGCCGTCGAGGTGGCCGACAACTTCACCCTGCAGTCGGCCCGCAATGCTCCAAAGGAAGTGACAGGGGAGGCGAAGGGAAGTTTCATCCCGCCCGGCAAGGCTCATCTGCTCGTCGAACTCGACGGCCAGAAGGCGAGCGTGCTGGGCGAAGGTAAAGCCCTCAAGACCCTCCTCTCCAAGAACAAGGCCCTGAAGGTGGAACTCGCCACCTCGCCCGAACGCTGCGCACGGATATGGGCCCTGCGTCGCGCGTTCTCGGCGTCACTGAAGGCAACGGGCCTGACCAAGCTCAACGAGGACATCGCCGTGCCGCGCGGTCGCCTGGTCGACCTGATCACCTTCGCTGAAAAGCTCCAGAAGAAGACCGGATTCCCGATCGCCTGCTTCGGTCACGCGGGAGACGGGAATATCCATGTGAATGTCATGGTCTCGAAGGAACAGCAGGAAAAGCGCCCAAAGGAGATCGAGGGGGTGCTCGACTCCCTCTTCACCCAAGTCATCAAGTGGGGCGGAGCCATCACCGGAGAGCACGGCATCGGCATCGCCAAGAAGCGCTGGTGGAACGAGGCCACCACGCCGGAACTCCGCGACCTCCACAAGCGGATCAAGAAAGCGGTCGATCCAAAGGGTATCCTGAACCCCGGAAAGTTCGTCTGAGGGCAGGCTTGGAATTTTGGCGCCTCTGGGTGTTCGCCTGCGCTCGCAGTAGCTCTACTACAGCTTGAACGGCACTTTGCTCCCGCAAAGCAGAGCCGCCCTACGGGTTTGCATTTAGCAACTTCTCCGCGCCTCTTCCCGGAGGCTTGGTTCGCTTGGCGGCCTACTGCGACATCCAAACTTCCTGCGCCTAAACTTATAGGCTGTTGCTTTGGCAGATTTTAAAAATCCACTTCAAAAACCCTAACTCACTCGTTGGGTAGTGGAGGCGGCAACCCGCGCTTTCGATGTCGATCACGGAGTAGCCAAGTCACCAAAAAAAGCAATTCCACCACAACAAGCCATAGAAGAAACGAAGGCCAGAACGGCAAGGTGCATGTTCCAACCTTTGTGGCTAGCAGCGGTTGCCTAGTTTCCTGCGGACGCTTTCCGGACCTTGGACTTGGGCTCCAGCTTGCAATCGGTCAACACGATATCCCCTACCTTGATCTCCTTGTAGCTCCCCTTGATGGCGACCCTCTGGTCGACCGAGAGATAAGGTTGCCTCGAGAGGATGACTCCGGTCCTGTCGCGTTTGATCATCGTTGCCATCGAGCCATCCTGCGAGATTTCCAACTCGGAATTTTCCGGTAGGGAACCAAGCAGAAACTCGGCCTTGACGGCAGGCAAGGTGGCGCCGGCATCCTGAAGGGTGACCACCAGCACCTTGTTCTCGCTGCTTCCCTGGCTGAGGGAGGCGATCCTCCCGATCACGGTGATCCGTTGACCGTTGTATTTTCCGATCGCCGCGGTCTGATTGGAGGCGAAGTCGCCCGCGATCACACTCAGGGGAACCACGCCGTTGTCGGGAAGTGGCTTCAGGTAGGCCGCAGCCTGCTGCTGCGCAATCGTCGTGGTGGGAAAGTCGGCCTGCGCCCCGAGTGGGGAAACCAGCAACGGGAGGATAAGAAGAAAGGGGCGGCGGATAGGGAACATGGGGGCAAGTTAGCAGAGTGCAGGAAAATGCAAAATGCGAATTTCATCATGGCCGGCTTGACCCCTCTTCCGCTCCTCTGCACAACTCTTCACCCATGACGATCCTTTCATCACTCCTGAAGCATCCCTACCTTCTGGCCGGCATCGGAGGAGCCATTGGTTCGATCGGGCGCGTCATGATGACGAATGTCGTCTCCCGTTTCCTGGGCGGCTCCTTTCCTTTCGGGACCATGGCGGTGAATGTCTCGGGTGCCGTCCTGATGGGACTGCTTGCGGGCTACGGCGAGAGCGAACCGGGAAAACTGCTTTTTTCCCAGACTACCCGGACCTTTCTGATGATCGGGGTGCTTGGCGGGTACACGACTTTTTCCTCGTTCAGCCTGCAGACCTTCCTGCTCATCGAGCAGGGTAATCTCACCGGCGCATTCCTGAATGTCTTCCTTTCCGTTCTCCTCTGCGTTGCCGGGATCTGGCTGGGATTCGCAGCCATCAGGGCGTTGTAAAAGCTATGGAAACGCTGATTTCATCCCATGATTGCGACTGAATCAGCGCTTCCCTAGCGCAGGACATTCCTTCACCCTGCGCCCCTGTGCGTTATCATCCCAGTGACCATGCGTTGACGGTAAACCGACGGGGATTTTCCCTCCTCGAACTGCTCGTCACCATCACGCTGATCGCGGCCCTCGTCTCGCTGGTTGCCCCTTCCTGGACCAAGATCACGGGATCGCACGCGCGTCGCACGGCGACCGCCTCCGTGATGGAGACCCTGGAGCGGGCCCGCGGCGCCGCGATTGCCGGAAAAAAGGAGGTGTGGGTGATCTTCCGGCATCCCGGTGACAGATCACGGGACTCGCTCCGTATCGTCACCCGGGACTCCGGGACCTTATCGGCCTTGGGACCATGGCTGTATCTCCCCCCGGGCTTCACGTTCCATGGAGGATCCGACACCCTGATGGAGGAGCGCCCCTCCCCCGACGTCATCAAGACCTCCCTCGGCGGCACAGCCCCGGGAGCGGGGGATCTCTTCGGCAACGTCATGTTCCAACGATCCGGAAGGGTCGGGCTCCCGATGCAGGGAGGGAATCAACTCATGCTCCGGTTTGATGCCGCAAAAGGCCCCGCGCCCGAGCCCGTCATCCTCTCCCGCGCCAGCGGGCGCGCCACCTGCAGTCGATGAGTCTTTCCACGGACCATCGGCCGCATGCCTTCACTCTCCTGGAGGTTCTCGTCGCCATTTCCCTCTTTGCCGTTGCCGTGAGCGGACTGCTGGTGCTGTTTCCGGTGGCCCACTTCACCGAACGGGAGAGCGATGAGGAGACCCGTGCCACCATCATCGCCTCGGGCATCATGGAGGTTCTGGGGATCCCGTCCCGCGGGGGATGTTGCCGCATCCCCTGCGGAATGAGCAATGGATGCCCCCTCTGGGAGCCCATTGACCCCGTAACAATGCCGAAACGATCCGTCTCTTACGACGCCTCATGCGAGCCGCTCCATGCGGTGACGGAGCGGGAATACGCCGCTCCCCTCGCCGATCCTCGCGCGGTGGCCATCGCCACCGTCCATCTGGCCACAAATGCCGCTTCGCCGCGGCTCATTCATGCCGAAGTGACGGTGGCCTCACCGGCATCCGCCCCCGCGGAAAAGCGATCCCTCCACCGCTACGTGAAGCTGATGGCCGCTCCATGAACCGCAACCAGTGATGATGCGAAGAAACGCCCCAACCCCGCTCTCCCCACACGGAACGCGCCGCGAGGGATTCACCCTCCTGGAGGTTCTTGTCTCCTCGGTGATTCTGGCCATCCTCCTGATCCTCCTGATCGGGATGGCGGACGGCGCCTCCAGGCTGTGGCGTGACGGGGAGCGTCGCCGCGAAGCCTCGCGCGAGGCCCGGGAGGGACTGCGGATCATCTCGGAGGATCTTCACTCGGCGGTTCTCACCACCAATGCGGAGACCCTGATGATCGAGCGGGTCCCGGGCGAGAGGGAGCGCGGAGAGCGGCTCTTCCTCCTCGTCTCCCATCCCTCCGAGCGTAGGCAGACAGGACTGAGGGGGGATCTCTGCGCGACGGGATATTTCATTGCACCGGAACCCGGGGGTGATGGTCTTGAAAACCTCTACCGCTTCCACGCCTCCGGTGAGGAGGTCTCCGAGGCGCTGGAGCATGGGACGCTCAGGGAACTCTACGCGCGGGCCTCGCCAACCAACACAGCCACCACCGAACTGCTGGCCCGCAATATCGTTCGCCTTGATGTGAGGGAACTCCCCGGCGAGAAGCCTGAACCCGGAACCATCATGGTGGCCCTCTCGGGGATCAATGGGGAGACGGCCCGCCTCATTTCCCGCAATCCCGGCGCCACGGAACGCAATGAGAGACTGATCCGGCGCGACCTCCAACGCTTCTCCGGAATCGTGCGCCTGCCACCCCGTCGCGACATTCCCACCGGGCCATGAAGAGGGCTGAACAACATTCCCCGTCCCCCGACCACTCCCTCGAAGGCTCCGCGATCATTGCGGTCCTGAGTGTGCTGGCACTGCTGAGCCTCCTTCTCGTCTCCCTTCTGCACAGCGTCCGGCTGGAACGTTCCAGCAGCACGGCGTGCGCGGAGGAGACCCGTTCCCGTCTCGCCGCGGAGTCGGGCACCTCGGCCGCTTTCGCTCTCCTGATGACGACCACTTCCGACCGGCCCGCATTCCTCGTCGGTCTGGCGGGGGAGGAAGAAGATCCCGGCACCGCCCCCGCGTTGGTCATCGGCGCGACCAACCTGACGACGGAGACCCAGTTGGCGCCGCTCCTCTCGTGCGATCCGGAACCCCTCTCCTCCTATCCGAGACTTCCGCGGGATTTCCTCGGCGGCGTCCTGCAAAAACGTCTCTCGACCAACACCGCCGAAACGGTCGATCTCAACGACCCCTCTCTCGTCCTCAATCCCTCCGACCTTCGGGGCCATCCGGAGGCGGGAGCCGCTCCCCGCGGAGGAATCATCGCTCCGACAGGCCGTTATCCTGCCCTGTGGCAGACCATCCGTGATTCCGGAAAAAAGGCCGTGGCCCGCTATGCCTTCATTCTTCTGGATGAATCGGCGCGACTCAATCCAGGGTTGCACCGCGGCGAAGCGCGCACCGATCCGGTCGACTGGCAGAAGGGGCCGGGAGATCTCCCGCTGACCAACGGAAGCCCATCCCTCGCGACACCAGAGGAGGCTGCGCGCCTTGTCAGGATCGCCTCCAATCTGCCGACCCTCGGGAGCTTGGAGGCGGCTTTTGACGATCCCGCCGGGTATGAGGCAAAGAAACCCCTGTTCACACGCGATCCCTGCCTCCTACCCGACCTGATTCCTGCGGGACTCCCGGAGGGAGGGCTTCCCAAGTACAACCTCAACGACCTCGCCACCAACCCGGCCTGGGGCTCCACTCCCTACGAACGCGCGGGGATCATCGCCTCCATCATCGACCGCAACATCCCGAAGTTCAAAGAGCGCGATCCCTCCCTCTCGGGCAGGGGCGCCGACCCCTCGCTCTACCTGCGGCGTCTCGCCTGCAGTATCGTCGACTACATCTCGCCGGAACCCGGCCCGACGGGTCCGCCGGGAGGTGAACCCTCCGGCCGCGACCTCACTCCCTACGTGACCCAGATCGCGGAGTGCTGCACCCGCACGACCATCTCCAGCAACAGCGTCACCATCGAGAGCCGCTTCTTTGCCGAACTCTGGAATCCCTACACGACCCCGATTCAGGCCGGGGGTCTCCCCCGCCTCATCGTAGGCAACCGCGCGCGGGTCAGCTTCGGGACGGGCGTGAACTCCGCTTTCTCGGACTATGACGGGAGCGCTCCCCCGCTTCCGACGATCCGCCCCAATGAATTCACCGTCGTGGCCTTTGATCCCGTCGTGCAGACCTGGACATCCCCCGAGGCGACCTCCCTCCCGCCGCGCTGGACCAACGGACCGGCCGGAAACGCCGACACGCTCAGCCAGCAATCCTTCCAGTTGTATTGGAACGGGCGCCGCGTCGACATGTCACGCCCCGTCGGCATCTCCCCCGGTGATGTCGCCGGGGGGCTGGCCCATCTCGGGCAGACACTTCAGGATGACTCGCCGCACTGGCAGTGCATGACGATCCCCACGTGGTCCTCCACCTCCGACGACCGCGACACCCAGGATGAGTCGGAGGAGGCGGTGCAACCGGGAAGCTACCGCTTTGTCGGTGATCCGCGGGCGACCTTCCTCACCTCCTACAAATGGAGCGTCGCCACCAACTATCCCTCCAAGACTCTCTGGAAGGGAATCAGCCCGGCGGGAACCCTAGGACGCGGTTACGTCCTGGATCCGATGAACACCTGGACCCGGCGCGACCGTGTTCCGGTCAATCCGTTCAGGGGCACCCCACCCGGTTCCGACCGCCAGACGCCCGAGCGGATTCCCTCACCCTACAAGAGCGACGGGGCGGGTTCGGAACCGCCCGCGGTTATCCGCAAGGGACCGATGCTCTCCATCGGGGAACTCGGACACATTTTCGACCCCGCCCAGGTCGACGATCTCGGTCAGGCCCCGTTGGCCGGATCTCCCAAAAAGACCCGCTTTTGCAGCGGCGGAGGGCGCACGCTGCGCGTCGGGCAACCGGAATTTCATGTCGCCGACCCCTCCGCCGACTGGGATCTCCCGGGCAAACGCGCCGTCGAGTTGATCGACCTCTTCACCGTCGCCGGGCCGGGGCGCGAACCAGGAACAAACACCCTCACCACGAATTCCGGCATCGCCGGACGCATCAACGTGAACACCGCTCCCCATGCCGTCCTCACCGCGCTCTTCAGCGGTATCGGGGTCACCTCCGACCGCCGATTCACCAACTGCACGATCGGGGCCAGAGCGGCCGGATCCCTCGCCACCCTGATCGAGGAAAACCGACCCTATGATCGCCTCTCCGACCTCCACAGGATCACGGCCCGCCTCACCGATGCGGAAACCTACACTCCTCCCCTTTCGCGCAATGTCCCGGGGCTTTCCCCGCCGGTCGCCGATGTGTTCGACCGGGCCCGGGAGGAGGCCTTTGGCAAGGTGATCGGTCATTGCGCCGTGCAATCCCGATCCTTCCGGATCGTCGTTCTCGGAGAAGCTCTCGACCGTGCTGGAAAGCCTTCCGGAAGATCCCTGATGGAGGGGACCATCAGGCTGGCCCCCGATGAGTCGGGCCGCCTCCTTCCATCGCTCCACGATGTCCAATGGCACTGAGTCGAAGTCGCGTTCCGTGCCCGCTTTCTTTCCCACAACCCTTCTTTTCATGACACCGCGATGATCTTGCCGACGACGTTTCTGATCCTTGCCCAGACGGCTCCGTTCGTGACGCCGACACACGGGCGCCCCTCCCATCCCTCCGCCTTCCCGTCGCCATCACCCGAGGTGCGCATCACCGTGGTGAACGCAACCTGCTCCCCCTCGATCTCCCTGAGCGTCGCCGGCACGAATCTTCCCGTGGCCTATCCCCTCTTTCGCCAGGGGGAGTGGACCGGTAACGCCCCCCTGAAGACACCTGAGATCCATTATCTCGCCCGCAATGTCCGTGGCGACACGGTGGCCGACAGGATCATCCGCTTCCGCCCGCTCTCCTCGCAGATCCTCCTGCTGACCGGTGACCTGAGCACCACGGGTCCGGCCGACAAGCTCCCGCAGGTGGCATCTCCGGCGACGCCCGGCATTCATCCCGCCACGCCGAATTTCCAGTTCCACATCTACCCGGACGAGGCGGCACCCAGGCAGGGATGCCGCTACAGGGTGGTCAACGCCATGCCGTCCAGGATCCTGATTCTCCGTGAAGCGGGAGGAGGTGGCAAACCGCCGCGGCAACTCTCGCTCCTGGCACCCGGTGGCAGCGCCCTTTTTGTCCGTCAACCTTCCTGCGTGGAGTGGGAGGCCGAGATCGACGGGAAGACCTATCCTCTGCAGATCAGGCAGGAGGGGGATCCGAGGAACTGCCTCATCCCGTTCTTCCTACGCGGGGAGACCCCTTCCTTCATCCGCGTCTTCGAGAGCCCGTAAGGCTCTAGGTGTTTAGACTCAAGTGGGTTAAGAACTAGATTTTGGAGCGGCTTAGTTCGACCTTCGACTCAGCCTGCAGATTTCTCGCGCAGAGGCGCGGAGAACGCAGAGGGATAAGCCGAGCGGCTTGGTTCCTATCTCCTATCTTCTAACTCCAATCTTCTGCGCCCCTGGGGCGCCTTCATCCTTCATCCTTTCAGCTGGGGACTCTCCGAGACGGTCTCTTAGCCCGGGATGTTCTTCAGGAGCTCCGCGTTGGTCGGATACCGGCGGATGAAGAAGAGAAGTCGCTCGATCGCCTCGATCGGCTTGTGGCCGGCGAGACCACGGCGGATGACGTTGATCTTGTGCATGTCCTCGGGGCTGAGGAGGAGTTCCTCGCGGCGGGTGCCCGAGAGGAAGATGTCGACGGCCGGGTAGATGCGCTGCTCGCTGATCTTGCGATCGAGCACAAGCTCCATGTTGCCGGTCCCCTTGAACTCCTGAAAGATCAGGTCGTCCATGCGACTGTTGGTCTCGATGAGCGCGGTCGCCATGATGGTGAGCGAACCGGCCTCCTCGGTGTTACGGGCCGCGGCGAAGAGCTTGCGCGGAATCTCCATGGCGCGGGAGTCCATGCCGCCGCTCATGGTACGACCGCCACCGCCCTGCGCGTTGTTGAAGGCGCGGCCGATACGGGTGAGCGAGTCCATGAGGACGAAGACATCCTTCCCCTGCTCGACAAGGCGCTTGGCACGGTCGATGGCGATCTGGGCGATGCGGGTGTGGCTCCGGAGATCGCTGTCGTTGGAGCTGGCGTAGAGTTCGGCCTGAGGGACGGTGCGCTTGATCTCGGTGACCTCCTCGGGACGCTCGTCGACCAGCAGGATGATGAGCTTCATCTCGGGATGGTTCTTCACGACCGCGTCGGCGATGTGTTGGAGAAGTGTGGTCTTTCCCGTGCGAGGGGGGGCGACGATGAGGCCGCGCTGTCCCTTCCCGACGGGGGTCATGAGGTCCATGACTCGGGTGGTGAAGCGCTCGGGGACGGTCTCCAGCTTGATCCGCTTGTTCGGGCTGATGGTGGTCAACTCCTCGAAGAGGGGGATGTTC
Organism: Chthoniobacterales bacterium; assembly: GCA_044236545.1. Classification (GTDB taxonomy): domain Bacteria; phylum Verrucomicrobiota; class Verrucomicrobiia; order Chthoniobacterales; family UBA6821; genus UBA6821. Next base: position 11,395 of record JBIIGI010000069.1, read on the forward strand.
ACGAACTTCGAGGGATCAGCACCCTCGATCTCGGTGGCGCGGAAGAGTTGGATGCCACGGGGGCCGCGGCGTGTCTCGCCCTTGATGAAGACACCGTCGCGGAGGTTGTGCTCGCGGATGACCTCGGGGGTGATGAAGATATCGTTCTGGGTCGCTGAGTAGGCGCGCTTTGCCTCGCGGAGGAATCCGAATCCCTTGCCGGAAACCTCGACGATTCCCTCGGCGTAGGTCGGTTCGGGCGGCGGACCGTCCTGCACGGGGGCCTCACCGACAACTGGGGTGGCAAACTCGTCCGGACCGGGACCATGCTCTCCCTGCCCTCCTTGATCATTGGGTCCGCGGTTATCCCTGTTATCCCGATTGTTGCGGAACGGCCTGCGGGCACGGGGATTGCGACCTCCGCCCCTGCGGTTGCGGTCAAAACGGCGTCCTCCGCCACCCTGACCACCTTGCTGCTGTGCTCCCTCGGGCCCACCCCCCTGGTTCGCGGGTGCATCGGGGGAAGCGGACTGTGATGGGGATTGATCGTTGGGTTGCGTGTCGTCGCTCATGGGATGAAAAGGCTGTGGGGCTGTGGGCTTTTGGACCGTTGGGTCAGGTGCGGGATTTGATGAGGCGGGTAGTCTGACGAAATGAAACGGAAAATTGGGGGAATGAAGCCCGGATGGGGGCGGGGGACCTGGTGATGATCGGAATGGGCGGCGGGTGTAAGACCGGCTTTCCGACGAAACCACGGACGATTCCTTGGGGAATATGTGATCTGCGATGGGGGTTGTCAGGATCCCAAAAACCAAACAGCCGGAGAAAAATCAGCTCTCCGGCAACCTTCGGGGGAGAGATCCTAGAAGACCAAACGTTGATTGAAGAAAACCAAAGAACAGCATGATGTCAACCGGTTTTTGCAACACCGTGTTCAAAACATCAGGAATCGGGGGCGGGTGGATTGTCGGATTGCAAGCTGTGCACCATCCGTCCTTTTCAACCTGTTTGACGGCCCGATCAAAACTTCCTGTCCGTACCGATTTCCATCAGGTGGAGGTTCTTTCCAGCCTTGGCGAAGGCAGCCTTGGCCGCCGCATGGTCAATCGCGATCAGAGGGAAGGTGTCGTAATGAACCCCGATGATCTCGGTGCATCCGAGCCATCCGGCGGCCGTGACCGCATCCTTGATCCCCATCGTGAAATTATCACCGATGCAGAGAACGGCGAACTTCAGGGGGCCGGCCTCGGCGATCAGCTCGATGTCGCGGGTCAGCGCGGTGTCACCGCTGTAATAGAAGGCCCCCTCGGACGTCTCCACGCGGAATCCCCCGGGTTGCCCACCGTACGTGCCGTCGGGCATGCTGCTGGAATGGATCGCCGGGGTGAAGGTGACCCGGCCGAAGTCGAAGCTCCAGGAGCCGCCGGAGTTCATGGGATGGATCTTTTCGAGTCCCTTGCCGCCGAACCACTGGAGCAGATCGTAGTTCCCGATCAGCGTGGCCCCGCTCAGACGGGCGATCGCCTCGACATCGGCGACGTGGTCGAAGTGACCGTGCGAGATGAGGATGTAATCGGGACGGAGGTTCGCATAGTCAACGGAGGAGGCCAGGGGATTCGGCGTGATGAAGGGGTCGAAGAGCAGGGTCTTCCCGGAGACCTCCACCGAGAAGCAGGAGTGACCGTAGTAGGTGACTTTCATGCACCGAGGATCACTCCCCGGGACAT
>JBIIGI010000017.1:0-39888 GCA_044236545.1 Chthoniobacterales bacterium
GAGGAGGCCAGGGGATTCGGCGTGATGAAGGGGTCGAAGAGCAGGGTCTTCCCGGAGACCTCCACCGAGAAGCAGGAGTGACCGTAGTAGGTGACTTTCATGCACCGAGGATCACTCCCCGGGACATACGAGCCAAGAAGGAAGTGATCAGGTCTCCGGACCGCTTGGGAAGCTTCCCTTGAACAACGCCGCCCCCCCCGGATCACTTCAACTTGCCCTCCTTCGTTGCCGGACTCACTCTGGAAGCAGGAGACACCCTGCCCATGACCATCGATCCACAAAAAAAACTGGCGGGGATTCTGGTGCCGCTCTTCGCACTGCGCGGCCGCCACGATCTCGGCGTGGGAGATACGGAGGCTTTGTCCGAGACGGTCGAATGGGCGGCGGAGAACAACTTCCGGGCCGTCCAGATCCTGCCCGTCAACGAGACCGGCGGCGACCACAGTCCCTACAATGTCCTGAGCGCCTTCGCACTGGAGCCATCCACCATAACGACCCATCCGTCGTGGATTCCGGAACTGACGGCGGGCGATTACCGCATCATCACGGCGCGCCACGATCTGGAAACACTGAGGGGTGGCCCCGTCGATCACGCGGCGGTGAAGGCGCTCAAGCGGGAACTGCTTGAGGCTGCCTGGAAGCGCTTCCGCAGGGGTGACGGACGCAATGCCCGGGCGAAGCTCTTTACCCGCTTCCTGGATCTGCAAGCCCCGTGGCTCTCCGACTACACCCTCTACCGCGCCCTGCTGGAACAAAACGGCGGCGTGGAGGAGTTCGGATCGTGGCCGGCCGACCGACGGACGGCGGCATCGGCCCGGACATGGCTTGAAGGGCTTCCAAGCGCGGAGCGCGGGATCCTTTCGGAGCAGCGACTCTTCTTCGCCTTTGTCCAGTGGATCGCTTTTTCCCAGTGGTCCTCGGTGGCCGATCTCGCGGAGACGCTCGGTGTCGCCCTGATCGGCGATGTGCCGGTCGGCGTCGCCGCAGGAGGGGCCGATGTCTTCGCGGCCCCCGGGGAATTCGACACCGCCCGCTCCTGCGGCGCCCCTCCCGAGAAGGTCTTCAAGTCGGATCCGTTCACCGAGCAGTGGGGGCAGAACTGGGGATTCCCACTCTACCGCTGGGAGATGATGGCCCGGAACAACTTCGCCTGGTGGCGGCGGCGGTTACGCCTCCTGCGCTCGGTTTTCCATCTTCTGCGCGTCGATCACGCGCTCGGTTTTTTCCGTATCTACAGCTTCCCGTGGCATCCCCGGCGCAATGCCGAGTTCACAGGACTCTCCCCGGAGGCGGCCATGGCCAAAACGGGCGGCCCCCTGCCCGGCTTCGTGGACTGCGACGACGCGACGCCGGAACACCGCGCCCACAACGAAGTCCACGGGGAGGTTCTCCTCGGCATCCTCGATGCGGAACTCGGACCCCACCGCCTCGTCGCCGAGGATCTGGGTGAAGTGGCCCCTTATGTCCGCCCGGTCATGGCACGGATGGGACTGCCCGGTTTCAAGATCCCGATGTGGGAGCGGCTTCCCGACGGAACCATGCAACCCGGGGAGACCTACGACCGCATCTCGGTGGTCACCTACGCCACCCACGACCACGCGCCGATCCGCACGCAGTGGGAGGAATGGCAGGCCGGAGTCCGCCGGGGCGGCGAGGAAGGAGCGGGGTGCGAAAGGATCCTCGGCGAGCTTCTGCGCTTCGCGGGTCATCCGGAGATCGACCCGATGACACCGTTCGTGGGGAAGGTCCACGAGGTGCTTCTGGATGGACTTCTCAAGAGCAACTCCTGGATCGCCATCCCGATGATCACCGACCTCCTTGGATCCTCGCAGCGCTTCAATGTCCCCGGAGCAACCGGGTCGGCCAACTGGACGGCCCGTATCGCCGAACCGGTGCACCAATGGAACAATTGCCATGCGGACCTGCTCTCCCGGTGGAGGGAGGCCGTCGGGTTGCACGGAAGGGCCTGAAGCAATACCCACGGATGAGGCTTGCATTGCCGATGTCCCCCGTGTAGGACAAGCGTTCATTCTTTCTTCCGCTGGGAGCCAAATAAATATCCACACCTTACCATCCTAGTCATGCCCACTCTCACCAAACGCGATCTCGTCGTCTCCATCAGCAACGAGACAGGCCTCATCCAGAGCGATGTTTTCAACGTCATCCAGCGCACGCTTGATCACATCACCGAGTCTCTGGCCAAGGGGGATGGTGTCGAACTCCGGAACTTCGGGGTCTTCGAGACCCGGCTCACCCGCTCCCGCATCGGCCGCAATCCGAAAAATCCTGACGTCGATGTCCCGATCCCCCCGCGCGCCACGGTCAAATTCAAGGCCGGTAAAGTCATGCGCCAGCGCGTCCTGCTACGGACCGAGGAACTGAAATCCCTCCACGGGGGCAACGGCGATTCCCAGGGGTAATTTCCCCGGACGCGCCCCCTCAATCCACTCGGTGCCCGACTCGCCCAGGATACGCCTTCAAGGCGTCACGCAGAACAACCTAAAGGGCATCGACCTCGACCTTCCCACAGGGTCGCTCATTGTGGTGACGGGCCCGAGCGGTTCGGGTAAGTCAAGCCTCGCCTTCGACACGATCTACGCGGAGGGACAGCGCCGGTACGTCGAGACGTTCAGCCCCTACACCCGGCAGTTCCTTGACCGGATGGACAAGCCCCGGGCTGTCGCCATCGAGGGAATCCCCCCGGCCATCGCCATCGAGCAGAGTAACAGTGTCAAGACGACGCGCTCGACCGTCGGGACGATCACGGAGATCAACGACTACCTGAAGTTGCTGATGGCCCGCTCCTCGGACGCCACCTGCCCTTCCTGCAAGCGCCCGGTCTCCCCCGAGTCGGCGGATTCGGTCACCGCCACCCTCCTCAGGACTCTGGAGGGTCGCAGGCTCCTCGTCACCTTCCCGGTCTCCACGCGCTCCGGGGAGGAGGGTGAGGAATCACCCGAGCCGCGCACTCCCGCCGATTTCTTCTCATTCCTCCGGGAACAGGGGTATCTCCGCATCTGGGTCGACGGCGCCATCCGACGCACCGACGAAGCGGTCGCCATCAAGCGACTCCCGGCCGTGGTTCAGGTCATCCAGGACCGTCTCGAGATCGGACCGGCGGAGCGTGGGCGCATCAACGAGGCGATCGAGACCTCCCTGCGCCTCGGCAAGGAACGCGTCACGCTGATCGACCCGGAGACAGGTGAATCCTTCCCCCACTCCTCGGGATGGCACTGCGCCCATTGCGATACCGACATCCGCCCGCCATCCCCCGGGCTCTTCAGCTTTAACAACCCCCTCGGCGCGTGCCCCGAGTGCCGTGGCTTCGGGCGCGTGATAGGCCTCGACTACGACCGGGTGATGCCGGACCGCTCGCTGAGCATCGCCGGAGGCGTCGTGAAACCCTTCCAGAGCGGACAGTCACGCGACTGCCAGCGCGACCTGCTGAGGGCGTGCGCCGCCCGCGACATCGACGTCCACCTTCCCTTCGACGAGCTTCCCGAATCAGACCAGCGGTTTGTCATCGCCGGGGAGGACGGTGCCGATCCCTCGGGCGAGGAACTCTGGGAAAGCAACCGTTGGTACGGCGTCGACGGGTTCTTCCGATGGATGGAGAGGAAGTCCTACAAGATGCACATCCGCGTCTTCCTGAGCCGCTACCGCGCCCAAAAGCCGTGCGAGGCCTGCCATGGGGGGCGCTTCCAGCCCGAGACCCTCAACTTCAGCCTTCCCCTGCCGGGGGGGGCGATGACACTTCCTAAGATCGCCTCGACCCCCGTATCGCGCCTTGCTCCCCTGCTCGGCGACCTGCCGCTTCCCTCCGGGGACGAGGGAGCGCGAATGCTGCGCGGACAGATCGTGTCGCGCCTCGGTTATCTTGAGTCGGTGGGCCTCGGCTACCTCACGCTCGACCGCACCACGAAGACGCTCTCCGGCGGGGAGATCGAGCGCGTGAACCTGACAACATGCCTCGGGGCATCGCTGGTCAACACCCTCTTCGTCATGGACGAGCCGAGCGTCGGCCTCCACCAGCGCGATGTCGGAAAACTGCTCGAGATCATGCGCGCCCTCCGCGACAAGGGAAACACCCTCATCGTCGTCGAACACGAGGAGGCCGTGATCCGGTCGGCCGACCATATCGTCGACCTCGGGCCGGGACGCGGCAGGGATGGCGGCTCCCTGATGTTCTCCGGACCGCTCTCCACCCTCCCCTCCTGCAAGGATTCCCTTACCGCCGCCTACCTGCGCGGAGACAAGACGATCGACCTTCCGGCGAAACGACGAAAGCCGAAGCACTGGATCGACATCAAGGGCATCCGCCATCACAACCTCGACGGAATCGACGTCCGGTTCCCGCTCGGCGTCTTCTGCTGCGTTTCAGGCGTCTCCGGATCAGGCAAAAGCTCCCTCGTGAGGGACGTGCTCTACAGGAACCTCGCCTCGGCCTCGGCCGAGGAGGGAGAGGCCGCGGGACGCTGCCGCTCCGTCAAGGGAGGGGAGGATCTCACGGACGTGGTGATGGTGGACCAGTCTCCGCTCTCGCGCACTCCGCGCTCCACACCGGCCGTCTACCTCGGGGTCTTCGATTCCATCCGGGAACTCTTCGGAATGGAGGATGAGGCGATCTCCGCAGGCATGAGCCCTTCCGCCTTTTCCTTCAATTCGGGACAGGGGCGGTGCGACCGCTGCTCGGGCCTGGGATTCGAAAAGGTCGAGATGCAATTCCTCAGCGACCTCTTCCTCCGCTGCCCGGAATGCGAAGGGCGCCGCTACCAGCAACGTGTCCTCGCCATCCACCACCGGGGCAAGTCGATCCATGACATCCTGGAAATGACCGCAACGGAAGCGATCTCCTTCTTCAAGGAGGGACCGAAATCCGACTCCATCTGCGGCCCGCTCCAACTTCTTGCAGACGTCGGCCTCGACTATCTGAAGATAGGCCAACCCCTCAACGTCCTGAGCGGCGGGGAATCGCAACGCCTGAAACTTGCGGCGAGGCTCGCGGGGCGCGAACCCGGGGGAGCCCTCCTCATCTTCGACGAGCCGACAACGGGACTTCACATCGACGATGTGGCGATCCTGCTGAAAGTCTTCCAACGCCTTGTCGCCGAAGGCAACAGCATCGTGGTGATCGAGCACAACCTCGACGTCATCAAGTCAGCGGACTGGGTTCTCGACATCGGACCCGAAGCCGGTGATGCGGGGGGAAGGATCGTTGTCACCGGCACACCCGAACAGGTCGCCTCCGCGGAGGGTTCCCACACCGGTCAATATCTCAGGGAAGTCCTGGCGGGACGCCCTCCCCTCCATCCGGAAGAGTCCGCGCCGGCTGAACCGCGAAAGATTTCAGGCGCCATCGAGATCAGGGGGGCTCGAGAGCACAATCTCAAGAACATCTCCATCGACATACCGCGCAACGAGATGGTGGTGGTCACCGGCCTGAGCGGAAGCGGTAAATCGACCCTTGCCTTCGATATCCTCTTCGCCGAGGGGCAGCGGCGGTTCCTCGACAGCATGTCGCCCTATGCCCGCCAGTTCGTCGAGCAACTTGAGAAGCCCGACGTCGACGGGATCGAGGGTCTGCCGCCAAGTGTCGCCATCGAGCAGCGCATCACACGCGGCGGAGGGAAGTCGACCGTGGCGACCGTCACCGAGATCCACCAGTTCCTCCGACTTCTCTTTTCCAAACTCGGCACCCAGCATTGCCCCGACTGCCGGGTGCCGGTAACAAAAAGCTCGCTCACGGCCGTGGCAGCCGAGTTGGAGGAAATGGCGGCGCGATCCGACGTCCAAGTCTTCGCACCGCTCATTCGCGGCCGCAAAGGATATCACACCGATGTGGCCCGCTGGGCGGGAGAGCACGGCCATACCACCCTTCTGGTGGACGGGGAGATGGTCCGGGTGGACGATTTTCAGCCCCTCGAACGCTTCAAGGAACACACCATCGATGTCCTGATCGGAACAATCGGGAAGGGATCCGGAACCGGAGTTCTCGATCTGGCCAGGCAGGCGCTCGAGACCGGCAAGGGAACAGCGAAAGCGCGTATCATCACGACAGCCCCTTCCAAGGAGAGGGTTCCGCAAGGGAAGTCATCCAGGTCCAAGGGTTCAAAAAAAGAGCTCCATGCCTCCCCGGAGGAATTCCTCATCCTCAGTTCCGAGATGAACTGCCCCGACTGCGGCATCTCGTTCGAGGAACTCGATCCCCGTCTCTTTTCCTTCAACTCACCGCACGGCTGGTGCGAACACTGCCGGGGCTTCGGCGAGGTCTGGACTGAAATCCCCTCCGCCAAGGACTTTGACTCCCAGCTCGAGGCCGACCTCGCCGCCGAGAAGTCCTTCGAGAACCGGGAGGAGGGAGAGACCCGTCCCTGCCCGGTCTGCCGCGGCGACAGGTTGAACCCGGTCGCCTGCTCGGTCCTCATCGCGGGGGAGAGCATAGCCACCTTCTCGGCGCGTTCCGCGGCGGACGCCCTCTCTCTCGTCCGCGGATGGAAGTTTTCCGGGCGCGAGGAGATCGTCGCCCGCGACATCCTTCCAGAGATTCGACAGCGCCTCGACTTCCTGGGTCGTGTCGGCCTCGACTACCTGGAACTCCACCGCTCGGCAAAGACCCTCAGCGGCGGGGAATCGCAGCGCATCCGCCTGGCCGCGCAACTTGGCTCGAACCTCCGCGGCGTCCTCTACGTCCTCGACGAGCCCACCATCGGGCTTCATCCGAGGGATAACGCGCGCCTGCTGGACGCCCTTGAGGAACTCACCTCCCAGGGGAACTCACTCCTCGTCGTCGAGCACGACGAGGAGACCATGCGCCGCGCGGGACGCATCATCGATCTCGGCCCCAAGGCCGGAACACAAGGAGGGGAGATCGTTGCTTTCGGAACCATGGAGGAGGTGATGGCCACTCCACGGTCCCTCACCGGAAAATTCCTCAGGGAGCCCCCCCTCCACCCGGTGCGAGGCTCCCGACGCCCCATCCGGGAGGTCGCCGACTGGATCGATCTCCAGGGGGCCAAACGGCACAATCTTGACGGCGTGGATGTCCGCTTCCCGCTCCGCCGCCTCACCGCGATCAGCGGCATCAGCGGGTCGGGCAAGAGCACCCTCCTGCGCGGCGTTCTTATGCCGGCTGTCGAGCAGTCGCTAATCAGGGGAGGCCGCCGCAAAAAGAGCGGGCCCCCGTATTGGAAATCGATCTCCGGAACCGAACATCTCTCGCAGGTCATCGAGGTCGATCAGTCCCCCATCGGCAAAACATCCCGATCCACGCCCGCCACCTACCTCAAGATCTTTGACACGATCCGCACCCTCTACGCGGGCCTTCCGGAGGCACGGATCCGCGGATACACCGGCAGCAGGTTCTCCTTCAACAACCAGGGAGGTCGATGCGACAGCTGCGAGGGTCAGGGAGTCATCAGGTTGGAGATGAACTTCCTTCCCGTCTCCTTCATGCCGTGCGAGGACTGCGGAGGGACCCGCTTCAACCGTCAGACCCTCGAGGTGAAGTATGACGGGAAGTCGATCGGTGACGTCCTTGCGATGACCGTCGAGCAGGCCATGGAGTTTTTCTCGGCCCACCCTAAGATCCGGCGCCCTCTCCAACTCCTCGTGGAGACCGGACTCGGCTACCTGCGCCTCGGTCAACCCAGTCCAACCCTGAGCGGGGGTGAAGCCCAGCGCATCAAACTCGTCACCCAGTTGGCCCGCGGAGGCGGGGGCGACCGCCCCCGGACTACCCCGCGTGGAGGGACTCTCTACATCCTTGAGGAGCCTAGCATCGGCCTCCATGCCGCGGACGTCGAACTGCTCCAGGGGGTCCTTCACAGGCTTGTTGACGAGGGACACACGGTCATCGTCGTCGAGCATCACCTTGATCTGATCGCCGAGGCCGATTACCTGATCGATGTCGGCCCCGAGGCGGGGCATCAGGGCGGCTGCATCGTGGCCTCCGGAACACCCGAGGAGGTCTCCAAGAGTAAAGTCAGCCGCACCGCGCCGTTCCTCCGCGAGGTACTTGGCCGCAAGGCGGCCCAAGTAAAGGAAAAGGTAGGAAAGAAAAAAGTGTGAAGGTCTTTGTGCAGCACCTTCCCACTTTTCACCAAGACATGCCCGCCTGCTTGCATTGAAAGTAGGCGTGGGCTATGGCTTCATCGTGACGGTGGACGACCGCCGGGAGCAATCCTGGAGGAAAGTCCGGACACCACACGGCGGCATACCGCGTAGAACACGCGGGAGTTCGGGACGAAAGTCCCGTCCGACGGACAGTGTCACAGAGAACAGACCGCCCTTGGCGCAAGCCGGGGGTAAGGGTGAAAAGGCGGGGTAAGAGCCCACCGCCCCGAGGGTGACCGAGGGGGCACGAAAAACCCTATGCGGTGCAAGACAGAACAGGGGAAGAGGCCGCCGGCTTCGATGGATGACCATCGGTCATTCGAAACCCCGGGTAACGTCGCACCCGCCGCAAGGCGGGCTGGGGTCGCAAGACCCTTGAGAGAAATGGCCGTCCAAGCCGGGGCAACCCGGCCTGACAGAATCCGGCTTATAGCCGTCACACCCGGCGGGGGTGGTTCTCAAAGGGAGCCACCCCCGTTCCTTTACAGGGGTGAACCGTCACCCGGTCGACATGAACGAATCCTTGCCGTTCAGCCTCCGAGGGCGCATCGTTTCACACGATGCGCCACATCTTCGTCTCCGGTTGCTATGACATCATCCATGCCGGGCATGTGCAATTCTTCCGCGAAGCAAAGGCCCTAGGCGACTTCCTGACCGTCTCGTTCGCCTCATCCGAGGTGCTCTGGGCCCACAAGCAGCGCCGATCATCCCTTCCCGACGAGCACAAGAAGGGCATCCTCGAGGCTCTGGAGATGATCGACCAGGTGGTGATCGGCACGGGCAGGGATCATGGCCTTGATTTCCTTGAAGACTTCCGCCGCCTGAAACCCGACGTGCTTGCGGTGACCGAGGATGACCAGTATGGGGAGATCAAGCGCGCCCTCTGCGCCGAGGTCGGGGCGGAGTACATCATCCTCCCCAAGACTCCGCCGCAATACGAACCGGTCTCCACATCCCAGCTCGTGAAGTGGATCCGGGCCCCGAAGGACGCCCCGTTGCGCATCGATTTCGCAGGAGGATGGCTCGATGTGCCACGCCATGCGCGTTCCGGCGACTTCATTGTGAACTGCGCGATCCAGCCGAAGGTTTCCCTCCGCGACTGGGGTTACGAGCGAAATGCCGGACTCGGCGGCAGTGGAGCATGGGCCCTGCTCAACGGCAACACGGGTGTCGAGGAGGAGTTAGACCTCGGGGTCGGATGGCAGGATCCGGCCGTGATCCGTGAAACCGGACTCTGTGTCTGGCGCAGCGGACGGACGCCCTCCCTGGAATTCAAAAGCGACGGAACCATGCTGCGGGGACTCATGGCCCTCTGGTGGAGCGGAAAATCACACGATACACCGGCCATGGCCGACCAGAAGCGGGATTACGCCGCCATCGGTTCGGCGAGTCATCTCGCCAGGGAGGGGGTTCTTACGGGCGATGTCGGGAAACTGGGCGAGGGAATCAAGGCCTCCCACGCCGTGCAGGTGGGCGAAGGAATGTCTCCCCTGCCCGAGTCGCCGGGATGTCTGGGCCGCAAATATTGCGGTGGCGGATTCGGCGGCTACGCCCTCTATCTCTTCGAAACGATCGATGCGAGGAACTCCTATGTGAAGGGCACTGCCGGAGCCCGACCGATCGAACCCTACTCCAACTGGGAGTAGGATTCCGCAAAGCTGGCATCAGTTCGCGTCGGGAAGAATCTTTTTCACGACCCGCTGGATCCCCTGGGTGGAGAGGTCGCTCATCGGGTAGCGGTTCCTGGCGCGGAGATACCAAGCCAGCGCCGAACCGTATTCCTTTTTCTCCTCAAAAGACTTGGCCTGCCGGATATCATGGACGAAATCAGGGGCCTGGGTGGTGAGGTCGGCCCTCGACTGGCTCAACTTCTGATCATCGGGATACCGGCCGAACGCGATCTCCAGCACCTCCCAGGCCCCGGCATGGTCGCCGCGGCGGTCGATTTCCTGGGAGCGCATGATCGAGGCCTCGATCTCCTGGATCCGCGAGATGACCTCGCGGAGCTTTGCCTCCCGGTCGGCCTTCCTGCCGGTGTCATCCGCGGCGATCGCGGCAATGTATTTCTCCTTCTCGTCGAAGATCCCGCGGAAGTTCTTCTGGCCATGGAGCTGATCAAAGTCGCTCACCGCCTGGACCTGCGGGCTGGCTTTCTCCGAGGCCTTGGTCACGTCTGTTGAGAACGACTGGATCTCCGGGTTGTTCGGCCAGATGGCCGCGGCACGGGTGATCTCGGTCTGGACCGTCTGGAGGTCGCCCTTGGTAGCGGCCAAGCGTGCCTGGGCGATGTGCAGGCTGCTGGCCGTTTTCACCCCCTGGACATTGGCCATGATCTCGGCATCGTCGAACGTGGGATTCACCTTTTTCATCTCCGCGACAACGGCGACGACGGCGTCGATGTTTCCCGAGTTGGAGGCGTTGACAAGCTTGTTGCAGAGTTGCGCGTATTTCAGGGTCCTTCTCTTCTCTTCCTGGGTCAGGAGACGCACGCTCGGAAGATACTCCCCCTTGGTGAAGAGGGATGCGAGCTGCGAGCTCGCGCTCTCGAGTTCGTTCTGCTCAAGAAGGTATTTGTAGACCTTCACCCCCTCGTTGACATCCCGGATGATCTCGTTGGCCACGCCGTCGAGTTGGCTCAGGGTCCTGAAGGTCTTGCTCATGGTCCTCATGCCGCTGGAGACCGCGTTCATGAGGCTCTCGACGCTGGCATTTTCAAGGCCGAACTGCACCCCAGAACCGGAGAGCGCCATGGCACCGGCGCCGGGCTCCGAACCTCCCGCCCGGGCACCGACACTATTCGACCCGGCCGCGGCACCGGCACCTTGGGGCTCGCCGCCTCCGCCTCCGCCTCCGCCTCCGCCTCCGCCTCCGCCTCCGTCACCCACAGCCACGGCACCTTTGGGATCCCCCTTGGCAATGAGCTTCATTTGCCCGGCTTCCTTGTTGTAACCCAGCTTTTCCGCCATCTGCTCGAAACTCTCAAGGGACTGGTCCCCATCGTTGAAGATGGCGCGGTAGAAGCGGTTGGCGATGATCACGTGCTGATAGCGTCTCTGCACGAAAAGCTGAAGGATCAGTGACTGGAGCTGGAACTTGGCACCCGGCTCGGCGGTCGCGATCCTCATCCTGTTGCGCTCGATGGTCTGGCTCAGGGAAGCGAGTTCGCGCTTGGTCGGCGCCATGCGCGCCTCACGCTCGATGTCCTGGTTTTTGTTGTAGCTGTCGGATCCGTTTGTGCCCACCGGCGGACTGTCGAGCGGCCTGGAGCGTGATGCCTGAAGGTTGTTGTATTCGGCGATTTTGAGCTGCCGCTCCAGCTCCATGTTCTGCCGGATGAGTGAGGCGATCTCGGCGCGGACGTTCGCGGCCGTGTAGATTGCGTCGTGGATGGTGTTGCAGAGGTTCGCATCGCTCTCGAACTCGGATGCCTTCGCCAGGAGTTGGAACGCCTCGTCCTGATTCTTCTGGGTGGCATTGCCCGGCGAGAGGAGTCCCATGATCGTGTCGATCCGCTTGCGGTATGCCGCGGCGGCCTCCGAGGTCTCCGCCGGCGCGCTCAGGAACTTCTCGAACTGGGCGGCAAAAGCGGGGTTGTTCCAGAGAGAGAGGAATGTGTTCGGCTTCATCTCCACCACGTTTTTCCTGCCCGCCAGACTGGCATCGGCCATCGCCTGCCTGCCGATGATCCTGTTGTCGGAAGCCCCGGTGAGGGGATTTCCCTGGCGGTACTGTTGTCCCGTTTCCCTAATGGTTTCGGAATTGCCCTGCTCCCCTTGCTGGCCCGGAAGCGCCGGGAGCAAAGCCGTCAGGAATGCGGCGAAGAGCAGTGTGAGGATCCCGTGCTTCATGGCTTGCTCGCCTCCTCGACCTTCAGCAGGCCGTTCTCCACGACCTTCACCCTCATCAGGTAACGCTGCCCCTTCTGGATGGTGAGATGGCCGAGTTCAAGTGGCACAAGGATCGGAAGAACGGACACCGCACCCCCTTTGGAGGGTTGTTTCGTGACCACGGAAAAGAGGCGCCCCTTTGCGGGGGAGTTCCCGAGCGAGGTGTCGATCTCGGCGTCGATCCTGTAGGTATTGCCGCGGAGGGAGTTGGCATTCTCGTAATAGAGATCGGGACTGAGTTCTTCCACGGTGCGCATCGAGGCACCCCCCGCTCCCAATCCCAGGCCGTAGTATCCCGCAATAGCGACGATCACCGCCAGCGGCGCGAGGAGCCATAGAGGGAGACTCCGGGACTTCTTCTTGCGGGACATTCTCGTATCATCCTACCTAAACAAACCAAACTCAAACGGAATCAGCACGGCGTTGCCTGCCCGACGGGGGCCTGGGGAACCGTTTTACTGGAGGGACTTCAGCGGATTGGAATCACCGCCCTGCGGAGCCGCGGGATCCTCTTTCCCGACGGGTGATGTCAGATCCCTTTGGATCGACTCCGCCTCGGGGGGGTCCGCAGCGAGTTTGTCAGCGCGCATTTTCTCGAGCTTCCTGTTCATTGCTTCGATCTGCTCCTGCTGTGATATTTCCAGATCACCGGTCACGACGGAATCATCCCCTTCCCCTTCCCCGCGCTCACTTTTGAGTTCAGCCCGAACGCGATCGATCTTGCGAGCCAAACTGGGGGCTTCCCAATCCGATGAAGCACGGCGCTTGACCGAATCCTGCATGGCTTTTTTTGGAAAAGCGATGTTCGAGGGATCCAGGGTGATTCCCGGGGAGGCAGCATTGTTCAATCGTTTCAATTTACTGCCGGAGTAAACGAAGATGCCCGCAATGAGCACGAGAACCAGGATCGTCGCCAAGCCAAGCAACAGCCCCACACGGTCAGCGTGTTTGGCATAGGTCGCCCCGCTGGCCGGTTTTGTCCGGGCTGCGGCCTTCTTTTCAGGTTCAGGTTCACGCGCCTCCCAGAACTCCACCTTGGTTTTGTTCATGGGGGTGAAGGACCGCCCTGTTTTCCCCCTGGTGGTGAGCGGAGGCGCATCCGGCGGTGTTTTCCCCCTGGGAAGGAGCGGAAAACGCTCGACGTCTGGAATTTTTTCGGGGGCACCCATGGTTTCCATCTCCAATCTACCCGATTTCCAATGGATTGCCATCGAGAATATTGCGCCCAGTCCATGATAAGAGCCCGTCCGAAGATCGGGAAACGCGGTGCTTCCAAATTTCCAGACAGGCTCCAACATCCGGCACTGGAAAACACGGCACATCCGGTGAAGATGTGTTGCTTGCACGCTTTCACCCCTTCTCCTTGATCCCCTGTCCAGTCAATCGCGCGAACTCCCTCCTTTGGTCTTCATCCCGGGACCTTGAACCCTTAGGCTTACTGTACCGATGCCATTTGACCTGAGATCCGACTACCAGCCGCAAGGCGATCAGGCGCAGGCGATCGAGAAGCTGACCCGCTCGATCCGGATGGGGAACCGCCACCAGACCCTTCTCGGGGTGACCGGCTCGGGAAAGACTTTCACCGCGGCCAATATCATCCGGAACCTCGACCGTCCGACCCTGATCATGTCGCATAACAAGACGCTTGCGGCCCAGCTCTACTCGGAGTTCAAGCAGTTCTTCCCGAATAACGCGGTCGAGTACTTCGTCAGCTACTTCGACTACTACCAACCCGAGGCATACATCCCCCGCTCGGACACCTACATCGAGAAGGACAGCTCGATCAACGAGGAGATCGAACGGTTGCGCCTCTCGACGACGAGTTCGCTGCTCACGCGCCGGGATGTCATCGTCGTTTCAAGCGTCTCCTGCATCTACGGACTCGCCTCCCCCGAGGACTTTCTCCAGATGGTCCTCACCCTCAAGCGTGGCGATCGGATCACCAGGGAGGAGGTGCTGAAACGGATCGTCGAGATGCTCTACGAGCGGAACGAGATCGAATTCTCCCGGGGCAGGTTCCGCGTGCGCGGCGACGTGCTCGAGATCTTTCCGGCCCAGAACGACGAGGAGGCGGTGAGGATCGAGTTCTTCGGCGACGAGATCGACCGGATGGCCATCTTCGATCCCCTCACCGGCAAGTCCCGGGGCGAACTCACCCACCTGACGCTCTTCCCGGCGAAGCAGTTCGTCACCCCGAAGGAGAAGATGCAGGTTGCCATGCGGGGCATCCGTGACGAGATGGTCGAGCGGGTGGCATTCTTCGAGGCGAACGGGAAATACCTCGAGGCACAGCGGCTCAAAATGCGCACCGAGTACGATCTCGAGATGATGCAGGAGATGGGCTACTGCAACGGCATCGAGAACTACTCCCGCCACCTCACCGGGCGCGAGGCGGGATCGCGTCCCTACACGCTGATGGACTTCCTGCCGGATGACACGCTGCTGATGGTGGACGAATCCCACGCCACCCTCCCCCAGGTCGGTGGAATGTATGCCGGCGACCGGGCCCGCAAGATGACTCTTGTCGAGTACGGGTTCCGCCTGCCGAGCGCGCTCGACAACAGGCCGCTGAACTTCTCGGAATTCATCCAGATGACCGGCCAGGGGCTCTACATCAGCGCCACCCCGGCCGAGATGGAAATCCGCAACAGCTGGGTTGGGAATGCCGAGTTCAAGGTTCCGGGTGAATTTGAATCCGAAATCCCGATCTCGACCATCAGGGCCAATGCCACGCATGAGGAACTGGACACCGTCACCCCGGGATCCCCGCTGATCGTCGAGCAGATCATCAGGCCCACCGGACTGCTTGATCCTCGCATCATGGTCCGTCCCCTGAAGGGACAGATCGACGAGACCATCGAACTCTGCCGTTGCCGGGTGGAGGCCGGCGAACGGGTGCTCATCACCACTCTGACCAAGAGGACCGCCGAGGATCTCACCGACTACCTCAAGGATGTGGGACTGAAGGTGCGCTACCTCCACAGTGACATCGACACCATCGAGCGCGTGGAGATCCTGAAATCGCTCAGGGCCGGTGAGTTCGATATCCTGGTGGGGATCAACCTACTCCGCGAAGGCCTCGATCTACCCGAAGTCAGCCTGGTCTGCGTGCTGGACGCCGATAAGGAGGGATTCCTCCGCAGTCGCACCTCCCTGATCCAGACGGCGGGACGCGCCGCGCGCCATGTGAACGGAGAGGTCGTCCTCTTCGCCGACAAGATCACCGGCAGCATCCGCGACCTACTCGATGTCACCGAGGATCGCCGTCGCCGCCAGATGGAGCATAACCGGATCCACGGCATCACCCCCCACAGCGTGAGACGCCCCGTCCAGGAGAGCCTCCGGGTCATCCTTGAGGGAGAGGATTCCGAATCAGCCCGTGTGCAGGAGCAACCGTTGGATGTCGCCACCCTGATACGGGAACTCGAGGCCGAGATGAAGGAGGCTTCGCGGAAACTGGAATACGAGCGCGCAGCCCTCCTCCGGGACCAGATCATGGAACTGAAGGGTGGCGGAGCCGTCACCCCAGCCATGAGTAACCGTCCAAAATCACAAGGGGGCAAATCAAGGAAAGTCCGGGGAAGGTAGTTTTTTCACCTTCATCCTTCATCCTTCATCCTTCATCCTTTCCCTTAATGGCCACCCGCAAATCCCCACCTGCCCAAAAGCTCCCACGACTTCATTTCGTGACGGGAAGCGACGAGGCGGAGGTCCGCATGGTCGCGAAGGATCTGGCGGCCAGATTAGCTCCGGCCGACGCAGGGGAATTTGGCATGGAGACCATCGAGTTGCCGGCCGACACGGTTGACTGCGCGCTCGAGATGATCGACCGGACCGTCGGGGCGATCCGGACCCTTCCGTTCTTCGGTGGAAAGCTGGTCTGGATGAAGGGTGTCACCTTCCTGAAGGACTCGGTGCAGGGCCGCTCCGAAACAGTGCAGGAGGCCCTTGAAAAATTCCTCGGAATCCTCCGCGAGGGGCTTACCGACGGCATCACCCTGCTCATCAGCGCACCCGAACCGGACAAGCGACGCGGCTTCTACAAGTCGCTCTGCGATCTGGCCGACACCGTCGTGAAGGACAAGATCGAGATCGGAGGCTTCGGCGGGCACTCCGAGGATGATCTCATCGACTGGGTTGCCGAGCGTTGCCGAGAACGCGGGGTGAAAATCGAACCCCGGGCAGCCGAAGTGCTGGCCGGACGCATCGGGCCGAACAGCGGACAGCTTCAGCTCGAGATCATGAAACTTGCCACCTCGGCGAGCGACGGAGCCATGATCACCGAGCAACTTGTCCGCGATCTTGTCCCGGTCACCCGTGCGGGGGGCATCTTCGACCTGAGCGACGCGATCAACCGCGGCAACCTGCCCCTCTGCCTCGACACCCTCTCCCAACTCCGCAGGCAGGGCGAGAACGCCGTCGGCATCCTGCTCGCCGCGATCGTCCCCACCGTGAGGAACCTCCTCATGGCCAAGGACCTCATGGAGAGGCACAGGATGCGACCTCCGGCACAACCTCAGTTCTTTGCGTCCGACCTGAAACGCCTCCGCTCCGAGGAGACGGCCCACCTCCCTCGCAAGAAAGACGGGACGCTCAATGCCTACGGCATCGGGCTCGCCGCAATGAATGCGGCACGCTTCGATCGGGATCACCTCGTCACCGCCTTCCTCGCCTGCCGAGACGCCAACCAAAAACTCCTCAGCGGCCACGGATCGGATGAAACGATCCTGGTCCAGTTGCTGGTCAAGATCGTCTCCCCGGCAGGTGGACAGACACGCAAAGCGGCGCGATAGTTGCACCATGAGCAATCACACCTACAAAAAGATCGAACTTGTCGGATCCTCCACCAAGAGCATCGAGGATGCGGTGCAGAACGCGGTAGCCCAAGCGGCTACCACCCATCAAAACCTGCGCTGGCTGGAGGTTGTCGAGACCCGGGCCCACCTCGAGGAGGGGAAAGTCGCCCACTGGCAGGTCACCGTGAAGATCGGTTCCACGATCGGATAGCATCCCCTTCATGCACTCGTACCTCTGGACCCGGCGTCTCCGGGAACTCTACGACAAGTCGGTCGATCTTTACCGGAATGGTAACCGCGATTTGGAAAGCTACTTCACGGCCGAGGAGACGGCTTGGCTGACCTCTGTCGGCCTCCGTCCGATCAATCTCTACGACTGGGCCGAGGACATGGTCTCGGCCGGGGAACCTGACTGGAACACCGTTCTCCTGATCGCGGCGGCGCGCCGGGATTACTTTCTGGTGCACCAGAAAGGGGCCACGCAAACAAGCGTCACCGAGTCCGGGGAACTCCCTCCGAAAGATTCCGAACTGGATGGCATCCCCTGGCTTCCGAGGATCATTGCCAAGGCGACCTGCTTCCTGCAGGGAGGTCTCTGCCACGAGATCATGTATGGATGCGCCGGGGATCGCCGGTTCCTGAAGGAACACGACATCCATCCAGCCGACTTCCTCAGGGCCGTATGGGCATCGTGCGGGGATCACCGGAAGATCCTTTCCTTTGTAAAGGGTTCCGGAATGTAATCCGCTGATCAACGCTTTCGTTTCAGAATACCGGAGGCGGGCGATTCACTCGACCCGATGCAACGAGGGTGATGCGACTTCCTTGGCCCAGGGAAGCTTGGAATCGGGCCAGCGCACGGCCTCCAGATCACTCCAGTAAATCCGGGAGACTCCGAGCGAGCGGGCCTTCTCCCGCCATCCCTCCCTGCCGTTCATGATGTCGTTCAGAAGGGCGAGACGCTTGCTGTAATCGAGTCCGTGACTCCAGAGATGCCCCTCGTAGCCGCAGACGACCGGGTGCCCCGAGATCAGGACGGGATGGTTGAATTCGGGGGCGCAGGCGATGACCGCATCCGGAGGCAGATCCCGGAGGAGCGACTCCGCGCGGTCGACGGAGCTTCTTTTGATGAGCACATAGCCGTGCCGACCATCCAACCCCGCGAGCAGTGTCACGACGCCGGATCCGAAAAGCAGCATCACGGCTACCACGCGGACCACGAACGGGCGACGTTCCAGCAAAACGCTCCAAAGGAAGGGAGCCACCACGAGCCACGACCAGAGCATGAGCTTTGTGTTGTCCCAGGGCCACGGGGCGAAACGGATGAGTAGGCAGGCGGCGAAAACGAGAGCCGCGGACAAGACAAAGGCCCGCGCCACCGTGACGGAGTGGCCCGTTCCCCGGTTTCGTGGCAGCAGCACCAGACAGAGCAACAGGGTCATCGGCAGGGCGATCCCGAAGTTCCAAAACCAGAACCCGAGACTTCCGTCGCCCATCCATCCGGGTGACCATCGGATGGAAGCGAGGGCCGAGGGACCTCCGGCACCGCTGGTCACCAACCATCCCAGGAGAGCCATCACCGGCCAGGACAGGGCGGCCAGGGAGAGCATGCGCTTCCTGGCCCCGGGGACCATCACGACAAGGCCTGACATGACCACTCCCAGAAACAGGGCGGCATGGACACTGAAGAGGGGCAGGACCGCCAGAAGAAGAGCCTGGACAGGGAGAGGCAGGACGGGGCAACGCACAGCGGAGAGCACCTCCTCACGCCACGCGGAGAGCAGCAGTAACCCGGCAGGGAGGGCGAAGAGGAATCCCCTCTGGGTCACGAAAAGCGTGAGGAACAGATTCTTCCACTCGGCGACGGAATCGGGATCAGTTCCCCTCAACAGGACCGCCCCGGCAAAACCACCGTTGAAGAGAAAGGCAGCCAACGCGACGGCACCGCCCCATCTCCAGAGGGCCACCCCCGTGAGGGCCGCTCCGCCCAACCCGCACCAGAGGAGTCCCCGATCGACCGGGACTCCCGCAACAAGCAGCAGAGAGTTGAAGAGATCGCTCCCGGGTGGATAGCGGAGAGGATCCCCGGCAAGGATAGGGCTGGCCGGCCACCAACTCACAGTCCCAGCGAGCCACCGGATCAGCGAGAGATGAAGCGAGAGGTCCCCGAGATTATTCGGGGAGAGGATCTTCCACTGGTCGCCGTCGGAATAGATCAGCCAAAAAAAAGCACGGCCGGAGGCACAGCAGAAAAGGACGATCAGGAGCCAGTCCCATGGAGATCTCGGGGATGGGGAGGGCGTTGCGGGCGTCCACCGCCAGACCAGCGCCGCAAGAACTGTTCCGATCAGCAGCGACGCGGGCGCCGTCCAACCTCCGAATCCGCGGAGACCATGGCCGAAAAAGGCCAACGGGATTGCAGCCAGCACGGCACCAGCCACACCGGAGAGAAGGGATGCGGGGATCCTCATGACGGGGTGCTCGATTCCCGGGGTTTCACTTTTTAGGCTCCAAGGGAAAATCTTAGGGCTTCTTCATGCCGGCCGGGACCACCCGATCGGTGACGCCATGGGCGGGTTCCTTGAACCAGTCCTTGAACCGTGCCTCGCGGAACCAGACCGTGCACTCCTCCATTGAGTCGCGCAGATGAAAACGTCTGCGCAGGTAGGTGTCCCGAATCCTCCCCTCCACCATCTCCTGCTGCGAGGAGAGGGCCACGATGAAGTCACCGTCGAGCAGTAAAGGCACCCGGTCATCCTTGGCGTAGTAGCCGATGCTTGAAAATTCCCCCAGGATCCAGGGAAGCGGGTAGTAACTTTCCAGGAGAATCTGCCCCGGCATGGTCAGGTTGAGAGGGGAACGCCGTGCCATGGCCAGCAGGGGATCGGTCACCACGGCGATTTCGGGCATGGTCTGGACATAGACGTACGGCTCCTTGGGATCGGTGCAGTGGCGGAAATTCAGCCTGACCGCGGCGGCAAAAGAACCTCCCAGCAACACGATGCCAAGGGTGATGAGGAGGGTCCGCCGGAGGGGCTTTGTGACGGTGCGCTCCCATCCCTCGGCCAACGCGGCCCCAAACAGCAGTGCGAAGGGCCAGAGCATCGAGATGATGCACCAGGGAGTCTTGTAAGGGACGAGGGAGTAGGCCGAAAGGGCCCCGATGCCGTAGATCGCCAGATAACGCGTCATTGCCGGAGCCGGCCAGGCCAACCGCACGGCGTAGAGCAAACCGAGCAGGGAGGGCCATTCGTAACGGCCCATGAGGGAAAGCCAGTAGCAATTCAGCGGCCCCAACTGATACTCGCTCTTCAGGTGTCCCCCCTCCCCCATGCCGGTCTGGAACCACTTTGCATAAGCACGGAAGAAATCGGGCACTCCTGAGACGTTGAGGAAGGTTCCGGAATAGAAAAAGAGGATCGCCAGGAGGGAGAGTGCGGCACACCAAAACAGATCAACCGGGCGCCATCGGGGCGATGCCATTGAAACAGCGGGGCGCGAGGGAAAGGGGATCTGCCAGGCCGCCAGAACCCCGCCGGCAATCAGAAAGCAGCCGATGTGGATCACCGCCGTCTCCTTGATCAACAGCATGAGGGTGAATCCGAGCGAGGCCGCGATCAGGCCCCTTTTCGTTCCCTCCCTCCAAAGGGCAAGGATTCCCCAGGCGGTGATCATCAGGGAGAGAACCATCCACGATTCATGGATGGCATAGCGACCGTAGAAGATCGCCGCGGGTGATACGGCAAGAGCGAGCGCCCCGATCACTGCGGCACCACGGCCCAGGAAGCGGTCGAACCTGAGCGCCATCCACACCGAGGCGATCGACGCGAGAACAGCGGGGAGACGGAGCGCCCAGAGATTGCGCCCCAAAAGCGAGAGAAAGACAAAGAGGATGTAGAAATAAAGAGGGCCGTGATAGTTCTCCGGATCGTAACGGTAAAATCCGGCCGACCTCATCTGATCGACAAACCAGCCGTTGATTCCCTCGTCGAAATGGGGCGGTTTGATATCGAGCGCCCAGAGCCTGATCAAGGCCGAGAGGATCAGGATGGCGGACTCTGCAAGCAACCCCGGGGCCATGATCCCAAGGAGTGTCTTGACGCTGGGAATACTTCGGCGAATCTGCACCCAGTCGAAGTACCTCCACCGCCGAAATGTATCAAGAACGCCCTGCACTCTCGGTGGTGATCCCTGCCCGCAACGAGGCGAGGCGCCTCCCCAAAACGCTACGCCTGATCCGGGAATGGATCGGCCGTTCGGGACGCCCCACCGAGGTCATTCCTGTGGTCCAGGGGGACGACGGCACCTCCGAACTGGTGGAGGAGGCGGCAAGGGAGGATCTCACGCTCCGTCCCGTCATCCAGCATTCCGGAAACGGAAAGGGCATGGCCGTGCGACTCGGCATCGCCGCGGCCCGGGGGGAGATCATCCTGTTTACCGATGCGGATCTGAGTGTCCCGGTTGATTCGCTGGAGGAACTCGTCTCGATGATGGAACGGCATCCGGCACTCGACGGCCTGATCGGCAGCAGACGCCTTCCGGAAAGCCGGATCGTCGTGAAACAACCCCTGGCAAGAAGGATCTCCGGCAAGGCTTTCAACATGGCCCTGCGCATCGGAGGACTCACCCGCTTCCACGACACGCAATGCGGCTGCAAGCTCTTCCGGCATGACACCGCCAAGGCAATCTTCGCGAAGTCACGCCTCGACGGATTTGCCTTCGATGTCGAGATCCTCATGATAGCGGCGGAACTCGGCTGCCGTCTTGAGGAGGTTCCCGTCACCTGGGCGGATGCGGGAGGCTCGCGCGTTTGGTTGCCGAGGGACGGGTTCAAGGCGCTGCGCGATGCCTGGTCGCTGCGCGGACGGTTTCGCGGATGACTCCCGGCATCAGGCCATGGGTCTGCAGGGACATGCTAGAGCCAGCTTTTCCTCATGCGCTTCTTCCAGAAACCGCGGCGCCTCGGGGTTGTGATTACCTGGCCTGCTGAGGCGGTCTCCTCTCCCGTTCCCGCAGCATTGCGGCGGCGATAGGCAATGAAACCGCCGAGCGCACCCAGTCCCAGGAGCACATAGGTCGAGGGCTCCGGCACCGGTTCACACCAGTAAATCAGGCTCCTCCCTTCGATGCTCATGTCCTCGCACCCTCCTCCGAAGAAGCGTCCGCGGAGGATGGAATTATTCATCGACATTTTACCGTTGGGATTCAGGAAGACACCTTCCAGCGTTCCTTGGCTCGTGTTGACTTTGAGATCCTGCCCGCAGCCGTGAAAGTTCCAGAGAACCTGGTCTGACTCCAAACCTCCCGTCAGCACGATCCTGCCGCTGAACTCAGCCCCCTTTGCGAAGTTGAAGACCACCGATTCCTTCCCGTCCCCGTTGATGAAGAGTGTCGACGAGTTGTTGAACTTGAAGTCGACGACATTGAAGATCCGGTTGCCTTCGTTATCCGGAACACCGGTGTCCGCGTTGATCGTCATCTCGCCTTTCGGAAGATTGATTTTGGTTGCTGTTCCCTTCTCCGCACCGAGGATGGAGGAGAGCTTCGCGAGGTATTCGAGATTATCCTGCACGGCGGCCTGCTTCTCCCTGACCTCTCCCGTGATGGTGGCTCCTTTCGACTTGATGATCGCCTCGTCGGCGAAATCAATGTTCCCGTCGACCTTGGAGTTGGGATTGAACCGGGCAACACCTAACGCTCCGATCCCGATGTTTCCCAGGCTCGAGCTGTTCTGGAACTGCAGTTTCTTGCCGGCTCCGGTGTAGAGAATCTGGTAGTTGCTCGCTTCCCCCAGATCGAAGCCCGCATGGGCTGCGCCCATCATGAGCAGGCCGATGAGCCCCGGCAGGAGGAGCCGTGATCTTATTTTCCGATCGGGAATGGATACTCGGAGTAACGTGCGTGCCCGGATCGGAACACCCTGTTTGATAACTTTTATTTTTTTCATCAGGACGTCAGATTATTCCGTGATGACCGACTCCGCATATTGGCTGATGAACCTACCGACGCCTAAGGCACGACGTTAGAATCACTAAGTTGATGCATTAGTTACCCGCTCATTCATCCAGGTTCCGCTTTCAACAAACGACCCGATTGATGGAATCGGAGAATCCAGAAACCATCCCTCTCGACTCACCAACACCTTTATGAAAACCATCCCGAATCGGATGCAATCCACTTCAAATCATTCCTGATGAGCAAAGGTTACATCCACACCTTCACCCCGGAGGAACAGCAGCGACTGATCCATCAGGCCGAGCATCTCATCCCGTGGATTCATAACCGGATCGATTACTCCGCATGCGGTCACGTTCTGGAAGTCGGTTGCGGTGTCGGCGCCCAGCTCCGGATCCTGGCACGACGCTTCCCCGGGGTCCGCTTCACAGGAATCGATCACTCACCCGAGCAGATCGCCCAAGCCCGGATCCTGCTGGCCGACGAACTGGCCTCGGGTCAGGTCACGCTGCTTGAGGGATCGGCCTATGAATTGCCATTCGACACCAACAGCTTCGACGGTTCCTTCCTCTGCTGGGTGATGGAGCATCTGGCCGATCCTCCACTGGCGATGCGGGAGCTTGAACGGATTCTCAAGCCCGGCGGCGTGCTTTACGACACCGAGGTCTTTAACAACGGCGTCCATGCCGATCCCCCGAGAGCCGCCCTCATCGAATACTGGAAGCACTTCAACGATCTCCAGCGCGACTTCGGCGGCCATCCCGACATCGGGATTCGCCTTGCCAATCTGGCCCTGGATGCCGGCCTCACGGAAGTCACGCAGACCGAGATCTCGCCCCATGCCGACAAGCGGCTGACCCGGGAGGAACGAATCGGCATGGTCCGCTATTTTCAGGCCATCTTCGCCAGCGGAATCCCCGAACTTCTGGCCCAGGAAAGGATAACCAAGGAGCTGGCCGATCAGATGAACCGCGACTTCGACGACATCGCCTCTGATCCGGAGTCGGTGATGGTCTACACCGCCTATCAACTCTGGGCCGTGAAAGGATCAACCTGAATCCTTCTCGGAAAAGCGTCGATACTAGGGACGGACTATTTTTAGCGAGTTAGACTGAAGACTTTTAGACTGTTAGCGGCAGAGACAGGGAAGGATTCACAGGGATGAAGGGGTTGGTCTAAATCACCCAGCTTGGAGGAGGGATGCGTCTCGTCCTATAACCCGTCATCCCGATGCCACAGCCAAAGCTCTGGAGGGAGTGACTCCAGATCACTCACAGAAAAGCGTCGATACTAGGGACTGACCCGTTTTCAGATTGTTATGCCTTCTCGATCAGATCCCCCTCCACGAACTGATGAATCAGTCCCGAGATGAGGGTCTGGTAAGGAACCCCCTTGGAAGCAGCTACACGCTGGATACCAACCATATCGTGCTCGGAAAGCCGGATATTGATCCGACGATCCTTGCGGAAAGTGTTGTCGGCCGCAGTCGCGAGCTTTTTGAGCATAGCCTTGCGTGGTTTATCCGTGGCAATCTTCCCTGACTCGTACAGATCTCCGATCTCCTGCTCAGCTTTAGTCAGTTTCATTGGTTTTTTCCTCCAGATAGTCACGGGTGGCTTTGCGGCTCGGAATGATGGTGATCAACCAGATCACATCCCCCCTCTCCTCATAGGGAACGATGTGGATGTAATCCTCAACGATGACAAAGAAGAGCTTCTGGCCGGGGTAGCTCGCTTGATCAGGATGATCGGCAACCCTCCAGAGATCGCCCAACCCGAGGTGAACGACGATGGACTCGAAAGAAATGTCACGGGTCGATTTGATGAGTTCATTTTTGGATGGATCCCATTCAAAACGCATCTGAAAGAAAGGATGCCTTATCGGCACACGTTTTGCAAGCCCGATTCAGGCTTTTTGAAACACCGGCGACTGCTGCGAGATTCACCATGAAGTGGTCATGGCATCAGGAGCGCTTGCGTGGGATTGGGATACGAGAGCCATCCTCCATCCCCATATCCTCGAGGATCTTGCTGGCAAATAGCTTGAGGCTGATCCCGAGCTTCAGAACCGTCTTCTCCAGATCATTGCCGTCCCTCTTGCTGATAGCCGAAAGCTTCCCCATCACGACCGCAGGGTGCATCTCATAGAGATTGAGGAGATACTCCTCCGGGTGGACCACCTTCACTCCCCAGGGAGCGAGAGCTGCCTCGGGAAAGTCTTTCAGGTTGAAGGTCACGATCACCGGAACATGACCCTTCACGGCAGCGGCCAGCACATGGCGGTCTTTCCTGTGATTCTTGAGCTTGGTGATGAGAGGCTCGTAACCCGTGATTGAGGCCTCCGGGAAAGACATACGGATTTTCTCCTGGAACGAATCAGCAAGCTTCCTCGGCCACTTCAGCTTTCGCAGATGTGTCCGATTCACCTCGGAGAGGATCTTCTCCGACCACCTCGGGGTGTAGAGACGGGGATGCTCCGCCAGTCGCAGGAACAGGTCGCACACGCCGAAATTGGCGAGCACGCAGGCGTCCAGAACGACCGGGAAGTCCGCCGTCACATCAGTCCCCCGTGTAGTCCGTGTCGTAGAACCCCGCCTTATGCACTTCGTCAAAGAGGTTGCTTAGCGTCTCCCTACGCTTCGCATCGCGCTTCTTGGCATACTCCCGGAGATCCTTGAAGAAGATCCGGCGA
This sequence comes from Chthoniobacterales bacterium, assembly GCA_044236545.1. Taxonomy (GTDB): domain Bacteria; phylum Verrucomicrobiota; class Verrucomicrobiia; order Chthoniobacterales; family UBA6821; genus UBA6821. Next base: position 25,442 of record JBIIGI010000017.1, read on the forward strand.
TGCGTCCCCACGCGATGGAAGGGGATCTCCTTTGCCTCCAGCAGCTTCACGAGGAACTGACGGGACATTCCGAGATAGTTCGCGGCGGCCTGCGTGGTGAATGTCTCATCCTCCGGCATCAGGGTGATCGCCTTCCCCTGCATCATCCCATCGAGAACCTGCACGAGGAAGTCATTGAGCACCTGCGGGAGTAGGATTTCAGTGCCATCCTTGCTCTTGAGCTTCGGATGGCGATCCCTGCGGATCATATCGCGGAGCATCGGGAGACGACCCCGCTCCACCTTGCTCATCAGAGAGGCATCCAGTCTGTTCTCAGTCATCGTATTCATGATGCAGAAAGCCTCGCCCAATCGGCTTTCAAGTCAATTGAATAATCGCTACTAACGCTACAGCCACCATATCCACAACCATTCATGAGAGGAGGTTTCAGGCTCTTTGATGGAGAAGCCAATGCAGGTGGATTTGCCACAGAATGCACAAGAGGCACAGGGCCGAGAGGCTCGGCCTTGATTCGGATTCAGGCTCTTTGAAACAGCGGCGAGTGCGGCCAATAACACAGAACAAGATCCCCTGTGGCTCCAGACCGCCTCAGTCTCCTTGAAACAGCGGCGACTGCGGCCCACCGGGCTGATTTGGAAACGATGGTGTCGGGCATCCGCCTCAGTCTCCTTGAAACAGCGGCGACTGCGGCCAGCGCTGGAGGGAAGAGAACCTGAAGCTGCGCGTCCCGCCTCAGTCTCCTTGAAACAGCGGCGACTGCGGCATTTTGCCAGCTTGGGTAGGGTGCTGGGTCCGTGTGCCGCCTCAGTCTCCTTGAAACAGCGGCGACTGCGGCACTTTGGCAGGATGAAGAGGGCCAGCAGCAACAGCCGCCTCAGTCTCCTTGAAACAGCGGCGACTGCGGCCTCATATCGGGTTGTCTTTGCTGTTGCGTCGTAGTCCCGCCTCAGTCTCCTTGAAACAGCGGCGACTGCGGCGACTCGGTGATCTTCGACAATGTGAAGGACAAGCTGCCGCCTCAGTCTCCTTGAAACAGCGGCGACTGCGGCGCTATAGGCGCGGAACGCCTCGTGGGGTGATCCAGACCGCCTCAGTCTCCTTGAAACAGCGGCGACTGCGGCGTCGGCAGGGATCACGCAGACCTGATTGGTCTTGACCGCCTCAGTCTCCTTGAAACAGCGGCGACTGCGGCGACCAGCCCGGTGACATCGCTCTGAGCGTGGCTGTGCCGCCTCAGTCTCCTTGAAACAGCGGCGACTGCGGCCCACCCCTTGATTTCATCCATTTGGTCAGAGATCAACTAGGAACGCCGCGAGCGCTACTCAGGTATTAGCATTGCACTCTCTCACTTGTGTTTCGTACGACCTATAAGATTGCAGAAAGAATCTATCCAAGCTGAGCGCGAGCGTTCACGCAGGAACCCCGCGCCACTTGGGGCGCTCGCAAACCGCAGTCGTCGCAATTTCAAAGAACATGCTTTTCCGAGGGCGGAAGAAAAGAGGTCGTTGGCAACGTGGCCATGACCATCTTGCAGTATGCCCCATGTGATGCAATTAAAATCAGACAATAGTAACCAATGTCCTCTGTCGATAGGGTCGACCAAGCGATTCCATTGAGAGACCAATATCGGTTGCCTCAGGCCCCAAGTAGATGAACAGGATCTGATCCTCAGAAAAATCAATGATGCTCCGGAGTGCCGCCTGAGCCTTGGACAGCCTCATGGAATCAAGAAGACACTCGAAAACGGAAAACTGGAGCCGCACTCCGTACCCCTCCAGCGTCTTGGCCACATTTCGGAGTCTCTTCGGATCGGAGATATCGTAGGTAATAATGTAACGCCGGCGTGCCATACTCAGCGCGTCGTGAAGCCGTGATATCGAGGAACCTCACCTCGACAGAATCGCCATAGTTGCCTGGCTTGGACTTCAATCATCCTGCGATACGACATTTTGTATCCGAATTCAGGGTGTGAAACCTCCGTATCCATGCGCCTGAACCACCCCTCCCAGAATATTTTTCTACCGCGCTCATTCAGGAAGGTCCCAGATGTCGTTGAAATAAAATCCGACTCGGAGATCTCACGGCGATTGAGCAAAGAGATCACCACACTATCAGCGATCAGCGGCCGGAATTCCTCCATGAGATCCAAGGCCAGGGCTGGTCTCCCATAACGGGGTTGGTGGAGAAATCCGAGGAATGGATCAAGCCCCACCGCATAGCAGACTCCCGCCGTTTCTTTGGACAGGATGCTATACCCTTGGGAAAGCATCGCATTGACTGGATCTCTGGGAGGCCTTCTATTCCTGCCCTCGAAGGCAAAACGCGCCCAGGAACACTCCTTGATCATCGTTGGGAACTGCGAGAAGTAGAGCGCGGCAGCAGCCCCCTCTATTCCGCGTGCAATTTCCAGATCAGCCGCTTCCTCAACCATTGAGCGGTAGTTTGCCATCGTCTCCAATACTCCCTCCGGCACATCTCCGTTCCGCATTAGCATGACCCTCTGGTTGTGGATTTTCGCCCGCAGAGCCTCTCTCGCAAGAATCAGCCTTATCCCCGGTTGATCGAACATCCGGTACTGCCCCCTGCGTGCATCAACGCCGCTCGCGGGAAGTCCTCCCAGCATTCCCAGAAAGCGCCCCGCCGCGGAGAAATACGCCACGCAGACCTCCCGTTCCAACAGGGCATGCACGAGTTGGGAACTGACCTGCGGCACTCCGTAGAGAAAGAGATGCCGGATCTGGTTCAGCGGAAGTTTCGCCAATGTCTCGCCCTCTCGGTTGACCACGACCTGATCGCCTCGGAGGCCGACATGGGCTCTGGAGTCTTGAACAACAAGAACCTCCCCGTCCCCGCTCTCTGGTCTAGGGGGTACGGGGGGATGAGGCGGACTTACCGCATCGTCGGCCCACCATGCGCTCTCCTCCGGCAGGCAAACCGGATAGGCAGAACAATGAAGGCATCTAGGATCCCCCTTCAGCGGAGGAGGGCAAACAGCCGCGCCGGCAACTCCGAGAGCCGAATGATGAAGGACTCGAACCTCCTCAAAGAGGGACTCATCCAATTCGACACGCACCCTCCGCTTCTCGGCTGCATAGTAGATGGACGCACCGGAAACCCTCACCCCCTCCTCTCTCAGGAGTAGGGCGTAGGCGGCCACTTGGATGGAGTCGGCATGCTTGGCCATCCTGGTGCCATCCCCATCTCGTCGGGCACTCCCTTTCTTGTAGTCGATGATCTCGACTCCCTCCGGTCCCTGCTCACAGATGTCGATTTTTCCTGTGAGGCCGAGGGTTGCACTCTCCAACTGCAGACTTCTCAGAACTGCACCCTCGGGGAGATCCATTCCTTGGAGATCCGCAGTCATTTGCCCCGGCTTGTCGGCACGGGCATGCAGGATGGTTCCCTCCACGGTGTCCGCGTTCTCGACAAAAACACCCTCCACCCACTGGTAATAGAAAAGCCGTGGGCAGTAGGCGTAGTTATGAAGCCGGCGTACCGGCATCAACGGCCCCTCCTCGGCAGCCATCACATCGGGATCTGGTCCTTCTCGTCGAACACCGGGAGCATTCTCATCAACCTCTCCTCATTTAGCGCGACGATCCTTGGCAGGAATGCCTCATTGACGGCGTGCCAGAGGCCGATGCCTGAGGCGACGGGAATCGTCTTTCCTCCGAGGGTGATCTCGCCGCTGTCGAACCGGGAGATCCCCTTAGCATCGTGGAAGAAGTTGGCGGATTTCGAGAGTTTCGGGGATGCAGCGCCCTTCATGGTGATGGGAACTCCCTTGCCGCCATAGGCGGCTTTCTCACGGGCGTTCTTCACAAGGGTGGTGATCTCCTGCCCATCGCTCTGGCTCCTGACCCTGTGAAGGAGGTGCAGGGCGCCGGGGGAGGCAACCGCTCGGAAGCCAAGGTTGATCGCGGCATTCATGTCGGACTGGACGGCCGGCCCACCGGATGCTGCTCCTAGGAAAAGCGGACCTCCGGGCTTGGGAAGAAGGAGGGTGAAGGGCGACTTTCCAGAGGCAAGTCGCGGGGTATTAAGCCGATCCAACTCCGCGAACTGCGCGAGAAGTCTTTGGTAAGCGGGACGAAGGTCCGATTGGCCCTGCGAGGGCGGGGTCAAGGAGCGGCGGGTGAGGATCCCCTTGAGATACTCGTCGAGGGTTGCCCGTTCTTCGCACCGGGATCCCGGTTCACCCGTCACGGCACTGAAACGCGAGGAGTAAGCGGCGGGGACCTCCAGCACGGGTATGCCGAACGGTTCCTCCACGAGCATCTTCACCTTGTCTCGAATGGCACGATGAGCCCACTTCATGAGTCGTGAATTCTCCGAGGGAGCGCGCCCCTGCGAGGAAAGGTAGCGGCTCAGATCCTCGATGACGACGAGGTCGACCGGTTCACGTCCGGAGATTTTTTCATACTCCCCGTGATGATCCCCTGCCAACCGGGCCTTTCCGTCCAGAGAGTGGGGCGCCAGCTTCACACCGAGCGCCTGCGCGAGGATCAGGTGGGCTGTCTGATCGACCCTCTGCTCCTTGATCCGGTCAATTTTTTCCAGAAGATCCCGACAAGGCTCACCAGAGGAGCGGCCCGCATCGGCCCTACCAAAGGCCGCAGGTTGTCCGGCCTCGCGGTCGAGGGATCTGTTGTAGCGAAGGAAAAGCCTGCGGAGGTTCTCCATCTGCTCGATCCGAGCAAGAGAGAGACCGCGCTGACCGCGGACGAGGGGCTTCACGGCTCCAGGATCCCGGGGTTTTCTGATGAGATTTCCATAGGGCGTGCCGTCTTCCCGTGCAATCCACTCCCATCGGTCCTCACGGAGGGGAGCAACTCGCTCTGCAAGGCGAACAAGGAGAGGAAGAAGGCTGTACCTGTAGGCGGCGAAGGCCCTCCCTGCGGATTCCTTGAATGCGGCCACATCCCCGGACGCCAGAGCCGAGGCCCATCCCCTCACCTCTTCATCCTCCCACTGCTCGAGTTCAGCAACGAGCTTCCAGACAAGGGATTTCCTCCGCGCTGGGTCGCTTTCTTTCTCGGGATCGAAGCAGGACCAGCGGTGGAAGATTCCGAGGCGGCTTAGGCGGCGATTCGCCAAGACGATGAGGGAGTCGTTTTGCTCGGAGTAGGATTTTTCATCGGGCCTCTCCCCAACCCAGTTTTCCGGACAGTCGGCTAGCAGAGCCTTAGCCAATTCCAGCGACTCCCTCCACTCGGCCTCGGAAGCAATCCGGCCGGTCTTTCCGGATTTCTCCTGCTCCATGAGCCCGCCTTTATTCCGCATGTAGGCATCCTCTCCCGGCAGGCGGTGCATACCTGTCTTCAGGATCTCGGCGAACCATTCCCGCTTGCCATCATGGCCGATCGACCGGATCGGGCGCGGGGAATCGTTTTTCGATGCCGTGACGCGCAGGAGAGCCCATGCTCCGGCGGTCCTCTGTCCCAAATCGGTGGCCAGCACCGTGAAGCCTTGTTCAACGACCGAAGGATTCTCCCACCAAGGGGTCACCTTCATCTTCGAGGGATCCGCGGTTCCGGGCCAATGGAGGTAGATGTGCTTTGTTTTTTTCTTCTCCTTGAATCCGTGGAATTGCTTGTTCCAAAGAAGAGCTTTACCAAGAGCAACCTGCATAGGCTCCGGATCGATAACAGCTACAAAGTTCAACAAGAATCGAAGTGAACACAACTCGCCGAATTCAGGCATTAGTGTAAATGAAGGATCGAATCTCTCTATTGTTTTGATCTTTTTAAGATCGAGCGCCTTCATCATCGGCTGGAGCCAACCTTCCCGATCGGATCCACTCAAACCGTCCCTCCGAAACCTCGGAGCAGAATAGTGGATCCTGATGCTTTGTTTCCCCAAATGGCCATTCCGTTCTTCTCTGATCATTTCCAGATCAAAGCATCCCTCATCTAGAAATTGCTTGTTCTGCTGTAGTTCTTTTTTAGTTGGTCCTTTTTTACGATTCGCATAGGCCAAGTCGTCAAAAGGATAATGCCGGGATGAGTGTCTTGGTTCAGCAGGAGTCAGGTTGATCGCCTCCTTGCACCTCTCGTACTCTTCAACGGAGTCATGAAGGTCGGCGAGACTCCGAAGAAATCGGTTCTCCTCGGCCTCGTCTCCCTCATCCTCGTCAACCGTCATCCAGAGAGGGCGGAATCTCGGCTCGCAGAGGGTCAGAAAAAGTCCAACCGATCCGATAGAAGCCGCCTTTTCCTCCCTCCCTTGGTAATTCTTCACGACTTTGGCGAGAGTCTCGGTGGAGACCTCCGGACCGTTCTTTGCTGTTTTTTTGCGCCACTCCTGAACAATGTCCCGCAGACCACGCAGGGAGGCCCGGGTCACCGTCCATCCCCCGTCGCGATGAGGAATGCACCCCGCGCCGAACGATAGATTTCTCTTCTCACCGACGACGCTTTCGGAGAGACCTCGAGTCATCTCCTCTTCAAGCGCCCAACCCAGCTTCAGCAGAATGGGATCAATCGGATCGGGAATCTCACCTTCCTCTCCATCTTCCCTGGAGGGTTTCCACCCTTTGATCGGTGAGCCGATGAGGTGGGCAATCAGGCCCTCTAGATTAGCTTTCTTTTCCTCGCGCTCTTCGGTCTTGAGCCGAAACTGGTTGAGTGCCTTGAGGGCTTCCTTGAAAGCCGCGATGTCGAACTCCTTCCAGGCGGGCTTGCCGGGATTCGCAGGCTTCCAACGAGGTAGCGCCGTGAAAGCAGGGAAGACATAGCCACGGGCTCCCCGTGCCAGCTTCACCGGGTCGTCGCCGAGGGAAGCAAATTCAATTCCTTCCTTGCTCTTGGTGGATTCAGCAGATGCAGGTGTCTCACTAATCCCGAGCTTTAGGCAGGCCGCAGTCAGAAACGAAGGAAACGCCATGAAGGCGATGGCCGAGAAAAGGACATCCAAGGAAGGTGGTTTCTTATTACGAACAACCCTGAATCCCTCAGGCATTGTTTTCACCGCATCTCGCATGGAATTAATGCGTTCTACAGCATCAGGCACAGCAACCAGATAGGCCCTTAGTCGCTCTGATGGCGATACGATCATCAACTCCAGATGATCAATAGCTTGGTTAAGTCGCTTGATCGCTTCCTCACCTTCGTAGAACTTCTCCGGCGAAATTTTGACCATCCACGAGAGATCCATCTCTGAGGCAATTTTTCTCAGATCCCCCTCACTCGGATTTCCGTGAAGAACTTTTCCCAAGCGATGTTTTCCATTATCAGAAGCGAGAGCCGAAACGCTGTAATCAAAAGTCCCATCGAAATCAGAAACGCAGAGCTTGGGTAGATATTCTCGCCCACCCTGCTGAATTCCGCTATCTCCCGAACACTCTTCAAGCACCAGGGCCAGCGCGTAGGATAGAGCCTTCTTGTCGACCTTGTTTCCATTGAGGATCGAATCATAAGCCTGATCGATCGTCGAAGATCCATCCAACCCGATCCATGGGGCTACAGAATCCCTGAGGGAACGAGCCCCCGCACGCGCTGCGTCAGTGCGCGGAAATGTCTCCCAAGCCTCGACCATCCTCTTGGGAAGGTCGCTCATGAGTTTATCGGCCCCTTTGATCTGTTCCTTGGCCAACGATGCCATCGCCAGCAGGTAGTAGTTCACGGCATCCTGGAAGATCGTGTGATGCTGCCAGAGTGGACATGTCGACTGATCCTGTCCGAAAGCAACCTGCTCAAAGGTGCCGTCTTCCTTTTTGGCTTCGATCCGGGTAACCCGTCCTTGATAGATTCTGTTCATAGGAGAGATGTCCTACCAGTAACGGGTTGCACTATATGTGACGAGATCATTTCATCCCACCCTACCACCCCAACGAGACACAGAGCGTCCTACCCCCAAAGATTTTTCCCTACATCCATTACGGTTTCGGTTCTTCAAGCGCAGCAAGTTTCGATGCACCGCAAGGCCTGCAAGCGAAGCTGTAGTGAATCATATTGCCTCGCCGTTTGACTCATTCGCTTCCACTCATTTCTCCTTTCAGGCAGCGCATACGCTGTCTATCCGGTGGCCTACCGGCCATCCGTATTCCCGACGGCCTAGCCCCTTGGGGGCTGTGCTTCGCACAGGCTAATCCGTGCTACCCACTCGGCTTTGCAAAAAGAGCCAGCCCAAGGGCGATGGTATTTTAGATGCGGGGCTAGGCGACCAAGCGCAGCTGTGTGAATCACACTGCAAGCGCAGGGCAACAACGCCCCGCGCTAAAAGAGCCAGCCCTTAGTCTATCGCGCCAACGGCTTCCGAAACCTCTCCAGCGATGTAGTCTCTATTCAACCTCGCAATCACGCTCGCCGACACATTCGCGGGGCAGACGGCCTCGCAGGCGTAGTAGTTGGAGCAGTTGCCGAAGCCCTCTTCCTGCATGGTGCGGACCATGCTGCGGGCGCGCTTCTTGCGCTCGGCCTGACCCTGGGGAAGAAGTCCGAGGTGGGTGACCTTGGCGCCGACAAAGAGCATGGGGGAGCTGTTCGGGCAGGCGGCGGCACAGGCTCCGCATCCGATGCAGGCGGCGGCATCCATGGCAGCGTCGGCCACTGGCTTGGGAATGAGGGTGGTGGAGGCGTCGGGCGCTCCACCGGTGTGCTCGCTGATGAAGCCGCCGGAGCGGATGATGCGGTCGTAGGCGCTGCGGTTGACCACGAGATCCTTGACGATCGGGAAGGCGCCGACACGGAATGGCTCGACGGTGATGGTCTGGCCGTTCTCGAACTTGCGCATGTAGACCTGGCAGGCGGCGCCGCGACCGGGTCCCTGGGGGACGCCGTTGATGACCATGCTGCAGGTGCCGCAGATGCCCTCGCGGCAATCGCTTTCGAAGGCAACGGGCTCTTTCCCCTCGGCGGTGAGGCGGTTGTTCACGATGTCGAGCATCTCGAGGAAGGAACACTCGGAGGGGATCTCCCTGGCGTCGATGTCGACAAACTCTCCCGCGCTCTCCTTGGACTTCTGCTTCCAGAGTCGGAGATGGAAATTCATGGTGCTCATGGTCGTGGCTCTCGGAGGTTACTTGTAGCTGCGGGTGGCGAGGTGGACTGCCTCGTAGTTCAGGGGCTCGCGGAGGAGCTGGGGATCATTCCCCTCCCCTTGGAACATCCAGGCGAAGACTTCGGCGAACTTGTCGTCGTGGCGGAGGGCCTCGCCGTCCGGGGTCTGATGCTCGACGCGGAAGTGGCCGCCGCATGATTCCTCGCGGGTGAGGGCGTCGAGGCAGAGGAGTTCGCCGAACTCGAGGAAGTCGGCGACTCGTCCGGCGCGCTCGAGCGACTGGTTCAGCTCGACTCCGGTGCCGGGGACGGCGACTTCCTTCCAGAAGCGCTCGCGGAGGGCGCGGATCTCGGAGATGGCCTTCTTCAGGCTCTCCTCGCTGCGGGCCATGCCGCATTGATCCCACATGATGAGGCCGAGCTGGCGGTGGAACTCGTCGACGGGAACCCTCCCCTTCACGGAGAGGAGCTTCTCGACGCGATCGCGGACTTCCTGCTCGGTCTTCCTGAACTCGGGCATGTCGGTGGATACCTTCTTGCCGAACTGGGTGGAGAGGTATTCCCCGAGGGTATTGGGGATGACGAAGTAGCCGTCGGCCAGTCCCTGCATGAGGGCGGAGGCTCCGAGACGGTTGGCCCCGTGGTCGGAGAAGTTGGCCTCGCCGAGGACATGGAGTCCCGGGATGGTGCTCATGAGGTTGTAGTCCACCCAGAGTCCGCCCATCGTGTAGTGGAGCGCGGGATAGATACGCATGGGGCGCTCGTAGGCGCTCTCCCCAGTAATGTTCGCGTACATCTCGAAGAGGTTGCCGTAGCGCTCGCGGATGGTCTTCTCGCCGAGGCGCTTGATGGAATCGGCGAAGTCGAGGTAGACGCCGAGTCCGCCGGGACCGACGCCGCGGCCCTCGTCGCAGACTTCCTTGGCGCTGCGGGAGGCGATGTCGCGGGGAGCGAGGTTGCCGTAGCTGGGGTACTTCCGCTCGAGGAAGTAGTCGCGCTCCTCCTCGGGGATCTCCTGCGGGGCTCGGGTGTCGCCCTTCTTCTTGGGCACCCAGACGCGTCCGTCGTTGCGGAGCGACTCGGACATGAGGGTCAGCTTCGACTGGTAGTCGCCGGCGACCGGGATGCAGGTCGGGTGGATCTGGGTGTAGCAGGGATTGGCGAAGGCGGCGCCCCGCTTGTAGGCGCGCCAGGTGGCGGTGACATTGGATCCGCGGGCATTCGTCGAAAGGTAGTAGACGTTGCTGTAGCCGCCGGTGCAGAGCAGGACGGTGTCGGCGGCGTGGGTCGTGATCTCGCCGGTGACGAGATTGCGGGTGACAATCCCCTTGGCATGGCCTTCGACAAGGACGAGGTCGAGCATCTCGGAGTTCTCGTGCATGTTCACGCGGCCGAGCGCGATCTGGGCGCTCAGGGCGGAGTAGGCGCCGAGCAGGAGCTGCTGGCCGGTCTGGCCCTTGGCGTAGAAGGTGCGGGAGACTTGGGCGCCGCCGAAGGAGCGGTTCGTGAGTTCCCCACCGTATTCGCGGGCGAAGGGGACGCCCTGGGAGACGCACTGGTCGATGATGTTCCCGCTCACCTCGGCAAGGCGGTAGACATTCGCCTCGCGGGCGCGGAAATCGCCTCCCTTGATGGTGTCGTAGAAGAGGCGCCAGACGCTGTCGCCGTCGTTCTGGTAGTTCTTGGCAGCATTGATGCCTCCCTGCGCGGCGATGGAGTGGGCGCGGCGAGGGCTGTCGTGGAAGCAGAAGGTCTCCACCTGGTAGCCGAGCTCGGCGAGGGTGGCGGAGGCGGAGGAGCCGGCGAGTCCTGTGCCGACGACGATGACCTTGAACTTGCGCTTGTTGGCGGGGCTGATGAGCTTCGCGTTGTTCTTGAAAGAGGTCCACTTCTTCTCAATCGGACCGTCGGGGATTTTGGCATCAAGAATCATGGTCGTGAAAGGTCGTGAGGTTTTAGGAATTCCTTAGCGGCAAAGGGAACAGGCGGCGGCGGGATAGCGCAGGATGCCGAAGAAGACGGCAAGCGGGATGGAGACGTATCCGGCGAAAATGATCCAGGCGATGGCGCGGCCCCCTTTCTCGAAGAGCGGGCGCATCTTGGCGGTGGTGATCCCGAGCGTCTGGAAGAGACTGGCGATGCCGTGGCTCAGGTGCATGGCCAGGAGCCCGATCGCAAGGAGGTAGAAGCCGGTCACGAAGGGGCTGGAGAACCCGGCGATGACCATGCGGTAGACGTCGTGACGCCCCTGCGCATCGACCCAGGTCTTGTATTCGGGAGTGAAGGCCTGCCAGGTGAACTCGGCCAGATGGAAGAGAACAAAGGCGAGGACGACCAGACCGGAGAGGCGCATCAGACGGGCGTAGACCGTGGTCTGAAGGTCGTTCTTCACCGCGTACTTCTGCGGGCGGGCGGCCAGATTCTCACGCCAGAGGGAGATCGTGAACCAGATGTGAAGAAAGACTGCGAGCAGAAGGCCGATCCGGGCCACCCAAAGGAGCGCACCGAGGTCCTGAAGCTTTGCGGCGTACGCATTGATGGCCTCGGGGCCGAGGAAGATGGAGAGATTCCCGAGCAGGTGGGCGATGACAAAAAGGATGAGGATGATGCCGGTGATGGCGACGATCCACTTCCTCCCGATCGGGGAGGAAAAAAGCGGAAGACAGCAGGAAGAGGATTTTTTGGAAGAGGCCGTGCCGCTCATGAGTTTTTCTTATAGGAGCCACCTCCTCGAAAAACAAGCCGGATGGTGAAAATCTGATGACCACCCCGGACTCAACATGCGTGCATGCAAAGTCGGCATCGGGGTCAATTTTCCCAAGGAAAGCGATTTGCCGGCGACCGTACTCCTGTTATGAAACATACCTGCAAATGACAACCGAGTTGGAGACTCCCCCGAATAATGACCAGGAACTGGTCGCCCGGACACAGGGGGGTGACCCGTCGGCCTTCGACGAACTGGTGGTTCGCTACAGTCCGCGGCTCTACGGGCTGATCTACCACATGACCTCCAACCACGAGGACACCAACGATCTGCTTCAGGATGTCTTCTCCAAGGCCTACCGCTCAATCTGCAATTTCCGGGGCAAATCGAGCTTCTACACCTGGATGCACTCGATCGCCGTCAACATGACGATCAATTTCCTGAAGAAAAGGAACCGACGACAGCACCCCAGCCTCAACGATCCGGACAGCAACATTGCCAACGATCCCGACTTCATCGCGGCAACCAGCAATGGCAACGGGAATCCCAACCGGGAGGTCTCGATCCACGAACTTCAAAAAAAATTGAACGGCGCCATGATGAAGCTGTCTCATGACCATAGAATCGTGGTCACCATGTTCGATATCCAAGGCATGCCCCATGCTGAAATCGCCAAGATCCTGGGAATCTCGGAGGGAACGGTGCGCTCACGACTCTTTTATGCCCACCGGCAGTTGCAAAACCACCTCCATGAGTTTAGGAAGTACTAGGTCAAAACCGCATCACGAGATCAGCAAAGATGAGTAACGAGCCCATGCACCGCATCATCCGACTGAAACGCTACGAACAGCCCCCTGTCGGCTACCATGAGAACTTCCTTCGCGAGTTCCATATCCGTCAGCGCGCGGAACTGCTGAAACCCAGCTTTTCGGCCCAACTCCTCGAACGCTTCTCCTCGTTGATGGACACGCTCCGGGTTCCGGGCATCGCCTATGCCGGAGCAACCGCCGTCGCCGTCGTCGCGGGAGTGGCCATCTTCAAGCTCACGCCCGTACCGAACCCCTCTCCCGGATCCTACGCCGTCTCCTACGGATCCACACCGGTGACAATCCGGAAAATGCAACCGGTGTCCCTCCGGGTGGACGCCCCCTCACGTTCGGTTCACTCATCCCCCCTCTTCCCTCCCTCCTACCTCCTGCAAGCCCGTCCGGCGAGCCATGAATCGCCGCTCAGTTTCTAGATTCCGGAGATCGACGACAAGCCGCCGTATCCTCCGCGGAGGTTCCCTTGCTCCACGGATGCGGATCTTTCTGGTTTCCGGAATCCTCCCCTGTCTTTTGGTCACGGGGATCGGGAACGCAGCATCGTCAGGAAACGAGCAACTCTCCTCGAAAGTCACGTCACGCATCAGGGCGATCACCCGTGAAAAGTCCCCGGCCGTTGTGCGGATCCGCTGTGCCGACGGACACGGGGAGGTCAACGGAACCGGATTCTACATTGATCCCACCGGGACCGTCTGCACCATCGCCGACATTATACGCGGCGCCAGCGAGATCACGATCCTACAGGAAGGATCCGCCCTTCCGGCCCGGGTGCTTGCGATCGATTCTCAGAGCGGCCTCGCCTTCCTCAAGGCCAACGAAACCACGGGGGCATCCGAATTAACCGGCAACTGCTTCCTTCCCGCCCGGTCCATCACCATCCCACCCGCGCTGACCCCCGTGCTCGGGATCGGCTTTCCCCGGGAAAACGGGGCTACCCCGGCGCTCGGTATGATCACCGGCCTCGAAAATCACGATGGAAACCATTTCCACTGCGTCCCGCACCTCACGGCAAACCTCTCCCTGACCGAAGGTGAAGGAGGCTCCCCCCTTCTGGATCTCTCAGGAAACCTCCTGGGCATGGTCATCTCCGGCAACACGCAGTTAGGCATCTGCAGAATTCTTCCCGCCTCTGCCATAGAAAAACTCCACCAGGACATCCTCCGCTCCGGCCGACTGGAACCCGGATGGGTCGGTGCCGTCGTGGAGGAGGCTGCCGTGCCGCAGGGCAACTCCCGCGCCCGCCTTGTGAGCATCGAACTTGGCAGCCCGGCAGAAAGGGCGGGACTGCAGCCGGGCGACATCATCCTCTCCCTCGGTGACCGCATGATCGCCGAACCCGAGGATGTCCTTGGGGCCTCATTTTACCTGACCGCCGGTCAAACCATCCGCGTCGTTATCCTGCGTGGCGGAAAAACCCGGCAGTTTGACGTTCACTGCACCCTGCCTCCGGGAAGCAATGAGGATGAGCGGGTGGGGGCATCGACTCCGGCACAACTCGGGGAGCCCGTCCCGTAAAACCTTGGGGATTAATGAACCGCTGATTAATCCCAGATTATGCGATAGAGAGGCGGCGACAGGTCTGGATGGTCCACCCGGATGGTGAGTCGTCGGATGGTTAAAACCGTTGAACCAAGCATGCTGGAACATGCGCGGTAGATCACGCGCAGTCGTGACCCGTAAGGGCGCCACCGCTTGCCGGGAGGCTAGTGGCGTCAACGGTTAAAACGTTACAACGTGCTGAGAGCAGGCAATCATTCCACTCTCTGAGCCGAGCCATGATCAGCAAACTTCTTGATGTCGCCTTCCCGAATACAGGTTCAGGGGTTTCCGGATCCACCTTGTAACATTGACGCCACATCCTCCCGGATGCCGTGGCGCCCTTTCAGGGCTACCTTCGGTAGTCTTCCGCGGCTCTTCCCT
>JBIIGI010000116.1:0-3409 GCA_044236545.1 Chthoniobacterales bacterium
CTCTGAGGCGAGCCATGATCAGCAAACTTCTTGATGTCGCCTTCTCGAATTCAGGTTCAGGGGTTTCCGGATCCACCTTGTAACATTGACGCCACATCCTCCCGGATGCCGTGGCGCCCTTTCAGGGCTACCTTCGGTAGTCTTCCGCGGCTCTTCCCTGAGCCTTGGTTGTAACGTTCTAACCATTTTAACTCCCCTTTCCCGGACCTTCGGGTTCCTCATGCAATTTTTGGGTTTAAGTAAAGATGTAGCCGTAGATTTGGGAGCGCCATGGGGTGATCAGCGAGGAGCAAGCGAGCGGCTGTGGTCGTTGTGCCACTGCCCGTGCGACGCGACACTGCTGAGTGCCCTATGCCGCCCCAACCAAGCCCGTTGCGACGGGCGCGTAAGACAATGACGGAGTCGTTGTCCGTCAGGGCGGCACAGTCTGCCGCAAGGCAGATGCCGTCAAAAGAATGGCTATAGAATGACTTAAGCCGCTCTAGCCCAGCCGGATGCTGGGACTGATCTCTTCCTGCGTGGCGCAGAAGATGTCGACGGAACTCCCCTCCAGCACGCGGCCCATCGCTGCCAGCGCGAGTTCCTCGCTGTTGCAGTCGCGGCTGAGGTGACCGAGCAGGAGATGCCCGAGGCCGTCGTGCCTGATCTGAGCGACCGTCCCGGCGGCGGCTTCGTTGGAGAGGTGGCCGTGGCGCGACTGGATGCGCTGCTTGATGGCCCACGGGCGCTTGGTGTCCTTCTGCAGAAGTTCCTCGTCGTAATTGGACTCGATAAGCAGCGCGTCCACACCCCTTAACGACTCCGTGACCAGCGTGGTGGCGTGGCCGAGGTCGGTCAGAAAACCGAAAGCCCGTCCGCCGCTCCTGATCACGAACCCGACCGGATCGACCGCATCATGCGGCACGGGAAAGGAGCGGACCATGGCCCCCTCAAGAGGGAATTCGGCACCGCTCTCGAAGATCTTCCAGCCGCCGAAGTCGGTCACCTTCTCCCGGAGGATGGCCCCGGTCCGGCGGTTGCAGTAGATCGGCGTGGCATGACTCTTCGACCATTGGGCGAGACCCTTCGTGTGATCCCCGTGCTCGTGGGTGACCAGAATGGCTCGGAGGTCACGCGGTTCCACGCCGCAGGCGGCCAGTCGATGCGTCAGTTCCCGGGCGCTCAGGCCGGCATCGACCAGAAATGCGGCCGACCCGGTTCTCACCAGTGCGGAATTGCCGCTGCTGCCGCTGGCCAGAATCGTGATCTCGAGCATCGGCAGAGAATGCGGCCGGCGAAGATCCCCAGCGAGACTTTTTGCGCTTGCCGCCCAAAGCGGATAGGGTACCGCTGTCGGTATGGGCGCCCGTAGCTCAGGGGATAGAGCAGGGGTTTTCTAAACCCTTGGTCGCAGGTTCAAATCCTGCCGGGCGCGCCAACTTTTCAGACCGCTGCCGGGACCGGGCCTTCCTGCGGCACACACTGCTCCTGCGGGCACAAATCGATGGCGCGCAGCAGGTCGAGGTCCTCGTTCGTGCCGGGGTTGGCGGCGGTGAGGAGCTTGTCACCGTAGAAGATCGAATTCGCACCGGCGAAGAAGCAGAGAGCCTGCCCCTCGCGTGTCAGGCGGGTGCGGCCGGCGGAAAGCCGGATGCGCGCCTTCGGCAGCATGATCCGGGTGGTGGCCACCAGACGTACGAGCTGGAAAATGTCGACGGAGGGTTGCTGCTCGAGCGGGGTGCCGGGCATCGACATGAGGCAGTTGATCGGCACGCTCTCGGGCGGGGGATTGAATCCGCAGAGAACCTCGAGCATGCGAAGGCGGTCGTGTTCGGTCTCGCCCATGCCGATGATGCCGCCGCAGCAGACCGCCATGCCGGCCCTCTGGACGGAGGCGATCGTGTTGAGGCGGTCGTCAAAGGTGTGTGTGGAGACGATCTGCGGGTAATACTCGGGCGAGGTGTCGATGTTGTGATTGTAGGCGGTGACTCCGGCCTCCTTGAGCTGACGGGCCTCCTCGTCCCCGAGTTGACCGAGGGTGACGCAGACCTCCATGCCGAGTTTGCTGACCTCCCGGACGGTCTCGAGCATCGAATTGAAACGACCGTCGCCCGATTTCACCCCCTTCCATGCGGCCCCCATGCAAAAGCGGGTGGTGCCGCTTTCACGCGCCTGCCTGGCCAGCGGCAGGATCTCGTCGCAGCCCATGAGCTTTCCGGCCTTGACCCCGGTGTTGTAGCGGGCGCTCTGGGCGCAGTAGGAGCAGTCCTCGCTGCATCCTCCGGTCTTGACGCTCAGCAGTGTGCAGAGCTGGACGTTATCCTCGTCCCAGTTCTGGAGATGAATGGAGCGGGAGCGCTGGATGAGATCAAAGAAAGGGGAGCGGTAGATCTCTTCCAGCTTGGCAATGGTGACGGGATGGTTGGTGCTCACGATGGGGGGAGGATAGGGGAAGAAACTTGAAGGATGAAAGATGAAACCTGAACCAAGCATCGGGGACGATGCGCGGAAGACTGAGGCCAAGCCTCAGCCCGGAGGGCGCCACCGCTTGCCGGCGGCAAGTGGCGTCAAAGCTGAAAGCCGAAAGGAGCCGGGGGGAGCGGGGCCTACCTTCGCCGGTCGCCCCTCGCCTTCCGGCGATCCCCCTCCTCCGCCACCTTGAAATCGATCTGCTGCTTGAAGGGGTCGACGCGCGAGACCTGCACGCGGAGGCGGTCCCCGGCCTTCAGGACACGCCTTGTATGCCTCCCCACGAGTCGGGAGCGGGGCGCGTCGAAATGGTAAAAATCGTCGTCGAGCGAGGAGACGGGTATGAGGCCGGTCATCATCGCCTCGGGCAGCTCCACGAGAAGGCCGTAGTTCCTGGCCTCGATGACGCTCGCATCAAAGGAGGGGGCGACGCCCCCCTTTTCCGGGGAGGCCGCAAGCGCGGTGAAGTATTCCAGCTTCTTGAGTCGCACGGATTCCTTTTCGGCATCCGCGGCGGTCCGCTCGGTGGTGGAGAGGTGCTCGCTCACCGGGCCAAGGTCGGCGGAAGAGGGCCCCGGCTGCCTCGGGTCGAGATCGCGCGCGAGGGAGCGGTGGGTGAGCAGGTCTGCGTAGCGGCGGATGGGACTGGTGAAGTGACTGTAGTCGGACTTGGAGAGACCGAAGTGGCCCAGGGGATCCGGCGAATAGCGCGCACGCTTGAGGCTCTTGAGCAGGCCGATCTTGAGGGCGCTCGCGTAGGGCTTCCCCTTGAGGCCGTCGAGCAGCTTCTGCAACTCGGGACGGTGGCCGAGATCGCCCGCCCTGACCCCGTAGGTGGCGGCCAGCTCGCGGTACTCGTCGAGCTTCTCCGGCTCGGGCTTCTCGTGGATCCGGTAGATGTTGGGTTGCTTGCGGCGCTTGAGATGCCGCGCGACCAGTTCATTGGCCAGCAGCATCAGCT
>JBIIGI010000070.1:0-12794 GCA_044236545.1 Chthoniobacterales bacterium
CAATGTTACAAGGTGGATCCGGAAACCCCTGAACCTGAATTCGAGAAGGCGACATCAAGAAGTTTGCTGATCATGGCTCGCCTCAGAGAGTGGAATGATTGCCTGCTGTCAGCACGTTGTAACGTTTCAACCCTTCAACGGTTTTAACCATCCGAAGACTCACCATCCAGACCTGTTGCTGCCTCTCTATGGCATAATCTGGGTTAAATCGCTCCAGGGATTCCCGTTCAGGCGGGAAACCGTTCGCGAAGGATCAGGCAGATCCAGTTCAGCAAGACCAAGATCACGGCCGTCATGCGGATGATCCGTGTCGACGTTTCCGGGAGTGGTTCCCAGCGGAGGCGAGGCAATCTTCCGATCACGACAAGCGCGGCGTAGGGAACATAGAGCACGACTCCGGCGAGCACCGTCATGATGAGCGGATTGAACAGGAAGGCCTCCATCACCGAACCATTCAGCAGTCGGAGCAGGCCGCGCGTGATCCCGCAGCTCGGACAGGGGATTCCGGTCAGGGCGTGGAGAGGGCAGGGCGGGGTCGGAAGGCCTATCAGGAGCCATGCCGCGGCCACGACGCACGCCGAGCAAATCACCGCGCCCCAGAGGAGTTCGGGATCTCGCTCGCCCGGAATCAGCGGCCGCCAGTGGATCCGGATCAAGGGGTGGGAAGGGATGGGGGATCAGTGTCCCATCTTGGTCATTCCGGCGATGCCGAACCCGGCCGCCGCACCCACGATGACGAGCAGGCCGCAGCAAAGCAGTCCCGGAAGCACCAGGGCGAGCGTCGCCTTCCAGCCTCCGGTGCCATGAGCCTCCCTGAGTCCGATGATGATGCAGCAGGCGCCCCAGATCATGCCGATGAGGCTTCCGAAGACGGGAAGGATGTTCAGCACCGCTGCGCTCGCCTGCGCGTAACAGATGACGCGGAAGGTGGTTTCAAACGGCCTGTTTGCACCGCCCAGCAGCTTCAGGCAGAGATGGGTGATCCCCGAGGAGAGGAATGCCGTCACCACATAAAGGGCGGGGGAGATGAGGATCGACCCGATCAGGGCCACGGTGATCGCCGTCTTGGGAACATGCTCGAACTGAGGGCCGAGAACGGCCGGGTTCACCGCCGAGCCTGCCATCTGATAGAGGGCGGATACGGCAAACATCACGCTGCTCAGCAGCACAAAGTAGAGAAGGGGGCTGGCGAATCCGCCGGTCTGCTTCAGAGAGGCGAAGGTCTGCGCCGGATGGAAAAGAACGGCCCGTAGCGTCCCGGCTATGGCAGGGAAAAAGCCGATGTTCTCGCGATCTTCCCAGGAAGGCCCGCTTCCATCACCGAGGGGTGCCTTGGAGAGGTCCACATCAGGCGCAAGGGCCGGCGCGGGGAGCTCCATTCCCCATTGCGGAGCCATCTCGCCCAGCGGCTTCCACGCCGGCATCCCTTCGCGCCAGCAAAGATCGGCTCCCGTGAAGCGGCCTGTGCTGATCCCCTCCCGGATGGCTTCCTCGCTGAAGGTGCCAAGGGACTCGTGGTTGCGGGCGATATGGATGTTGGCCATGGGGAAAGGTTAAGGGATGAAACCTGAAACTTGAAACCTGAAAAGAGCTCCGGCATAGGGCACAGAGCTCGCGGATGCCCTTTGCTCTTTCATAATGCATCCAACATCCAGCATCTTTTCTCCACATGACCTCCCCCTCAACCCTGCTCATGACGCTCGATTGCCCCGACCGCATCGGCTTGCTGGCCACGATCACAGGATTCGTGGCGGCGCAGCGGGGAAACTTCATTGAGGTGAACCAGTACACCGACACGATCAACGAGTGGTTCCTGGCCCGCTTCGTCTTCGAGATCCCACCCACGGCCTCCCTTGATTCCGTCCGCGAGGCTTTCCAGCCGATCGCCGCGGAGATTGGAGCCCGCTGGTCGGTGCGTGACAGGGCTCGGCCGCTCAGGACCGTCTTGATGGTGAGCAGGCAGGACCATTGCCTGGCCGACATCCTCTGGCGCTGGCGTACCCGCGAGCTCAACATCGAGATACCCCTTGTCATCTCCAACCATGACGACCTGCGCGGCGTTGTTGAACAGGAGGGCCTTGCCTTCCTTCATCTCCCCGTGACCGGCGATGATGCCGCGAAGGAGGCATGCTTTCGCAGGCTCGCGGAGACGCTGGGTGAAGCGAGTGCGGAACTGGTCGTTCTGTGCCGCTACATGCAGATCTTCCCCGGATGGCTCTGCTCCCAGTATCCCAACCGCATCATCAACATCCACCACTCGCTCCTTCCGGCCTTTGCGGGAGCGGATCCCTACCGACGCGCCTACGACCGGGGCGTGAAACTCATCGGCGCCACCTGTCACTATGCCACCGAGGAGCTGGATGCCGGCCCGATCATCCATCAAGAGGTGATCCATGCGGAGCACTTCCACGCGCCGGAAGACCTGCGCCGGCTCGGCCGCGACTGCGAGAAGCTCGCCCTGGCGCGCGGCGTCCGCTTTCACGTCGAGGACCGGGTGGTCGTCCACGGCTCCCGCGCCATCGTCTTCGGGGATTGAGTGGGGATGCAAAAATTAATTTGGAACTCAGGAACTCAGGAAGGTTTTGGTAAATCCTTGTATGTTTTCTGCTTTCCAGCGGGAGGCTCCGACATTTTCCCGTGATACGCCCCTCTAATAGATGCAGTCCTTGCTTTCTTTTCCTGAGTTCCTGAGTTCCATATTCTCATCCTCTTTGTAGCCTCATTCCTGCATGACCGATTCCTCGACCCATCTATCAGCGCGTGGCCTCCTTCAGACCTACGATCTCGGTGAAAGTCATCTTGAAGTCCTGCGTGGCGTGGAACTCGACGTTGCGAAGGGCGAAGTCATCTTCCTGCGCGGCCCTTCAGGTGCCGGCAAATCCACCCTGCTCTACATTCTGGCGGGACTCGAACATCCGCGCGCCGGGACCGTGGAGTTCGAGGGGGAGGAGCTCTTCACCCTGGGGGGGGACAAGCTGGCCCTCCTGCGCAACCGGCGGATGGGATTTGTGTTCCAGTCCTACTTTCTGCTCCCCGAGCTGACCGCACTGGAAAACGTGATGCTCCCGGCAATGCTGGACGGCAAGAAAAGCGGGGAAAAGGCCCGCACCTTGCTCGACCGCGTTGGCCTTTCGGGCCGCCTCGAGCACCTTCCTTCTCAGCTCAGCGGAGGAGAGCAGCAGCGCGTGGCGATCGCCCGCGCCCTGATCAACGACCCCGGGATTCTTTTTGCCGACGAGCCCACCGGGAATCTCGACTCCGCCACCGGGGCCGGGATCATCGACCTCCTGCTCGGCCTTGCCCGCCAGGATGGCCGCACCTTTGTCGCCGTCACCCACGATCCCGCGCTCGCCGCCCTCGGTGACCGCCAGCTCTTCCTCAAGGAGGGACATTTGGAGAAAGGGGGTTAGACTGAAGACTTTTAGGCTGTTAGCCAGACTCCCAAGCAAGCTAACCGCACTCCTGATTTTTCTGAGTTCGCCGCCAACAAGTGCCTCCATCTAATAGCCTTCAGCCTATGTCTTCCCCTTCCACCATCCTCACCTCCGTCCAGGTGATGTTTTTCGACACCGACGCCGGCGGCGTCGTGCACAATATCGCCTACCTCCGCTTCATCGAGACGGCACGCACCCTCCTGGCCGTGCAACTCGGGATGGACTGGCAGAGGATGGCCGAGACCTCCGTCTATCCCGTCGTCGTACGCACGGAGATCGACTACAAGCGCCCGGCTATCCTCGGTGACGAGTTGGAGGTTCATGGCCGGCTCGGCGAGGCGACCCCGGCAAGGTTCTGGTGTCACTTTGAGATCAAGCGTCCGCGTGACGGAGCGCTCCTGATCACCTGTCAGCAGGCGCTGGCCTTCGTGAAAATGCCGGAGGGGCGGCCGCTTCGTCTACCGAAAGGCTGGCCCGATCCATTCGCTCCCGAGATCCCATCGGCCGGCTAAGCCTCTCCTTTCCACTGCTCGGTGTTCACCTCTGAATCAGGCACAAGTGGTAATTTGTGATTTAACCCAGTTTTACAGCCCCTTCTCGGGAGGAGTGAGGCGTTATGTCGCGGAGAAGGCGGATCATCTTGAGTCTGCGGGCCACAGGCATGTGCTGATCATTCCCGGCGAGAAGACGGAACGCCGCGAAGAGGGTGCCCGCATCACCTACACGATCGAGTCGCCGCTGGTCTCGCGAACCGCACGCTACCGGGCCCTGATCAATCTCGCTCTGGTTGAGGAGGCACTGGAACTTGAGAAGCCTGATCTGATCGAATCAGGGGATCCGTATCAGGTCGCCTGGAAGGCACTAGCATCAGGCCGCGCTCTCGGCATCCCGACCGTCGGCTTTTACCACTCGCACTTTCCCGACGCGGTGTTCCGGTCGGTGGCGAAATATTTCGGCTCCATCTCCGTGATGATGGCCGAGGAGATCGGGCGGCGCTACGTCACCTCGCTCTACAACCGCTTCGAGCGCACGCTTGTTCCCAGCCAGGGACTCTCGGAGCTGCTACGCGAGTGGGGGCTGGAGAATGTCGAGACGCTGGAGTTGGGCGTCGATACCGGCATCTTCTTTCCTGATGCGGAACTGGGCCGCGCGGCACGGCGCAGGCTCGGGTGGCCTGATGACAAAGCCGTGCTCCTCTATGTCGGTCGTCTCAACCCCGACAAGAATGTCCGCCGTCTGCTCGAGGCTTTTGCCCTCCTGCAGGAGAGCGATCCGGGACGCTTTCACCTCGCGGTGATCGGCGACGGGATGCTGCGCGGGTCGCTTCAGCGCCTCCGCGAGGAAACAGGCGGCGTGAGTTGGACCCCCTACTGCAGCGATGCGGCGGAACTGGCCGACATCTACCGGGCCGCCGATCTCTTCGTCCACCCAGGGGTCAAGGAGACCTTCGGACTGGTGACGCTGGAAAGCCAGGCCTGCGGAACTCCCGTGGTTGGAATCCGAGGCAGTTTCATGGATGCGATCAATTTCAGCGGACTCCACAACTGGTCCTCGGCCGACAATGCTGCGGCACTTGCCGGAGCGATCCGTCACGCCGCCTCCGGGGACACGGCGGCCGCGGGACTGAGGGCAGCCGCGGTCGTCTCCTCACGTTATGACTGGAAGTCGGTCTTCGCCCGTCTCTTTGCGGTTTACCGGGAGGTCATCGCCTCGTACAACCCTTAGGGTGTCCTCCGAATCCGCTGCATTGCCCGCCGAGAACAGCACGGCTCCGTCACCCGCGACCGAGGTGATCATCCGCCGCTACGAACCCCGCGACCGCGCGGCCGTGCGCTGGCTCTGCTGCGAAACGGGATTCCTGGGTAAGGCGATCGATCCGGTCTTCGAGGACCGCGAGCTCTTCGCCGACTACCTCACCCGCTACTACACCGATATCGAGCCGGAGTCCTCCTTCGTTCTCGAGCAGGACGGAACCTTGAAGGGATACCTCCTCGGTTCCTACCGCCCCTACCGCCAGCAGCTCTTCAACTTCTTCAACAACCTCGCACTCTTTGCGCGCGGCATGGCGAAGTACCCCTTCTACAACCGCGCCACGCGCGACTTTATCGGCTGGATCCTCCGCAACTCCTGGCGCGAAGTCCCGAAGTCGCCCCGCCGCTGCGCCCACTTCCACTTCAATATACTGCCCGAGGCGCAGGGGCTGGCCAACAGCAAGGGTTTGATGGACCTCTACCTCGACCATCTGCGCGGCAAGGGGGTCCGTCAGGTCTACGGACAGGTCGTGACCTTCGAAGCGCGGCGCGGCGCGAAGGTCTTCGAGCGCTACGGCTTCCAGGTGCTCAACCGGAGCGAGATCACCAAATACCGGAACTCCCACCCCGAGCCGGTCTATCTCACGACGGTGCTGAAGGAATTGCAGTAGGCGTTTAGAGTCTAAACACCTTCAGCCCACTGCTTCCTCCCCATGACCGACACCGAAGCCGCCATCATCCTGAACATGCTTCCCCAGGTCGGCCCCGTCCGGGTGCGGCGGCTGACCGAGCGCTTCGGCTCGCCTTCCGCCATCCTTGCGGCCGGCGGTTCGGCGCTTCGCGGCGTGGAGGGTGTCGGCCCCGAGATCTCCTCCGTCATCACCTCGTGGAGGGATCATGCCGACCTCGATGCGGAGCTTGCCCTTGTGGGGAAAACCGGAGCCCGCGTCCTCACGCAGGCTGATGCCGAGTATCCGGAGCTGCTGAAGGAAATCCATGATCCCCCGATCGTTCTCTACGTGCTCGGGAAGCTGGAGGAGCGGGACCAGCGGAACGGGATCGGCATCGTCGGGACACGGAAGGCGAGCCACTACGCCGCCGAGTCGGCCAAGAAGCTCGGATATCAGCTCGCCTATGCCGGACTCACGGTCTACAGCGGACTGGCCCGCGGGATCGACACGGCCGCGCACCAAGCGGCGCTTGCGGCGAATGGCCGCACCGTGGCCGTTCTCGGTAGCGGCCTTGCCCATATCTATCCCGAGGAAAACATCCCTCTCGCCGAACGGATTGCCGCGGGGAACGGGGCCGTGGTCAGCGAGTTCCCGATGGG
The DNA here is from genome assembly GCA_044236545.1 of Chthoniobacterales bacterium. GTDB lineage: Bacteria > Verrucomicrobiota > Verrucomicrobiia > Chthoniobacterales > UBA6821 > UBA6821. The sequence continues at coordinate 6,516 of JBIIGI010000070.1, forward strand.
GACGACCCCCACCAGACAGACCTTTCCCAAACGGAACCGGATCATCAGCGGCTGCTCCTTCGGTCTCCTCGTCGTGGAGGCTGGCCTCAACAGTGGTGCCCTCATCAGTGCACGGGAGGCCGCGGAACAGGGCCGTTCGATTTATGCAGTCCCGGGCCGGATCGATCAACCGGGCACGCTCGGCTCCAACCGCCTGATCCAGCAGGGAGCCAAGCTGGTCATCGATGCGGGAGACATCCTCTCCGACCTCCCGATGCTTTTTGCCTCGCCGCCCGAACTTGCCAAGAGCCAACCCCGGGCCGGTCTCTCGGGCGACGACCTTCTGGTCTACCAGGCGATCGGTGATGATCCGACCCCCGTTGATGCCATCATCACCACGTCGGGATTGCCGCCCGCAACGGTCTCCGCCCGGTTGCTATCCCTCGAGATGAGCCGCCATATCCGCTCCGCCCCCGGCAACCGCTTCATCAAGCTGATGTGAGATGATTCCCTGCAGAGACGCGGAGACGCCGAGATGATGATGAACGAAATGTTAATCAGGAACTCAGATGCAACGGATGCGAAGCAACGGCTAGGCAAGCCAACTCAGGAAAAATACGGAGCCAAGGAGACAGGCTGTGATCCAGTCATCTTGTCACCCAGGCAGTTTAAGGAAGCAGATGATGCATCCATTCATTACCTCATTTCCTGAATTCCTGATCTTTCTCTCCCTACGTCTGTATCGCATTCATCATCTTGGCACCCTTTCTGACTCTGTTTGCCCGATGCTATCACAATTTTTGGGATAAAAAGTTAAAGGGGTGAGTGAGGGGGGCCGAAATTCTCCCGTTGCATTTCCCGCCGCCTGCAATTATCGGTTCACGCCCCGCCCCCTTTTTTCATCAACCACGATTTCACCGCCACATCCCTGATTTCCGCTGCGTCTTCGAACAGCCTTCAGCCTTTGGCCTAATCCCCTCGTTTCATGTCCAAGACCCTCGTCATCGCCGAGAAGCCCAGCGTCGCCGCCGATCTTGCCCGCGCCTTGGGAGGGAAGGCCGCGCGGGCCGAGTTCTTCGAGGTCGATGACTACATCATCACCTCGGCGGTGGGTCATTTGGTGGAACTCTGCCTGCCCAACAAGATGACGGGAGGCAAGGGGCTCTCCTGGAAGCTGGATGCCCTGCCGATCATTCCGGAGGAGTTCGAGCTCCAGCCCATCGCCCGCTCCGCAGACCGCCTCGGCGTGGTGAAGAAACTGCTCAAGAAGCCCGAGGTCACAACGATCATCAATGCCTGCGACGCCGGCCGCGAGGGTGAACTGATCTTCCACAACATCATCCAGCTCACCGGCTGCAAGAAGCCCGTGAAACGCCTCTGGCTCCAGTCGATGACGAAGGGGGCGATCCAGGAAGGCTTCGCCCATCTCCGCGACGACGCCGAGATGCAGCCGCTCGCCGCCGCCGCCGTCTGCCGCTCCGAGAGCGACTGGCTCGTCGGCATCAACAGCACCCGCGCCCTCACCGCCGTGAACTCCGGCCAGGGCGGCTTCCAGCTTACGCCGGTCGGTCGGGTCCAGACACCGACCCTTGCCATCCTTGTCGAGCGCGAGGAGAAGATCCGTGCCTTCGAGCCGAAGACCTACTTCGAGGTCCATGCCGATTTCTCAGTCACCGCGGGAAGCTACTCCGGACGCTGGTTTGACGAAGGCTTCAAGAAGTCGGAGGAAGAGGATGCCGCCGACAAGAAAGCGGAGCGCATCTGGGACAAGGCCCGCGCCGAGGAAATCCGCGCCAAGTGCACCGGGAGGCCCGGCATCATCGAGGAGGTCAAGAAGTCGACCACACAGGCCTCCCCGCTCCTCTATGACCTGACCACCCTGCAGCGCGAGGCGAACGGCCGCTTCGGCTTCAGCGCCAAGCGCACCCTGCAACTCGCCCAGCGTCTCTACGAGCACCACAAGGTTCTCACCTATCCCCGTACCGATTCCCGCTACCTTCCGGAAGATAACCTCCCGGCTGTAAAAGCCGCATTCAAGTCCTTCGAGGACAAGGAGCTGCGAAAGCACGCACAGCACGCCCTGGAGCAAAACATGGTCACCAAGACCGGCAAGGTCTTCAACAATGCCAAGGTCTCCGACCACCACGCCATCATCCCGACCGGCGCCTCCACCGCCGGGCTCGACGAGGTCGAGGCCAAGCTTTTCCAGATGGTCGCCCAGCGCTTCGTCGCGGTCTTCTATCCTCCGGCCCGCTTCGATGTCACCACCCGCATCACCCGCGTGGAGGGCGAACCCTTCAAGAGCGAAGGGAAGGTACTGACCGATCCCGGTTGGCAGGCCGTCTATGGCAAGCAGGCCCAGAAGGAAGGAAGCGAGGAGGATGCCAAGATGCTCGTACCCGTGGCCGGCACCGCGCCGCAACTCGAGCGAGCCCGCACCAATTCGGTCGAGGTTCACGAGGCCCAGACACGGCCCCCCGCCCGCTTCAACGAAGCGACACTCCTCAGCGCCATGGAAGGTGCCGGCAAGCTGGTCGAGGATGAGGAACTCCGCGAGGCGATGAGCCAGCGCGGCCTCGGCACCCCGGCGACCCGGGCCGCCATCATCGAGGGCCTCCTCGGCGACGGCTATGTCCTCCGCGAGGGGCGTGACCTGACCGCCACCAGCAAGGGCATGGCCCTGATCCATCTGCTGCGCCACATGGGCGTGGCCGTGCTGACATCACCCGAACTGACCGGCGACTGGGAGCACAAGCTCAAGCAGATGGAGGCAGGTGAATTCCAGCGTCCCAAGTTCATGGAGGAGATCCGCGGCTTCACGCGCGACATCGTCGCGAAGGCCCAGGGCTTCACCGATGACGCCGAGGGGGCATTCCCCGACCTGGAGGTGACCTGCCCGCAGTGCGGCAAGGGCCCCTTCAAGGAGAATGTCCGCCAGTTCAAGTGCCGCTCCTGCGGACTCTCCCTTTGGAAATCACTGGCAGGCCGACCGCTCGAACGGCCCGAGATCACCGAACTGCTCACCAAAAAGACTGTCGGCCCCTTGGAGGGATTCCGCAGCCGCTTCGGCAAGCCCTTCTCCGCGGAGCTTGAGTTCGATGCCGAGTTCAAGCTGAAGTTCGTCTTCGGCGAGCGCGACGGCGATCCCGCCGCCGAGGAAGCGCTCCGCAACGCCGAGGCCGTCGCCCCCTGCCCTGTCTGCAAAAAGGGAACCATCCGCGACGGGACCACCAGCTATGTCTGCGACCAGTCGATCGGCGCCGAGAAGAAGTGTGAGTTCCGCATGGGCAAGACGATCCTCCAGCGCTCCATCCCGCGCGACCAGGTCGTGAAGATTGCCGAGACCGGAAAAACCGATCTCCTGCCCGGCTTCGTCTCCAAAAAGGGACGCAAGTTCGCCGCCTACCTCAAGCTCGACGGGAAGAAAGTCGGCTTTGAGTTCGAGCCCCGCGCGCCCAAGGCAGAGGGTGAGGGTTCGACCGTGAAGCGCGGACGCTTCGGCAAACCGCTCAAGCCGAACCTCACGACGGAATCGGTCGCGGAAATCGTCGAGAAGAAAACCGCCAAGGCCGCCAAACCGAAGAAAGCTCCGGCAAAACAATCAGCGCCCAAGAAAAAGGCCGACAAGACGGCGGATTAACGCATGCTCCACCCCTCGGGGTTCTGTAGGCATGATTTTTTCAAGGTGCTGACAGCAGGCAATCATTCCACTCTCTGAGGCGAGCCATGATCAGCAAACTTCTTGATGTCGCCTTCTCGAATTCAGGTTCAGGGGTTTCCGGATCCACCTTGTAACATTGACGCCACATCCTCCCGGATGCCGTGGCGCCCTTTCAGGGTTACCTTCGGTAGTCTTCCGCGGCTCTTCCCAGAGCCTTGGTTGTAACGTTCTAACCCTTTTAACCTCTCTCAATTCCGTGATCCCAATGCAAAGTTTGGGTTAAAAAAAGGTCGGTTCCGGAGGACCTCGTCGACATTTCCGTTGGCAACCATGCTGCTCGGCTGGTGGCTCCGGCATGGGTCACCGGATTCTTTCAAAACACAAACTCTCCCCGGACATCTCTGAAAGTCGTGGCTCCTGATCGATTTTTCGCGGGCAGAGTAATATCCGCGCTACACCCGGGCGGAAGCTCCAGCGAAAATCGTTGGCGTTTCCAATCAGTCTTTACCGTGCACAGTCCGCGCGGAGTCATGGTTGATCCGTGGACCTCCTCCCAACCGACGTTCACCGGACTCCACGTGAGTTTATCGCCACCCGGGCTCGCGACTCGCACGCCGAGAACAGTGTCATGGAGCCAGACCAGAGGCACGGCGGCCCAGCCGTGGGAGCCCGTGGGATCTTCGGGTTGACCGCTCCCGGGGATGAAGTATTCCGGCAATGGCCCGTCCGGCAAATAGGGGCGGTAACGTTCCAGGAAGTGCGCACCGGCGATCTCTCCCATCCCGTGTTCGCTCAGCGCTCGGAGTGCGCGATAGGCGTAGGTCGGATTATTCCAACGTCCCACCCCGGGAGGCGGGGAGCCGTCATGGGTATGAAAGGCGGATTCAAGCACTCCGCGGGCGGTCGCGGGCTCCAGCGCGCCGTAAAACACGGCAGACACGCTGGCGGCCTGACCGAAGCCTTTGACGCCATCAATCGGAGACCAAACCTCCCCGACCAAGCCCCTGGTCGGTTCCGCGATCGAGAGGAAACGTCCGAACCCTTGACGCACCCGCGCGGCGCGGGCCTGCCATTCCTCCGCCTGAGCGGTTTCTCCGATGGCATGGGCAAGGGCCGTCGCATTGCTCAGAAATCCATAATACCACGAGTTAGGAATGCTCTCGATCTCACCGTCGTTCAGATTGGCCCGCAGTGCACAGCGGATATCAGTCATGCAGGTGCGATCTGCAAGCAGCCCTTCGTGATTAGTTTGGGAATGAGCCAACTCAAGGAAGCTCACCAGATTGGGAAAATAGCGGCGAACCCGCCCCGTGTCGCCCGTCCACATCCAGTCGTCGTAAAGAATGCCGATCCAAACGATGCCCCAATCGAGAGTCTGCAACCCCTGCTCGCCATAATCCTCGGGAGGGAACACCCGGAAGCGCCCGCTGCCCACCTGCTGCTCCACGGTATGGCGCAGGGTGACCTGCCGCAGGGCCGTATCGCCGAACCACTGGGCGGAGAGCTGCGCGCGATACTGGATGTCCTCCAGCCACTGGGCGTCCTCCCGTCCGGGAGTGTCCACATACGTGTCGGACATGGTCACTTTGGCATGGTCGAGGCAGAGTTCGACAAGTTTAGGAATCTCCTGCGGACTCGCCTCAAAACTTCCCAGCCCGGGTGCCGGATGCTGGCTGGTCATGATCGAGATGGACCCGATCCCTATCGGAGCGGTTGCATGGCGCCACGTGACCATCAGCCAGCGCCAAGTCCGTTCCTCGGGGATTTCGATCGTCTGCGCACCTTCACGCAAAATGACGCGATCTCCGAAAGGCGTCCCGACAATCAGCTCCGGATCAAAGGACCCGTCTTCGAGGAGCACTGGCTTCTCGGCGCAGAGGTCATGGCGGATTTCCCCGTAGGTGAAATCCAGAACCGCGCCTTCGGGTGCGTCCGTGATTTCCAAGCGCGGATAGCCGTGAAGCGGTTTCCCGAAATCCAATGTCACATAACCGTCAGGCCCCGGCAGGAGACTTGCCACAGAGCCTGTGGTTCTCATTGCCCGTTCGTCATTTGTCTCATAGCGGGAATGTTTCACCAGCCAACTCACGGGAGCCTCGGGATGAGGCGCGTCCGCGATCGGAGGAGGCGTGGCCGTGCCGACCGCCTCCACCTTCACTGGGAAAACTTCCTCGCGCTCCAGCGCGGCGGTCTCCTTCAACACAGGCCGACTCCACGCCGGAGAGTTCACCGCAACGGCCTCCGACCACCTGCCGTCGTCGGAGTGACCATCGTGCAGGCCCGGATCATGGCGCCGCGCATCCAGGACGACGGGAAAGCGGACCCGCTGGGTATTGGCACCGAGTGTCTGATGGGTGTGCGCGAGAAACTCGTCGGCATTGCGCCAGCGCCATGAAGCATCCGTTCTCAGAAAATCACTCTGGATCGCAATCCCGGGCGCTCCACCGCGTGAGCGTTGAAAGGTCGGCACTCCCCACCAATGATGCAGGACGACCGCGGTGTTCATTCCCTTCTGGAGATACTCCGCGAGATCGACTTCCTCGACCGTGATCTGCGGGGAGGCAAAGCGCATCACCCGAGGCAGCACGACGTTTCCATTGATCCACAGGCGCGCGGTCGGATCAGCGGCAAAAAGGATC
>JBIIGI010000018.1:0-39142 GCA_044236545.1 Chthoniobacterales bacterium
GGGTGCATCCGCCGGGGCGATCAGGAAGGGTTCCTCCAGGAAGGCTCCCTCGCCAACGCAGGCGATCCAGTACTGACCGCCCCTCGCGTCACCGAGTGCCCAGAAGCCCGAGTCCGGGCCCGGCAGTGCGAGGGGAGAGGGGATGGCATGGAGAGGCCGATCGAGGGCCGTTGCGAATCCGCGGGCCGCGGCAATGCCCGCCCTCAGCCCGTTGTAGGAGCCGGGCCCCAGACCGACGGCGACCGCATCGGGGGTGCCGCATTCCCTCACCGCGGCTTCCATGGCCGCAAAAAGCGCCGAGGAATCCGAGCGCGCATGAGGGGTGTTTTGCTCGAAGAGCACCTTCGCGTCTCCGTTACCGATGGAGACCACGGCCACCGAGGCGACGGGTGAGGAAGAGTCGAGTGCGAGAATCCTCATCGTTGAGCCTCACGCCATGAGATCAGTCGGGATTCATCGGACCGGGGTTCGATCCGGATGCGGAGCGTCCCGGAGGGAAGGATCTCCGGGAACTTGTCTCCCCATTCAATCATCATCAGCCCCTCGCCCTGATAGTCCTCAAGCCCGAGCGCCAGCGCCTCAGCGGCGGATTCCAACCTGTACCAGTCGGAATGATGCAAGCGTGACTCGCCCGACCCGTAGCTGTGCAGGAGGGTGAAGGTGGGGCTGGTCACCCCCTCGGTGATGCCCAGTGCCCTGGCCGTGGCTTTCACAAAATGCGTTTTGCCTGCGCCAAGCGGCCCCTCCAGACTGACAGTGCCCGCCTTGATCATCCCGGGAAGCAGAGCGGCCGCCACCGTGGCCGTCTCCTCGGTGGAGTGGACCACGCGCTCACAGGGAGGCATTGCGGCGGAATTGTCGGTTGCCATGACCCCGGTATTTTAGTTGGGTTCAATCTGGCTAGCAATCCTCGGCGGATTAATCCTTCATAATTCATCCTCCATCCTCCATCCTCCATCCCTCATCCTTTTCCCATGTCCAACCCTACCCAACTCCCCGCCTGGAAAGCCCTCGCCTCCAACCGCGACCAGATCGCCAAGACCACGCTCAAGGATCTCTTCGCCGCCGATCCGAAGCGCGGTGAGCGCCTGACTGCGGAGGCGTGCGGCCTCTACCTCGACTACTCCAAGAACCGGGTCAACGACGAGACCCTCAAGGGCCTGCTCCAGCTTGCCAAGGAAGTCGGCCTCGAGGCGCACCGTGACAAGATGTTTGCCGGGGAGAAGATCAACATCACCGAGGACCGCGCAGTGCTCCATGTCGCACTCCGCGCCCCCAAGGGGGAGGTGATCAAGGTGGACGGTGTCGACGTTGTCCCCGAGGTTCACAAGGTGCTCGGGGCCATGGGAGCCTTCGCCGACCGCATTCGCAGCGGCGAGTGGAAGGGCCACACCGGAAAGCGCATCAAGAACGTCATCAACATCGGCATCGGAGGCTCCGACCTCGGTCCCGTCATGGCCTACGAGGCCCTCCGCCACTACAGCGACCGTTCGCTGACCTTCCGCTTCGTTTCCAATGTCGACGGCACCGATTTTGCCGAGGCCGTTCAGGACCTCGATCCCGCCGAGACCCTCTTCATTGTTTCCTCCAAGACCTTCACCACCCTCGAGACCATGACCAACGCGCACACGGCGCGCGACTGGTCGCTTGCGGGCTTCGGCGGCGACGTCAAGGCCGTCGCCAAGCACTTCGTGGCCGTCTCCACGAATGCCGCCAAGGTCTCCGAGTTCGGCATCGACACCGCCAACATGTTCGGTTTCTGGGATTGGGTCGGCGGACGCTACTCGATGGATTCGGCGATCGGTCTCTCGACCATGATCGCCATCGGACCGAAGAACTTCTCCGACCTCCTCGCCGGCTTCCATGCCATGGACGAGCATTTCCGTACCGCGCCGCTTGAGAAGAACCTGCCCGTGCTCATGGGTCTCCTTGCCGTCTGGTACAACGACTTCTTCGGCGCACAGAGCATCGCGGTACTGCCCTACGAGCAATACCTCAAGCGCTTCCCCGCCTACCTCCAGCAGCTCACCATGGAGAGCAACGGCAAGTCGGTCCGCCTCGATGGCACCCATGTCACCTTCGACACGGGACCGATCTACTGGGGCGAGCCCGGCACCAACGGCCAGCACTCCTTCTACCAGCTCATCCATCAGGGAACCCGCCTCATCCCGTGTGATTTCATCGGCTTCAACAAGGCCCTCAACCAGCTGGGGCACCACCACAATTACCTCATCTCGAATATTTTCGCGCAGGCCGAGGCGCTTGCCTTCGGCAAGACTTCCGAGCAGGTGAAGGCTGAGGGAACTCCCGACTGGCTCACCCCGCACCGCGTATTCGAGGGGAACCGCCCGTCGAACGTCATCATGGCCGACAAGCTCGATCCGCACACCCTCGGAACCCTTGTCGCCCTCTATGAGCACAGCGTCTTCACCCAGGGCGCCGTCTGGGGGATCAACTCCTTCGACCAGTGGGGTGTGGAGCTCGGCAAGCAGCTTGCCCAGCACATCATTCCCGAGTTGGAGGCGCCGACAGAGCCCGAGCTCAAGCACGACAGCTCCACCAACGCCCTCATCCGCCGCTTCCGCGCCCGGAAGTAACCGGATCATCCTCATGAAGATCGAGGTCCTTGCCAATGATGATGCGGTCGCCAAGGCGGCCGCCGGAGTCATCGCCGCCGCCGCCCGCGAGGCCGTTGCGGCACGCGGCCTCTTCACCCTTGCCGTGAGCGGGGGGAAGACCCCCTGGGCCATGCTCAGGGATCTCGCTTCCGAGGAGGTTCCCTGGTCCCGCGTCCATGTCTTCCAGATCGACGAACGGATCGCACCCGAAGGTGATCCCGACCGCAACCTGACCCATCTCCACGAGAGCCTCTTGGGGAACGCTCCCATTCCCAAGGAGAACATCCACGCCATGCCGGTGAATGCCGCGGATCCCGCCGAGGGGACCAGGGAATACGAGAGGACGCTTCAGGAACTCTGCGGAAATCCACCCATTCTGGACATGGCTCACCTCGGACTCGGTCCCGACGGCCACACCGCCTCGCTTGTTCCGAACGATCCCGTCCTCGAGGTCGCCGACCGTGACGTCGCCCTCACCGATCCGGTGAACCTGTATCAGAACCGCCGTCGCATGACCCTCACCTATCCGATGATCAACCGCTCGCGACGGATCATGTGGCTCGCCACGGGCGCGGCCAAGATCCCCATGATCGTCCGCCTCAAGGCCGCCGATCACTCCATCCCGGGAGGACGGATCACCCAGGAGAACGCACTCCTGTTGACCGACACAGCGGCCGCCGGCGGGATCCCCGCTCATTGATCGGGATTCCGGGCACTCGGCCCCCGTTTGCTGGCAATACAAGCCGCTTTTGTACTCGCTTGCTTTGCCTCGGCCTCTCCCGAGGCCCTCGTCCTTCGGACTGGTTCGCAGGCTTTATGGTGCATCCCTGCACTCGATGTTCGCAAGGCTCACCCTTTGGGTCCACCTTCGGTGGCTACAACTCGACCATCCCATGGTCTCGTTTCAGCGGCTTGGTTCGACTCAGTCCCATCTGCCATTTGACGGCACTTTGCGCCCGCAAAGCTGTGCCGCCCCTTAAGGGGCTACGACTACGTCGTCTTTTATCTGCCGGTCGTCCCCGACCAGGCATCCCTCGTCCTGCTGGACTCAGGACTTCTCAACCCCTCCGGCCTCGAATGATTAAGCCGCCTTCCCAGGCGCCTTTTGCGCCGCTTCCGAGCGGCTTGGTTCCCATCTACAATCTCCTATATCCTATATCCCGCCCCTCTGGGGCGCCTCCTCCGCCCTTCTTAATCCGTAATCCTTAATCCGTAATCCTTTTGGCTGTTGAGGCGACTTGGTTCGACCATCGGCTCAGTCTGCTGTTGGATTGTTCAGGGGTTAGCCCAACTAGGCATGAACTTGACCAAATGATGCGCTGATGCGATGATGATTCAATGCGAACCACCCTTGAAATTGAAGACGACGTTCTTGAGGTCGCCAAGGGCATGGCCAAGCACCAGTGCGTCAGTTTAGGAAAGGCTGTTTCCCTGCTGATGCGCAAGGCCATCACCCCATCATCATCCTCGCCGACCGTTCGCAATGGACTCCGGGTGATATCCCGCCAAGGAAACACAAAGCCCGTGACCCTGGACGTGGTGAACCAGCTCCGGGACGAATAGCCGCCTCCTTGAGCATGCCACGATCCTATCTCCTGGACGTGAATGTCCTCGTTGCCTTGTTTGACGAAGCCCATGTCCATCACATGCCCGCGCATACTTGGTTTGCGGAGCATGGCATGAAGGGGTGGAGGTCCTGTCCGATCACCGAGAATGGATTTCTGAGGGTTCTCTCCCACCAGGCCTATCCGAATCTGCCCACACCGACTCCTGATCTCGCCGTCCGGCTCGAGGAGTTCAAACAGGCAAGCCCGAATTATCTTTTTTGGAACAACGATTACTCACCTGCCGCTTGGATTGCTCCGATGCGATTGCCGATTGCTTCCGCACAGACCACCGATGCCTACCTCCTCAATCTTTGCCATCGGAATCAGGGAACGCTGGCGACCTTTGATCGGCGGATCCGTTCCTCACTCATTGGGGAAAACTCCGGCGACATCATCGAATACATTCCGGTTTAGGGAAGCGCTAGCGCTTCCTTAGATTGTTGGCGGAAGGAAAGCCGAACCAAGCCGCCGGGAAGCCTCACCAGATCACTTGGCATCCATACTCATGGTAGGGTCCGTCAGGCGTGAGGATGGGCATTTTGTGGAAGAGGGAGTCGGCAGCAATCATCCTGTCGAATGGGTCGCGGTGGATGGAGGGAAGTGTTCCTGACTTGTAGATGACTCCCCTTTCCAGACTCAAAATCGTGATGTCCTGAATGCGCGCCTGTTCTTCAATCCACACTTCCGGCATCCGTGGCAGGGGCAATTTGCCGGTGTTGTATTTCAAAACAATCTCCCAGACGGAGGCGAGACTCAGAAATCTCTCTTTATGCGGATCCTCAAGAGCGGCTTTTGCAGCGGGCCCAAGTTGTCCGGGATCGCTGGCAAGCCAGATGAAGGCGCATGTATCAAGAAGGATCCTCACGCCATCCCCCAATCCCTTAACTCGTCACCGGTCATGGGGGCAAAAGCGTCGGCCGAAATCGTAAATGGCTCGGAGGTGGGTTCGCCGACACGCGGGCGTTGGCGGGGCGCCACAATGGCCGGTACAAGGCGTGCCACCGGGTGCTTACCGCGGCAAACAATGACTTCTTCCCCCTCTTCCACTTTGTGTAGGAGCCGGGAGAGGTGCGTCTTGGCTTCATGAATCGTAACAACCATTGATAAAAAGTAGACTAGGTCTTGACCAAGTCAAGTTTAGGATGGATGGGAAGCTGGCTCCCAGCTTCTACAACTCACGCAGGCGGCCAGAGGTCAGAGGTCAACCAGGGAGGAAAATTAGTGTATCTCGTAACAACGCAATATTGTCATATCATGATGTTCAGAATGATCGATGAGGTTTATTACCTTTGAAATTGTGAATGATTAAGCCTCCCTCCCAGACGCCTTTTGCACCCCTTCTTAGGGGCTTGCTTCGACCTTCGTCTTTCGTCTTTCGACTCATCCTCGGCCCCATCTCCTATATCCTATATCCTATATCCCATCTTCTGCGCCATAAGCGCACCTCCTGCGCCCACGGCGCATCCGCGCTTCAGAAAACTTCATTTCATTTTGAATTGTGTGTTGTGAAATGTAAAACTTCTGCTTATTTCTAGGGCATGCGATCACCCGTCGCCATGGAGTCCTCTTCCCCGACTTCGCGCCCCACGCAGGGCGTTGCCGGGGAGATGGATTCATCCTCCCTTCTCTCGATCCAGAGCGAGATGGCGGGCATCTTTGCCGAACTCGCCGACATCTTCGGGAACCCATCCTCCCTCGGATCCATCTACGGATTCCTCTTTGCCTCCCCCGAGCCGCTCTCCATGGAGCAGATCGTGAGCGGCCTAGGCATCAGCACGGGAAGCGTCAGCCAGGGACTCCGCCGCCTTGTCGAACTGGAGGCCATCATTCCTCATAAGCCCAACGGAGAGCGCATCACCCGCTACACCGCCAAGCTCGAGCTGCGCCCGTTCGTCGCCATGTTCCTCGACCAGCAGCTCCAGCCCCGCCTCCAGCGCTCCGTCGACCGTATCACCACCCTCCGGGAGAAGATACCCGACCTCTCGCCTCCCACCCGTGACCTCCTTGGCGCCCGCATTGACCGCGCCGCCAAATGGCACTCCCGCGCCAAGACCTTCCTCCCCATGATCAGACGGTTTCTGAGATAGGGGAGGGCACCCGTCCTCACGTGACGGCATCAGCACAGTTGAATTCAGCACACAGACCCCGGGTCACCCGGCCGGCCAAGTGCGGCAGCATGCTCGGCGACGGAGTCGGGGGGATAGGAGATGGGATATAGAAGATAGAAGATGAGAAATGGGATTGAGTTTTGAAAATCTAGACGCTTGGCAAAGCGCTCGCGAATTGGTTCAAGCCGTTTACGGAATGACGAGGGATAACGATCTATCGAAGGATTATGGATTATGAGATCAGATCCAACGCGCAGCATATCCTATATCCCATCTTCCGCCCCTTTGGGGCGCCGCCCTCCGTCCTTCTTGATCCTTAATCCGTAATCCTTAATCCTCCATTCTGTAGTGCCTCCTTCCCACGGGCTTGGTTCCCATCTCCCATCTCCCATTTGACGGCACTTTGCGCCCGCAAAGCTGTGCCGCCCCTTTGGGGCTACGACTGCGTCGTAGTCTACCGCGCCCCTTCCCAGGGGCTTGGTTCCTATATCCCATCTTCCGCCCCTCTGGGGCGCCTCCTGCGCCTTCAGCGCATCTTCCGCACAGAAGAGAAACGGTAAGCACGCTTTACATATAACGCGTATAGTGTAAAGTTTACTTCAAGTGATCGATCGTCAAATCTGGAAAAATCGCTTAGACCATGGCTGGAGTCAGGCTCCCTTGGTGTGGCTTGCCGGTGTGCGGCGAGCGGGCAAGACCGTTCTGGCAAAGTCCCTTGGCGACTCCGAGTTCCTGAACTGCGATCTACCGAGCGATGTTGCCAGATTAGCCGATCCGGAATCATTCTTCAGATCCCTTCAGAAGCCCTTGGTAATCCTTGACGAGGTCCATCAGTTGGAGAATCCGAGTCAGGTTCTCAAGATCGCCACGGATGAATTCCCCGGGCTCAAGATTCTGGCAACGGGTTCATCGACGCTGGCGGCCACCAAAAAGTTCCGTGACACACTTACCGGACGTAAGAGATCCGTCATGCTGGCTCCGGTCTTGGCGGAGGAATTAACCGCCTTCGGGATCAAGGATATCTCTCACCGACTCCTTAGAGGAGGACTCCCTCCCGCCCTGCTCGCCAGTCAGCCGAACTGGGAGTTCTACGCGGAGTGGCTAGACTCTTACTTTGCCCGCGACGTGCAGGAAATGTTCCGGGTGGAGAAGAGAGGTGCCTTTCTCCTGCTTGTGGAGCTCGTCCTGCGCCAGAGCGGTGGGCTGATGGAGGTGACTTCTTTGGCGAAGCATGCGGGGGTGAGTCGCCCGACGATCATGAGTTGGCTGGAGGTGCTACAGACGACCCATGTTGCCCATCTGCTGCGGCCCTTTTCTGGTGGTGGCAGACGAGAGTTGATCTCCCGTCCCAAGCTGTACGGATTTGACACCGGATTCGTTTGCCATGCACGCGGGTGGGACCGACTCAGGCCCGAAGACTGCGGATTACTCTGGGAGCATCTGGTTCTCGACACATTGCTGGCGGCTCCGGTGCCAAGGGTGCACTTCTGGCGCGACGAATCGGGTAGGGAAGTGGATTTTGTGCTTCCTGGCAATGGGGGGCGCGTTGACGCGATCGAATGCAAGTGGAATTCCGAGGCTTTCGAGGTGAATAGCCTCAAAGTCTTTAGGGAAGCCTACCGGGAGGGGCGCAACATGGTGATCGCCCCCAATGTGACCAACTCCTACGAGCGTCATATGGGCGGCCTGAAGATTGAATTTCTGCCGATTTCAGCTCTACGGGAAAGGGTCGTGGAGAGAAACTGAAGGAGAGGTCGAAAGACTAGGAACGAGGAAAGATTAAGGAGTGAGGATTAGGGATTAGGGATTAGGGATTAGGGATTAAGGAGTGAGGAGTGAGGAGTGAGGAGTGAGGAGTGAGGAGTGAGGAGTGAGGAGTGAGGAGTGAGGAGTGAGGAGTGAGGAGTGAGGAGTGAGGAGTGAGGAGTGAGGAGTGAGGAGTGAGGATGAAGAAAGGAACTCCTAGCCAAACATGCCGATGAAATTTGAAGATCTTAAAGCATGGCAAAAATCCAGAGAACTTACGAACGCAGTCTATCAAATGTGCCGTGAAAGACCTCTGGCACTAGACTTTTCGCTTCGTGACCAGATTCAACGGGCAGCGGTCTCTGTGATGAATAATCTGGCCGAGGGTTTTGATCGAATGCACAAGACGGAAAAGTTGAACTTCTACAACATTGCCAAAGGTTCTTCTGGAGAAGTCCGATCCATTTGCTACGTGATTCAGGACAATGAATTAGCTGCGAGGATTAAAGTTGAGTCGGTTCAGTTGCTTGCTTGTGAAGCAAGCGCTTTGATACATGGACTCAAGAAAACAACTAGAGGTTAGCGCTTATCATTGATCCGTAATCCTTAATCCGTAATCCTATATCCCATCTTCCGCCCCTCTGGGGCGCATCCCGCCTCCGCCCTTCTTGATCCTTAATCCGTAATCCGAAATCCTCCATTCTGCAGCGCCATCGCCTCGCCCTTCGCCTCAGCCCCATCTTCCATCTCCCATCTACAATCTCCTGCGCCTTCAGCGCATCTCCCGCCCCTCCGGGGCGCCTCCCATCTCCCATCTTGCCTTCGGCGCAGATTACTCACTTGCTCAGATTATCAAATATGATAAAATGAGCTTGTGAAATTCGAAAGTTTCAAAAAAAGAACTCCCTACCCCTACTTTAGGACCGAGTTTTTACGGCAGCTTTTTCCTGAAGTCTCCCCGGCCTACCTTGCCGTCCAGCTCTCAAGATGGTGTTGTGCCGGGAAACTCCTTTCAGTAAGGAGGGGCCTCTACGCTTATCCTGATCCTTCTAGAGAGCTTGCATCCTTATCCAATGAGATCGTGTCTCCCAGCTATCTGACGGGTGAGTGGGCGCTTTCTCATTACGGCATGATCCCCGAAGCCGTCTGGGAGTATACGGCCGCCTGCAAAGCCACCCCTCGGCAACAACTCTGGGAGACCCCCCTGGGGCGATTCACCTACCGCCAGATGAAAACCTACCTTGGTTTTGAGAGACAGACCATCCATGGACTACCCACGCTGGTAGCGACCCCCGAGAAGGCTCTTCTGGATCACTGGTACTGGTCCGAGGGTGAATGGACCGGGGGGCGCCATCAGGAGATGAGGTATCAGAATATCGATGCCATCAACTTGGAGCGCCTTGAGATCATGGCTAATAAATTCAACTCTCCCAAGACACTCAGGGCGCTAAAAACATTTAGGGAAACCCTTTCTGAAAGTCCTTCACCAAACCTTCCCACCGCCCCGGTATGAGGGAACACTATCTTCGAGAGTCATCCGCGGCAGGCCCCCATGCCGCCAACCGCATGAGGGAGCTCCTCCAATGGGAGATCCTGGCCGGGCTTCACCGGTCGGAGAGCTTTCGTCACATTGCCTTTCTCGGGGGCACATGCCTCCGTCTGCTTCATGGATTGCAACGATTTTCCGAGGACCTCGACTTCAGCCTCCTTCCCGGTGGAGATGCCTCCTTTCACGCACCCCTGAAAAGGGCGCTTCAGCGTCACCTTGTTGGTTCAGGCTTCGATGACGTGGAGATCACCTCAGCGGACTCCCCGGGTGCCGTCACCTCCATCTGGGTCAAGTTCCCCGGGCTCCTGCACGAATTGGGCGCCAGCCCCATGCCGAGCCAGAAACTAAGCATCAAGCTCGAGATCGATCTGAATGCTCCCGCCGGAGCCAGCGTGGAGACACGGGTGAAATCCACTCCCTCACTGATGGCCATCACAGCCCATGACAAGGCATCCCTCATGGCCGGAAAGCTGCACGCCATCCTGGCTAGACCGTACACAAAGGGACGCGATTGGTATGATCTACTCTGGTACTGCGGCCAGGATGTCAGGCCCAACCTACCCCTGCTTGATGCGGCGTTGGCTCAGCGACCTTCGGGGCATTGCCGGAGTGGCACAGAGTGGAGGCAAGGGGCGATTTCGGCTGCGGAACTTTGCGACTGGAAAGCTGTCATTCGGGATGTCAGCCCCTTTTTGGAAAATGTCTCTGACACAGCTCTCTTAAACAAAGAAACAATGCTCTCCCTCCTCAAAAACCCGTAAGCACCTGTTGGGCTGTTAGGATGCCCCCCTTCGTCCTTCGACTTCCCCTCAGTCCCAATATCCAATCTCCTATATCCCATCTTCCGCCCCTCTGGGGCGCATCCCGCCTTCGACCCTCGACCTTCGACATTGACGCCACTTCCTCCCGGAAGCCGTGGCGCCCCTTGCGGGGCTACCTTCGGTAGTCTACCGCACCGCTCCCCAGCGGCTTGGTTCGACTCAGCCCCATCTTCCATATCCCATCTACAATCTTCTGCGCCCACGGCGCATCCGCCCCTCCGGGGCGCCTCCTCCGCCCTTCTTAATCCTTAATCCTCCATTCTGTAGTGCCATCAGCGCATCGGCGCTTCCCCCTAGATGAAATTCAATAACATCCTCTCAGGGCTTGTATCCCATCTCTTCTTTCTGCATGGGAATCCGGCGTCCAAGCGACTGTTGAGAAAGGTCCGTAATTTTTCCGGGAAGCACACCTTTGTCGACAGGGGGAGATCCTCGCCGAATCTTCTGTTGATCCTTGCCGGGTATAAAAAAGAGTTGTGGCCCTACACGCTGACGAGAATTGCCAAGTTCGTGCCAGAGTCGATGGATGTTTGTCTCGTCGTTCCTGGAGCCGATGTTTCCGAGCTTGGTGCAATAGCGGAACAGCACGGATGGTCCCTTCTGCACACACGGGCAAACAAGCTCTCCCTGGCCCAGAATCTCGCCATCACTCATCACCCGCAGGCCCGGTGGATCTATAAATTGGATGAGGATATCTTCGTGGGGAAGGACTACTTTCAGGGCCTCAACGAGTGCTGGAAGCAGGCCGAGGATGAGGGGCGGTTCGACATTGGAATCGTGGCTCCATTACTGAATGTGAACGGATATTCTTCCCGGGTACTCCTTGAGGAAACCGGAAAGACCAAACAATTTGAGGATCTTTTCGGAACGGCAAAGCAGGCCTGCTTTGACACCCCATTTTGGCGAGAGCCGCGGGCGGCCGAGTTTCTCTGGGACCTGTGCAAACCCTTCGATCAGGTTGCGGATCGTTTCTTTCAAGGGAAGCGTGTCTATTCGGCCTGCCCCTTTCGATTCAGCATCGGTGCCTACATGATGCAACGAACGTTCTGGGATTCCATGCAGGGATTCTCGGTTGCCCGTCATGCAGAACTGGGCAGTGACGAGGTCGACCTCTGCGCCGTCTGTCATCACGAATCGAAGGCCATTATTGTTTGCCATTATGTACTGGCTGGTCATTTTGGCTTCGGTCCGCAAAACCAGCACATGTTTGGACTCCTTCCCACACGGAATGATCTCTCGTGGAGTGAGTGATTTAATCCAAGATCACGAACCCCTCCCACTCTGAGCCCACTGCCTGCTGTTGGACTGTTGGGCTTCCGGCTTGGACATTAGCCCCTTCAACTAGATCTTTCCCAACTTAAAGAATTGAAAACCACGCAGTATTTTTTGCATACGCGAAGTCGTCCAGACCGAGCCGCCATCAAAGAAGAATGGATATTACGGGTCATCTCGCATCCGGAGAAACGGGAGTATCAAGGTGATGGACGCATACGGTGCTGGGGGCGGATTTTAGAGATGAATGATCGCGTTTTGAGGGTTATAGTGCTTGAAGATGGTGAAACTGTGCACAATGCTTTCTTTGACCGAACCATAAAGCTATGAAGATCAAATATTTTCCGGACACGGATACCGCCCTGATTGAGTTTTCTGCCTCTCCTGTCGAAGAAACCCGTGAAATCAGTCAGGACATCTATGTTGATCTTGATGGTGAGGGAAGGCTTGTCAGCATGACCATCGAGCATGCCCGCACCTCGGCGGCCATCAAGGAGTTTTCCTTTGAGGAAGTAGCAGCCTGAAAACCTTTTAAGGCCGATCGCTCCATCCGAGGGGATTAAGGAGTGAGGAGTGAGGAGTGAGAATTAAGGAGTGAGGATTAGGGATTAGGGAGTGAGGATGAAGAAAGGAACTCCTAGCCAAACATGCCGATGAAATTTGAAGATCTTAAAGCATGGCAAAAATCCAGAGAACTTACGAACGCAGTCTATCAAATCTGCCGTGAAAGACCCCTGGCACTAGACTTTTCGCTTCGTGACCAGATTCAACGGGCAGCGGTCTCTGTGATGAATAATCTGGCCGAGGGTTTTGATCGAATGCATAAGACGGAAAAGTTGAACTTCTACAACATTGCCAAAGGTTCTTCTGGAGCTACGTGATTCAGGACAATGAATTAGCTTCGAGGATTAAAGTTGAGTCGGTTCAGTTGCTTGCTTGTGAAGCAAGCGCTTTGATTCATGGACTCATGAAATCAACTAGAGGTTAGCGCTCATCTTTGATCCGTAATCCTTAATCCGTAATCCTATATCCCATCTTCCGCCCCTCTGGGGCGCATCCCGCCTCCGCCCTTCTTAATCCTTAATCCTTAATCCTTAATCCGAAATCCTCCTTCTGCAGCGCCTTCGCCTCGCCCTTCGACTCAGCCCCATCTTCCGCCCCTCTGTAGCGCCTTCAGCGCCTTCAGCGCCTTCAGCGCATCGGCGCTTCCCCATCGATGAACACACTCAGATTGAAACAGTTTATTAAGTTTCTGACTCCGCACGGGGTCGTGCTGAGAGTTCAGGAGGCAGAGCGTGAGAAAAAGAGAAGAAACTTTCTGGATGGGGTCGCATCACTGGGAGGGCAACCTCAGTCCGGAAGCTTCAGGTGGTCTGATGCCATTGACTTCCTCGAGAGAAAGGGATGCCCACGGCAGGAGGTCATCAACGGCTCGATGCCGGAGACATCATTGGAGATCATCACGGCTGCGCTCCGCGCAGAGTTTGGACGTACCCCGGTGGTTGGAGTTCACGTGGGGAACTTCGTAGGGGTCTCCTTGGCATGCTTGGCTGATACGCTCAGATCATTGCACCCCGACTCTGTTATCATTGGGATTGATCCGAATCTCCCACACCGTGGCATTGAGAATCCCCAGATGCATGTGTCCGCCCTACTGCAGAATTATGGACTCACAAGGAACGTGGTTCTGCTCACCGCCTACTCATTGGAAAAAAGCCAGAGCAACGACGGATCAGAGTATGTCCAGGGATATGATCCCCGGGAGCACTTCCATAAAGAGAGCGGTTGTGAAAACGGTCTTCGATTTGTTGAAAGATTTTTTAATCAGCAGATAGACTTCCTTCTTATCGATGGCAACCACGACGACGTCTACCTATCCCAGGAGCTGCTTGTTGCGGAACGTTTTCTGAAGCCCGGGGGATTGCTGATCCTGGATGACGTCAGTGAAGGTTGGGCCGGGGTGAAGAAGCGGTTTGAAGACCTAAAAAGTCATTACAGTGTCCTGGCTGAAGACGGGCGGATCGGAATTGTTAAATCTTCCAAGTAATAGGGATGTGATACTTGATGGTAGATTCCTCCCCCCCAATATCCAATCTCCTATATCCCATCTTCCGCGCCTCCGGGGCGCCTCCTCCGCCCTTCTTAATCCTTAATCCTCCATTCTGTAGTGCCATCGCATTTCCTAATCATCGGCGCCGGCTTTTCCGGACTGGTTCTTGCCGAGCGGCTTTCGAGTCAGCTTGGCGCCCGGTGTACGATCATCGAGAAGCGCGGGCACATTGGTGGGAATGCCCAGGATGAATACGACGAGGCCGGGGTCCTTGTTCACAAATACGGTCCCCACTACTTCCGGACTAATGCCCCGCGCATCGTCGAGTATCTCTCGCAGTTCACCGAGTGGCATCCCGTCGACTACAAGATCCTGAGCTACTCCGACGGGCGCTACTGGAACTTCCCGATCAATCTCAACACCTTCGAGCAGTTCCTTGGCCGCGAGAGCACCAGTGAAGAATTCGAGGCATGGCTGGCCTCCAAGCGTGTGCCGATCGATACCCCCGCCAACTCCGAGGAAGTGATCGTCTCCCAGGTCGGCTGGGAGCTCTACGAGAAGTTCTTCAAGAACTACACCCTCAAGCAGTGGAAGAAAGATCCCCGGGATCTGGACGCCTCCGTCTGCGGACGCATCCCGATTCGTACCAACCGCGACGACCGCTACCTGAGAGAGGAATTTCAGGCCCTCCCCAAGGAGGGCTACCACCGCATGTTCGAGCGCATGCTTGCAGCCTCTCCGAATGTCGAACTGATCCTCAATACCGAGTACCGTGACGTGATGGGAAAGATTCCCCACGATCACCTGATTTACACCGGCCCCATCGACGAGTATTTCGACTACTGCTACGGCCCGCTTCCCTACAGGTCACTCCGCTTCGAGAACGAATCCTTCGGCCCTGAACAGCTCAAAGGAAGGGTGGAGATCGCCGGCAAGCCCGGCCACTGGCAGCCCGCCATGCAGGTGAACTACCCCAATGATGAGGAATACACCCGCATCGTCGAGATCAAGCACGCCACCGGCCAGGTGACTCCCAACACCACCATCGTCCGTGAATACCCGGACGACTACGCCCCCGGCAAGGAGGCCTACTACCCCATCCCCACTCCGGAGACAGCCACGCTCTACAAGCGGTATGCGGAAAAGGGAGAAAAATTAGGAAATGTCAGCTTTGTCGGCCGCCTCGCCACCTACCGATATTACAATATGGATCAAGTCGTCGGGATGGCGTTGACGGAGTTTGAGAAGCTGAAGAGAAAAACATCCCCAGTTTAAATTGCATCTGATTTTGTCTCTAAAATAGCCCTTTTTCCTAAAAAATCATATTCCTCATCCCCTCTAAATTACTGTCAATCTGCTGCCTCGGTCCCGGTTGTGTCGGGGCCCCACCAGGCAGATTGGATTCCGGGTTTTTGCTGTTGGAAAGCCGGACGAATGCATACCTTTGTAATTCTCATCCACAAGAAAATCATACCATGTCCATTGCACTAGTAAGCGACTCCGCCGGATTGATTGATTCAGAAACCTGCAAACGATTTGCCGCCGAGGGACTTGATGTTAGTACGCGGAAATACACTCATTGTTGACTCGTCCATTTAAGAACAACTCAAAACCGCAGGGCTATAGTTCTTTCAAAAGAGTGCTGTGTTGAAAAAAATGAGACCGTAAACAAGCCCTGGCTTGTTTTCACAAAGATACAGAACTTAAGTGATTGATCCTGATGCGAAGAACAACCCCGACAGGCCTGCGACTATGAACATGAACAAGGATCCATTTCCAGTGAGCCCTTTGATCTCCGTCGTAACTCCACTCTGGAATGAGGAAACTCAAATTCCCGTGCTGTGCGCCAGACTCCAAAAACTTTTCTCAAATACTGCTCTGCAATGGCAGTGGGTAGCAGTGGATGACGGCAGCACAGATGCCACAGCACCGCTTGTCATCGACGTGCAACGCTCATTTCCGAATGCCAAACTCGTATGCCTTTCAAGAAACTTTGGGCAGCAATCTGCCTACCGGGCGGGGTTGGACCATGCTGATGGCGACGCCGTGATCTTTCTGGATGCCGACCTTCAAGACCCTCCGGAATACATTCCTGAGATGGTGGAAAAATGGAAATCCGGAGCCAAGTTGGTTGTCGGCTGCAGATCATCCCGCCCCGAAAAGGGGGTTCGGGGATTTCTTCTCCGCATGTTCCATCATGTATTCTTTGTTCTCACAGGTGGGGCTATGCCAAAAAACAGCGGCACCTTCGGTCTGATGGATCGCATAATTGTTGACCACCTCAAGGTTATGCCCGAGCACGACATGTTCCTGCCGGCGCTGCGTAGATGGGTGGGATTTCAACAGGATATCGTTTGGTATGCCCGGCAGGAACGTGAGGGCCAGCCAAGACAAACCTACGCCAAGCTCTTTCGTTATGCCTGGGATGGAATTACAAGTTTCAGCGAAGCCCCGCTTAAATTCATCACAATTGCGGGCTTTCTAATCTTCATACTCGGATTTGGCTACGCCTCTATCCTTTTCCTTATGAAGATTTTCCAGATGTTCGGTTTCCTTCGTGAGTTAGTAGTTCAAGGATTCACTACCCTTGCAGTTGCCGTATTCTGCCTTGGGGGGATTCAGCTTCTCTGCTTGGGAATTATCGGCGAGTATCTTGCACGAATATACAGGGAGGTAAAAGGTCGCCCACATTATGTTGCCGGCACGGTTTACAAACAAGGAATGCAAGATCAATGAATCCTGAAGATTACGACAAAACGAGATTTAGAAAGAGTTAGTTGTATGAGCCTCCTGACAGATCTTTTCCAGTAGCCGTTTGGAACGGGTCTTCTGGGAGTACTAAACAAAAAAATGAAACGTGATTTTTATTGGCTTCTCCTCGCGCTAGCGACGCTTCCCTTCATGATTTCCACGCAGAGCCTCTGGATTGATGAGGCACAGACGGCAACCTACGCCACCGCAGGTAGCTTTCGCGAACTGTCCGCCTACTTCTCCACAGACTCGAAATCCGAAGCTCTCATGCCTCTGTCCATGACACTTTCATGGACTTTTGCGCAACTCTTCGGCACCAGCGAGATCGCTCTCCGACTACCAAATCTCATCTATCTGGCACTGGGGATTGTATTTATCTGGAGGCTGGGATGTGCACTCGCCAT
Organism: Chthoniobacterales bacterium; assembly: GCA_044236545.1. Lineage (GTDB taxonomy): Bacteria > Verrucomicrobiota > Verrucomicrobiia > Chthoniobacterales > UBA6821 > UBA6821. The sequence continues at coordinate 16,927 of JBIIGI010000018.1, forward strand.
GCCTTTCACGGCACTACTCTTTGCCGTGCATCCGTATGTATGGCAGTATGCAGGTGAGGCTCGCCCGTATGCCCTGCAGATTTCGTTGGGCGCAGGGCTCATTGCTGCGACTTATTTTGTCATTCACTCCAAGGGCCAATCGTTTGTATCGCTAGGTGGCCTTGTGATCTCTGGCTGGTTGCTCAGTGCATCCAGCCTGCTGGCTGTTTTACCCTGGGTCGGAGCGGCCTCCGTTGTCATCTTTCTGTGGTGGCGACAACGCTGGTCGATCAATAAATGGCATTGGCTTTGGGCGTGCATCACCCTTGCCTGCTTTTTGCCACTCGGCATATTCTACCTTTACGAGCTGCAAAAAGGCGCTGCGGGTGCGAAGATTTGGGATGTCGGACTTCCAAATCTGTTTTTTTCTGCCTACGAGTTTCTCGGTTTTCAGGGGCTCGGACCTAGCCGCTCAGCACTCCGCGAAGCCGCGCGACTGTCAGGTGGACTCCCATCCCTTTTTCTTCCATACCTCATGCCAATCGTGGCTCTGGGGATCGCCCTTCTTGCCGGGGGATTTCAGGGAAGGATCCCGCAGAAAGAGGCCACGGCATCACGGAATCTATTTTTCTTTTTAGTTTTTCTTCTGGCATCTACAACGTTCTTGCTATTTGCGCTGGCTCTTGTGGCTGGATTTCCCTTCTGGGGACGTCACTTGGCTCCACTGCTTCCAGGTGCAGTCTTTTTGATCGCCATCTGGGTTACATCCTCCAAGCGAGCAAAAATCATCCCGGCCATGTTGATATCAATTGGCTTGCTTTGGCTACTTTCTGCTCTGGATGTGCGATTTTCACAACGCTTTGCGAAGGATGATTACAGAGGGGCCGCTATGCAGGCAAACACCTCCATTCTTAAGGGGGGGACAGTCTGGTGGGCAGCTGATACTGCTGGAGCACATTATTATGCGGTCCCGATAAAGCATCCCGAATTAGACCTCAAGGGGGTGTATCTGACAGTCAATCCTACCGAAGCAGAACTGGTTGCATTACCTACACCTGATACGGTCATACTTTCTAAGGTAGACATATACGACAACTCAGGATCTCTACAAGAGTGGTTAAAATCTCATGGATATCTTTTATCCATAAAGCTTCAGTCATTTACCGTCTATTCTAGACCAGAATAAATACGACATAGTATACTAATTGAAATCATGGTCATAAACTAATGTCCTTACGTTCATTACTGGCAACAACGTCACGGATGAGGATTATGGGTCGCTCTTCGCCGGGATCGGGGAGGCACTGGAAATTGCCGATATGGTCATATGTACCCTTACGGAAAGCCATCGCCTCCCTAAATTCCCGAATCTTGAGGCGTAGATTGGGGTGACTATCTTCTCACTCAAATACAACCTGGACTAGTTCCTCTGTATGGCGCTTGCGGAGTTTGAGAAAATTAACAAGTGGTAATAAAAAATGAAAAAACTCGTCATCACCGGTTCCTCGGGCCTTATTGGCTCGGAGGTCTGCCACTACTTCTCACGCGAGATCGGATACGAGATCCACGGAGTTGATAACAACCAGCGCGCCGTCTTCTTCGGCCCGCAGGGTGACACCCGCTGGAATCAGCACCGCCTCCAGACTGATCTCAAGGGCTTTGTTCACCACGAGCTCGATATCCGCGACCGACAGGGAGTCCTCGACCTGGTTGCGAAGGTAAAGCCGGATGCCATCGTTCACACCGCCGCCCAGCCCAGCCACGACCGAGCGGCCACCATTCCCTTCGACGATTTCGATACGAACGCAGCCGGCACCCTTAACATGCTTGAGGCCGCCCGCCGTGCCTGTCCGGAGGCTCCCTTCGTCCATATGTCGACGAACAAGGTCTACGGCGACCGCCCCAATACCATATCACTTAAGGAGCTCGAGACCCGCTGGGACTACGCCGATCCGACATACTTTAATGGAATTGCAGAAAACTTCTCGATTGATCAGTCCAAGCATTCGCTATTTGGTGCATCAAAGGTTGCGGCAGATGTCATGGTGCAGGAATACGGCCGCTACTTCGGCATGCCCACCTGCTGTCTTCGCGGTGGCTGCCTCACCGGGCCCAACCACTCCGGCGTCGAGCTCCACGGCTTCCTAAGCTACCTCGTCAAATGCAACCTCGAGGGGAAGGAATACCGAGTCTTCGGCTACAAGGGGAAGCAGGTCCGCGACAACATCCACTCCCTAGACGTGGCCCGCTTCATGGCTGCCTTCGTCCAGGCTCCGCGTGTCGCGCAGGTCTATAACCTCGGGGGAGGAAAGGAGAACTCCTGCTCCATCCTCGAGGCCTTCACGATCGCCGAGGGCTTCACGGGCAAGGCCCAGCAGTATAGCTACGTGGATGAGAACCGCATTGGCGACCACATCTGCTACTACAGCGATCTGCGGAAGATGAAGACCCACTACCCTAGTTGGGATATCACCCAGAGCCTGGAGGAAACGATCAGACAGATCGTGGAGGCGTGGAGGCAGAGGGCATAGGATTTTGCTGGTCGAGCCTTTTAAGAACAGCGAAAACAGGACAAGGAGTAGCTTGTCTGGTAGTGCCAAAGGGTACGACGAGGGGGACTGGACAGAGGTACAACCTTTTCATCCATTCCTTCAGCATATTGGCATACATCAAGGCTGGGAAACTTTAACTCGACCCGCCATCCTTCGGGCCAATACACTCTTACTAAGAATAGCGAGGAGACATTTGATGAACTAAAATCTATCTATACAGTCTTGCTTGAAGATAGACAAATTAGAATTGCAAAGTCCATCTACACTACAGAATCAATTATTTACTGATGTCCAATAATATTGATGTTAGAAAACTTGGCATATTTATCGTAATTGCGGTAGGTTTACTCGTGTCATTTTATGCAGGAAATCTCATTGCAGATAATAACATTGCAGATGCATTATTTATTGTAATCGGAATTATTATTACCTACTTTACAGTAACCAGCCAGAAATGGCTTCAGTATTGTTTTATTGCGATATCATTTGGATTTATTATGTCTCCATTTGGGTTTAAAATAGGGGCATTTGAGTTATGCGGATTTTTCATAGGCTGCTTCATTATCAAACATGCATGGTTAAAGGGTTCATTAGGGATTCCTAGATCGCTTAAGTTCGGATCTCCTATATTTTACGCAACGTCACTTTTCGTATTATACCTCATTTTTCATACAATTTATAATATATCATATCCGTATAATGGTGAATTAGTTAAATTTTCAAACATTCTCAAAACATTAACACAGATATCATCACCATTTATTGTTATCACATTTGCACTTATCTCTTATAGTAGAACAAAAGCACCAGATAATCTTTATCGTTTTGTTTCTATAGTTCTAATTTTAGGGATGGTTGCAAATATTATTGTTCAAATATATCAAGTTCTATTTTTAAACTTTACATTATTTTCTGAAGATGATCTGTTATTAGATAAATACTCCGAAAAAGAAGCTTTTTATATTCCGATTCTAAATATAACCAATAACATTTTTCAATTAAGATCAATATCACCAATTTCTTCAGCTCTTGCAATAATTATTTTATTATCTAAGGACCCGACTGTTAAATTTAAAGGAACTATTTTCTACGCAAAAATACTTTTTATATTATCATTTATTTCTGCATTGTTGAGTGGGGGTAGAGCTACTATTATTTTGTGTTTTTTATTTACATTAATAATATTATTCAAAAAGCAACGCTTCTCTAGTGCTATATTTATTACATTTGCATTATTTATTCTGCTTATTTCTGTTAAAGTTGTTAATGATGTGGATTCTAGACTCGTTCCACAATCAGTGCAAAGAGCACTTGCGCCTCTATCGTTTTTAGGATTTGAAAAAGCTAGTTCTTCAATCGAGAGTTCCAGTAATTGGAGAGATGAGCTTCGGCAATTAAGTTATAATGACTGGTTACAATCCCCAAGAACAGTTTTATTTGGACGATCCATCTATGCATATACGGAGACGGATGCTGCTATTGCTAGAGAAGGTTATTTTGGTGAAATGAATATTTCTCTGCGAAGGGGCTCTACACACAACATTGTCACTGATTTGCTTGTCCCATTTGGTCTTGTCGGTTTATCGTTGTATGCTCTATGCGTGTTTATCATTTTTAGAAAACTAATTTATATAAGAGACATATATTCAAAATATTCTTCTATTGCAGGTGATATCTCTTCTCTCTTACTAACGTTAATTCCACTATATATTGTTTACGGTATTTTAGGGGGGGCCGGCTTCACGTTTGAATTGGGATGCTTGATGGCTTTTCTGTTAGTTTATGTAGGAGAGATTGACATAGTAGATTCGCGAGTAATCCATGCAAGTGATAAAGCATATTATATTTAACGACGCACTATTTTCTGCTTCTGTATCAGTTAGCTTGGGAAGTGTGATGGAAATGAGGAAGGTAACCCTGCTGTTTTTTATGATCAGGAGCAGTTATAACAAGGCAACTTTTCCCGGGCCATCTACACCTGGATTCAGAAGGCTGAACCCTTTTATGGGATTTCAATTAGCACCAGTCTTGTGTTGGCTGAGGTTCTCTTCGGCTTGGCTCCCCCGTCGCCCATGCCCTGGGTCGGAGCCCACTGTGTGCTTGAACGCTTGCCTTCCATTGAGGCTGGCGGTATCGTTTTCAAGAACTGCCGACGGTCGTGCCATGGCCCATGACATTTGACCTTTCCATCACTGTTCCCACCTTCGATCGCCAAGAGTTTCTCAGGGTGACGTTGCTTGCACTAGCTCCGCAGATCGATGCTGGAGTGGAACTGGTGGTGGTGGACAATTGTTCCACCCCGCCTGTCCAGAGCATTGTCGATGAGATATTTCCGACTCGTGGATCCAATATCAAGGTGGTCCGCAATGCGGTGAACATTGGCCTCGGCGCCAATTTATTAAGATGTTTTGAGGTAGCCTCCAGCGATTGGTTGTGGGTGCTCAGCGATGATGACACGGTGATGCCCGATGCCGTTGCCACGATTCGCGCCACTGTAAAGTCCCATCCAAACCTGCTTTACGGAACGTTTTCGATGAATGTCCTGCCGATTGCGGAGGACCGGATTGTCGGGACAGAACAAGAATTTTTTGCGGAGCTTGATTCCGTGCCCCGGCTTATTTTCATTTCAACAGCCATTTTCAATCGGAGAAAGCTTGCCGAGAACCTTGCGGACGCCTATAGCTACATACCTAGTGGAGCGCCCCATGTGGCGGCTTTCATGATGGCAATGGGGAGCGTGCCCAAAAGAGGCAATATTTTTGAAGGGTCAGGCTCCTGTCCTGACCGGCTTGGAAAACGCCTAGGCGAGAGCGCTGCCTCTGAAGAAAATTGGGCATTTACGGATTGCGTGAGGGATTGGAGTTGCGGTTTTTTCAAAACCCAGATTGTGGAGTGGAAGCCGCCTCCAGTTAGCCAGAAATACTCCAGTTTCACCGCCGTCGCACTGGCACAACTGCTGGACCTTTGCACACAAACCTCGGCCCGAATCGATCTTGCGAATCTGCTCCGGATCTGTGTCCTTTCGCCTTCACGCCTTCTGCCTCACGCGCTCCGGGACATTCTCGCGGGCAGGGATAGGGAGACCGTTCGGTTGTTGTGCTGTGATTATCTCGTCTTGTACGGACGGATTCAGCGGGGCGTGACTGGCTCCTTGCTTGGGGTTGTGTATCGTTGTGTGTTTGACCTCTGCCTCGCCATGCCACACTCGGTCAACCGCTTGTTGAATGCCGTGAGTTTGTTGACAATGGGGCGGCGTCCCAACCTGGAGTTGGCTCCGGTCGCCATCAGCAACTTTCGCAGGGTCGTGGAATCTTTGCCGGTGGGGGCGTCATGACTCGTGGACTATACGGCCCTCTTTGGTTAGAGAAACCACAAAACTTGGATTCATTTCTTGTATCCAAGTGCAATAATCTGAACCTGATCCGTTTTTTTGCCGCTGCCATCGTCATTTTGGGACACAGTTTCGACATGATGGGGCGTTTGGAAGATGAGTCACTGTATGCCTTTTACGCAAGGTCGTTTCTGGAAATCACGGTAAGCATTTTTTCGTGCGGATAGGATTGCTGATCACGACGAATTATCACAATCGCAAGAGTACAGTGCATTTTTCCTGGGTCAGAATCATCTATATGAATAAGAAGCAAGCAATCTTATGAAACTAATCGTCAAAAAAATAATCAGAAAATGGCTCAACAATTATGGATTTCAAATAGTGCCCATATCCCAGCATCCACTGTCCAATTTTATGGGCATCGACAAAATGGATATTGGGATGATTTTGGATATCGGAGCTAACGCCGGACAGTTTGCAACAAAAATACATTCGATCCTTCCGGATGCTTTAATCTACAGCTTTGAACCACTGCAAAATGCGTTTGATGACTTGCAGAAGACGTTTGTCGAAAAAAACATCAAAGGAAGGACGTTCAATTTTGCTCTTGGCGATGAAGCGGGAGAGGCCGAAATCTTTCTACATGAGGAACACAGCCCCTCTTCCTCAATACTTTCTACGACATCGCACCACGAAAGCCTGGATTTGCGAACGCATCTCCAAAAAAAAGAAAAGATTGCCATTCGAACCCTTGATGAAGTGTTCGCTACCGAGGGAATTTCTTCTGGCACAGGAGTATTCATCAAAATGGATGTTCAAGGATTCGAAGATCGTGTGATTATGGGCGGTCGAACAGTTATCCCCAAAGCAATAGCCGTGCTTGCTGAAATCAATTTGGATCCGCTCTACGAGAAACAGGCGGATTTCAAATCAATTTCAACGCTGCTGTATGATTTGGGTTTTCGATACGCGGGATGCTGGGATCAATGGCAGGGCAGGGATGGCCATGTGGTTGCCGCAGATATCCTGTTTCTCAAGGATCGTTAAATTCGGCCAGATCAGCGACCTGCCTCCCATTGAAAATAGAGGGGTTGCGATCCACTCCATTGCCATGAATATTTGCAAGCAACGCAGATCGTCCCCAGAGTCATCTCGAAGTTCAAATCCCTCGCATCTTTTTTGTTCGCAATTTTCTCATTATGAACTATCAAAAACACCAATCACGCTCTCGACCGTACACCCCTGAACGGCACCATCAAAATCTCGTCCGATTTAACAAAATGGGGCGTAAACTCAGGTGCTGTTTTTTTCTCCCATCTCACAAAGATTCAACAAATAGACAAGCAATCTAACTGATCTAATATGAAAGCCGTAATACTCGCCGGCGGACTCGGTACTAGACTGTCCGAAGAGACATCCCTGAAGCCAAAACCCATGGTGGAGATTGGCGGGCGCCCGATCTTATGGCACATCCTTAAAATCTACAGTTCCCATGGCATTAATGATTTCATCATCTGTGCCGGTTACAAGGGTTACATCATCAAGGAATACTTTGCTAACTACTTCCTCCACATGTCGGATGTAACCTTCGATATGGCTTCCAACACCATGGAGGTTCACCGAAAGAATGCGGAACCTTGGCGTGTCACCATCGTTGATACAGGTGACGAAACTATGACTGGCGGACGCATCAAGAAGATTGCCCATTACATTGATGACACCTTCTGCTGCACCTACGGCGATGGAGTAGGCGACATCGACATCACTACCTTAATCGCCCTCCACAATGCAGGAACGCGGAAAGCGACTCTGACTGGAGTGCAGCCACCAGGCCGATTCGGAGCACTCAATATCGAAGGCGATTTCATTCGTTCCTTTCAAGAGAAACCGGAAGGGGACGGTTCATGGATTAACGGCGGCTTCTTCGTTCTCGAACCCTCTATCTTCGATGAAATCGAGGGTGACTCCACCATCTGGGAGCGCACTCCCTTGGAGAACCTTGCAAAGCAACAACAGCTCGGCATCTACAAACACTCCGGCTTCTGGCGGCCCATGGACACGCTGCGCGACAAACACGAACTCGAAAGCCTCTGGAAAACCGGAAAGGCACCCTGGAAGATGTGGTGAAGAAGTGGATGGGGGACAGTAATAGAAGAAGACAATGGCTGTCCAATCGGGTATGGAGCTAATGGTTAATCAGTGGGCCTATTCGCTTGCGTTACAGGTTTTAGAGATCTCAAAACGATTCCCACCTGTGGAACGATGGGGCACTTACTAGTCAAAGCCGCAGTCGTCACGATCCATATGCAACAACTTGCGAGAAACTTTGGTAAAGCGGAGATATGAAGCCCACTTCATGATAAATCTCAACGACTGCGACGGAGAAACCAATAAGACCTACTCATCTCTCCATTTGGCCTGCGACTCAGGCTATATCAGCACGCTCGAACACTTGGCACTTCTCCAACTGAATAGTGAAGTCTGCAAATTGCTGGGAAGCATGATCCTAAATCCCGCACTCTTGCTACTCTCTTCCTCGTCATGATCCCTTCCTGCTTCATCTCTTCCCTGATCCCTGTTTTCTGATCCCTCTCATGTTCCACAATTTCTACAAATCCAAACGCGTTTTTCTCACCGGCCACACGGGCTTTAAGGGCTCATGGCTGGGGGAGTGGTTACTTGCGCTTGGTGCGGAAGTCCATGGCTACGCTCTCGATCCACAACCCCACGAAACACTCTACAATCAACTCAACCTTGCCGACCGGATCGCCTCTGACACCCGGGCCGACCTTAAGGATCGTCGGTCGCTCCAGCAAGCCATCGAAAAAACCCGACCCGATGTCGTCTTCCACATCGCTGCTCAGCCACTGGTCCGGTTCTCATACGAAATCCCGGTCGAAACCTTCGCAACCAACGTCATGGGCACCGCCCACGTCCTTGAGGCCATCCGCCAGGCTGAAAAACCATGCACGGTCGTCTGCGTCACCACCGACAAATGCTACGAAAACCGCGAATGGCTCCATGCCTATCGCGAAGAGGACGCCATGGGCGGCCACGATCCCTACAGCGCGAGCAAGGGAGCTGCGGAATTGATCATTGCCTCCTACCGTCGCAGTTACTTCAATAATGGAGACCACATCCGCCTCGCCTCGGCCCGCGCCGGGAACGTCATCGGCGGTGGGGATTGGGCAAAAGACCGCATCATCCCGGACTGCATCCACGCCCTGCGCTCGGGAGTACCCATTCCCGTCCGGAACAAGATCGCAACCCGACCTTGGCAGCACGTGCTTGAACCCCTCAGCGGCTATCTCTGGCTTGCGGCCTCACTCGCCAAATCTGGAGAACCTGCCGACTCTCCCCACTCCCTTGCCACCTCCTTCAATTTCGGCCCGGGGCACACCAGCAATCGAACCGTCGTAGAACTCGTGCAGGAACTCATCAAACACACCGGCGGATCCTGGATCGACGCCTCGGACCCCAATGCCCTCTACGAAGCCTCAAAGCTTAATCTCGCCATCGACAAAGCCTTTCACCTCCTCGGTTGGCAACCCGTCTGGGACTTCGAGACCACCATCAGACAGACCGCTTCATGGTATCTTGGCGAAACATCAGGTATTGCCACAACTGAACTCACCCCAATCCAGATTCAGGATTATCTGGCTGCTGCATCCGCACGAAATATTCCATGGGCCACCTGAACTCCAAACTAAAAACAACCAAACTTTCTATGTCTCCCGCCGAACTCAAAGCCGAAATCCTTCGTCTCACCCGCGAATACTCCAAACTCACCCACGCTGCTAACCGGCCGGGGAATGATCCAGCACACACGCCTTTTACCCCAGGCCAAACTATTCCCTACGCAGGCAGGGTTTTCAACGAAGATGAGGTGGAAGCAGCCGTCTCCTCCACACTCGATTTCTGGCTCACGCTCGGACCCGAAGGCGAGGCCATGGAAAAAGAACTCGCAGCTTTCATGGGAGTGAAGCATTCACTGCTAGTCAATTCCGGCTCGTCCGCCAACCTTGTCGCATTCTCGGCACTCACCACCCACAAACTCCCGGAGCACAAACGCATTCGCCCTGGAGATGAAGTGATCACAGTCGCCGCAGGCTTCCCAACTACCGTCGCTCCCATCATCCAATGCGGAGCAATACCCGTTTTCATTGATGCGAAACCCCTCACCGGCAACGCCGATTGCAGCCTTCTTAAAGCGGCTTTTTCCCCAGGCAAAACCAAAGCCGTGATGATGGCTCACGCCCTTGGAAATCCCTTCGAACTCACCACCGTCATTGAATTCTGCAAACGCCACGACCTCTGGCTCATCGAGGACAACTGCGATGCACTTGGCTGCACCTATTCGCTTCCCGTCAATCTCGCAAAGGATCTCGGCCTCGATCACCTGTTGAAAATAGCGGAGAAAGGCGATCACCCCATCATTCGCATCTCATCTGAAAACGGCGATCCAATACTCACGGCTCCGACTGGATCCTTTGGCGATCTATCCACCCAATCATTCTACCCTCCACACCATCTCACCATGGGCGAAGGCGGGGCCGTCAATATCGTACGCAAAGCGCCTCTTAAAACCTACGCCGAAAGCTTTCGTGATTGGGGCCGCGACTGCTGGTGCGCCTCAGGAAAAGACGACACCTGCGGCAAACGGTTCCAGTGGCAACTCGGCCAACTTCCTGAAGGATATGACCACAAATACATCTATTCCCACCTTGGCTTCAATGTGAAGCCCCTAGACATCCAAGCCGCCATCGGCCGCGTCCAAATACGCCGTCTTCCCGACTTCATCGAAGCGCGTAAACACAATTGGGAGCGGCTTCGTCGCGGCCTCCTCGGACTGGAAGATGTCATCGACTTTGCCCTGCCAACCCATGCGACCGCTTGGAACCCGCCCCAAGACCCCGAAACCTTGGAATCTTCTTTCTCTTGGGATGCCTCCGGCTGTCGGACCGACTGCTCATGGTTCGGATTCAAAATGACCGTCAAGGAATCTGCTCCATTCTCCCGCACCGATCTCGCCAAAGAACTCGACGAAAAGAAAATCGGCAATCGCATGCTCTTCGGAGGAAACCTAGTTCGCCAACCGGCATTCGTACAACTCCGCCGCGACAACCCAGCAGCCATGCGAGTCTCAGGCGAACTGCCGGTAGCTGATCGCATCATGAACCAAACTCTCTTCCTCGGAACTTATCCGGGACTCACCTCCGGTCAGATTGACTACATGGTCAAAGTTATTCTGGACTTTTGTGAACGGTGACTCCGGCCAGAGATCTGCATCTCAATCCAGTGTAGCATGACAGTTTTCGTAACAGGCAGTACCGGATTTGTTGGTTCACATGTGGTTGCAGCCGCCATGGAGGCAGGTCATCGCGTGATTGCCCTCCGCCGTAGCGGATCACTCCCAACCATTCAACTTACTCATCAACCAGAATGGGTCGATGGCGATTTGGATCACATCCCTGAAGAATTTCTCTCGACCTGTGATGCTCTTGTTCACCTCGCGGCTTATGGAGTAAATCCTTCACAAGCGGATTGGTCATCTTGCTTTCACTGGAACGTCACAGCTCCTTTGGCATTGTGGCAGAAGGCCGAACGGAAAGGATGCAAGCGTTTTGTAATTTGCGGATCTTGTTTTGAGTATGGAAAAAGCGGTGAGCGTTACGACTTCATACCCGTAACGGCTCCCCTTGAGCCTACAGGCCCGTACCATTCCTCAAAAGCCGCTGCCACCATGGCGGCCATCGGCTTCGCTATCGACCGCAATCTTTTTCTTTCGGTGCTCAGGCCCTTTCATGTCTTTGGGGAAGGCGAAGCGGAATACCGATTCTGGCCATCGTTGAGGCGCGCTGCATTGGCCGGAGAGAATTTTCAGATGACTTCTGGCAAACAAATCCGCGACTTTGTCAGTGTTGAACTCGTGGCGCGAACATTGGTCGATGAACTCAATCGCAACGATCTGACGCCGGGAAATCCAAGGATCGCGAATCTCGGTAGTGGCATTCCAATGACACTCGCCGACTTTGCCATAAAGCATTGGTCAGCATTCGGCGCAAGTGGATCCTTGCAAATCGGCAAGGTGCCCATGCTAAAGAACGAAGTCATGCGCTACGTGCCTGATCTCTCGGCAACATCGCTATGAGAACTTAACGACCCACGCTATCAATCAATTCCAATTGAAAAAACTGCTTCAGAAATGCTGCCGCACACTGGGTCTTGATGAAGCCATTGCCAATGTCGTGATTGGCCGACTATGGTCGCTTCTTGCAGGCCCAATCGGAATCATTCTGATTACCAGTCGTCTGACAGAGGCAGAGCAGGGATTTTATTACACCTTCAGTAGCATCCTCGCACTGAAGATCTTCCTCGAACTCGGCCTGATTTACGTGATCATGCAGTTTGCCGCTCACGAAATGAGCGGATTGGAATGGGAAAATGGCGTTCTCGACGGCAACCCACAGAACAAATCACGCATGGCAAGCCTCTTGGCTCTGTCGATCAAATGGTATGGTGCTATAGCACTCCTCGTTCTTATCCTGATACTCCCAATCGGCCTCTTTTTCTTCGCCAAGGAACAGGCGGTTGCAGTCACATGGAAGGCGCCATGGGCCTTGCTTGTTATTGCTAGCGCGTTGTCGGTTCTAACCGCACCACTCATGGCAATCGTTGAGGGGTGTGGAAGAGTGGCGGAGGTGACACGTGTTCGAATGTTCGAAGGCATTGCAATTGCGCTCTCCCTTTGGATCTGTCTGCTTGGGGGATTCAAACTCTATGCCGTGGGGGCAGGTGTGTTGGCTGGGCTTTCCGTCTCAGGGACTTGGCTGTTCCGATCTAAAGTCGCCTTTTTCCGCAGCCTCTGGGCATCCAGATCCGAACATTCTGTTGACTGGAAAAAAGAGATCCTTCCGCTGCAATGGCGCACCGCCGTTACGTGGGTCAGTGGCTACTTTGCCTACCAGTTCTTCACTCCCACTATCTTTGCAACTCACGGCCCGGTCACAGCCGGAAAAATAGGCGTAACTCTCAACATCCTTTCGGTCATCGGCGCGGTCAGCCTCGCCTGGATGCACACCAAAACTGCTCCTTTCGGCACGCTTGTCGCTAATCGTGACTATCAAACTCTTGATTTGAAATATAAAACTACCTTTTGGCAGTCGACCTTCATCTACATCATAGGCTGTGCTGCCCTTCTTTTCGGGTTATGGCTGTTTGCCCGATTGGGATACCCCTTCGCTAATCGCTTCGCCTCATGGTCGGTCATGTCGGTATTCATGCTTTCAATCGGATTGAATCACTCGGTTTTCAACCGCACCATCTATCTGCGTGCATGCAAACTTGAACCATTTTACCTTCTTCACCTTGCGAATGGAATATTGGTAGCTGCCATGCTTATTTATTTCACTGCACGCGTCTCCATGCTTCAGCTTTCACTGATTTACTGCATTGGTTCAAGCATTCCGGTAGCGGTTCTTTCCATGATTATCTTTAGGAAAGTCAGCAGGGGTGTCCGGTTGAGAGCGAGTCAAGCTACTCAAAATAGCGGAGAGCTCAAGTTTTCAATTACATCATCACTTTAACTCAATTATTTATACGCTATGGACAATCTTTGCTTTTTTACAGATATGCCGCCTTTGAAAGAGAATAGTCTTAGTAATCATGGAGTTGCCTGTGAATTCACAAAGATTCTCAAAAAAAATGGCGACTGCTTGCTGACTCACAAGTTTAGACGATCAATCTCTAAAAAAAACATCATTGACTCGTGCCATGGCATTCCCACGACTATCTATGCAGACCTTAGTTGTACTGGACTCAAGCGTTTTGCACCTCGTTTATCTCAAAAAATCGACGCTGATATTTTCGCGCTCTATTCCGGTCATCTTGTTAAGCGACTCATCACGCGTTACAAAACTGATCGCTTCTTGGTGCTGTGCGGCGACGATCCGTACTTCCTCTACAATATCAGGGCGCTTCAAAAAACAGGTCTTCCCGTCGACGTATATTTTGTCGATGATATTGAGGAGTCATGGCTGAAACTTAACTCTGGCAGGCATCAATCTTGGTTAAACCCTCTCCTCGCAGAGGTGATTCGGTCATGTGATCGCGTATTTGCAATCTCAAAAGGATTTGTGGAGCGCTTGGACGCGAGGTTTGGATGCAGGGCGGAGTGGCTCCCATTACCCTCGGCCGCGCCTCCTCTCCAACCAAAATGCGCACTCATGAATTCTACGAGAGTCATAGTTTTCACAGGCGGTCTGAATCATCTTTATACTCAAGCTCTCCGTGATCTGTATGAGGAGATATCGGATATCAATCGGGAGAGACCATTGCAGGCCCCCTTCGAACTTCATCTTTTGACATACTCGGAGCCTGAATCCTTCTTGAGGACGCTCCCAAATCGGTCGTGGGTAAAGGTGTTTCAGAACTTGCCGGTCGATGAACGCAAAGAACGGATGGGGCAGGCCTATGCATGCTTTCTTCCTTATTCGTTTGAAGAGGAGGAGCGCATAATGGTTTCCACTTCGTTCTCTTGTAAGATTCTGGAGTATTTTTCCGCAGGGGTCCCACTTTTAGCCTACGGTCCTGCATATGCCTCAATTCCACGATATTTTCAAGACGAGGGGCTCCCTGCCTGTGCGACCTCCAGAGCCGAACTGCGAGTCAAGCTTCTCAGCATTGAGAATCTTGACCGTAACGAAGCCCATATCGCCTATATGAATTCATGGCGACGCAACCATTCGCCCGAGGCAATACGATCAATTCTGTCGAACAAACCGAACTAGGCGTTAGTGATAGATCCGTATAATCCTAGGAGTTGCTATTTACACTTGAATTAACCTAAACGTTGCGTGTCCACTACCACTACCATGTCACCTAAAAATATCTATCAAACGTTATTGAAGCGTCCTTTTCTCCGCAAAAAGCTTCGCAGGATGCGCGCGGTGCTTCAAGGCGTTGCTGGGTATTCGGATCCGCATTACGATCTTGTGGCCATCGCAAACAGCTGTCCCTCTTCACTATTCCTGGACGTCGGCTGTCATCACGGCGACACGCTCCTCCGCTTTTTCGAGTCTGGGCTTCGGACTCAAGTTGCGGCTTTTGATCCATTCCCAAAAAACCTGGACGTGGCACGACAAACCCTATCAACATACCGGAATATCTCGTATACCCAGGCTGCAATATCCGATTGCGACGGAGAAGCGGACTTCTTTGTGAATCAAAACGAGCAGACCTCCTCACTCCTTGAAAACGACGAGGGAAACCAGGCGTCTTTCCCCGAAGATACTACCAGGGTCAACTGCATCACTGTTCCGACAATTCGGCTTGATACCTGGATACAAAGTCAGCCGGACAGGGGTATCAAGCTTGTTGTCAAATGTGATACTCAGGGAGCTGAAGGGAAAGTCATCTCCGGGGCTCTGGATGCTATTAGAAATAACGTTGTCGCTTTCTACGGAGAGGTCATGCTCGGGAAAATGTATAAGGGCCAGGCGACTTTCGACGAGATCAGAAACCTTCTTGAGGGGCCAGGGGGGATGGTCTTGAAGCAAATATACCCGTGCCTACACGACGGGTCTGGCAGGGCAGTACAGCTTGACGCACTGTGGATCAAGCCAGATATGCTTGAGCTCACAAAGTGAGGATTTCGGGTTTTCCTGCATCTTTAGTCGAACTATCGACATGTGTCTGATTTTCATAGGATGCGCCTACCAACTTAGCGTTAATCATAGCATCGGATACTATCAGAGCCCCCTATCCTGATCTTTACACTCAAAGTACATAAGTGCATGACATTCTCCATCATCACCCCGAGCTACGGGCAACTAGAGTGGCTGAGGTTGTGTGTTGCTTCAGTTGCTGATCAAAATCAGCAACTGAAGCAAGGAATATGGAAGTTAGAAGATGGAAGTTTGGGGGCTGATGGGCCAGTGGCTCCTGCTGCGCAGGGGGTACATGATGGAACCCAATCTCCAATCTCCAATCTCCAATCTCCTGCTCGCTCGCCTCTAGCGATCGAGCACATCATCCAGGACGGGGGGACTCCGGGGATTGAGGAATTTGCAAAAGGGATGGGGGAGGAGCTTATGTCGCGCTATGGAGGTCAGCTTGTTACAGCCCTTCAGACCTATGAACTTTTGCACCTTCGCACTGCGTCCGGCTACACGCTCCGCATCTTCAAAGAGCCGGACGCCGGCATGTATGATGCACTGAACAAAGGGATCGCTAAAATGAGCGGTGACCTCTGGGCATGGCTGAACAGCGATGAGCAGTATCTCCCGGGGACGCTCACCTATGTGGCTGAGTGGTTTCAGAGGCAGCCTGATGCCGACATTCTCTGCGGCGACGCCCTGCTGACGGACGAGGGTGGCAATGCGGTTTCCTACAGGAGAATCGTAAGCCCGCTCTGGAGGCATACCCGTCTGGTGCATCTAGCGTCGCTGAGTTGTACAAGTTTTTACCGGCGCTCCATCGTGGAGAGGGGGGGTATGTTTGACACGAGTTGGCGCTCGATCGGGGATGCCGAGTGGATTGCACGGATGTTGAAGGCGGGTGTGATCGTGAAGGCCTGTCGCAGGCTTCTCTCCACGTATGCCTTCACAGGTCAGAATACGAGTGAGTCACCGCTTGCCGGTGAGGAGGGGGATCGCTGGCGCCTGGCGACCGATGCACCGTCGCCATGGCAGGTGCGTCCGATGATCTGGCTGCACCGTCTCCGTAAGTTTCTGGCCGGTGCTTACCGCTACCGTACGGTCAGATACGCCCTCCATTCTATCGGAGGGCAGGGGCGTGTGATGAGGGAGAAGTGCAAGTTGGGGTGGGGATGGCCGACTTCCGTAGGAAATCAGAGCCCTGCGGGCGGGAGTCAGATTTCAGCCAGTAACGGCGGCAAAGCCTCTAACGGAAAAGAAATCAGCAATCAGGAATCCATCTTCTCTGTTCTTGGCACGGATCTGCTGGCAACTGATTACAAGGGATTGGCAAGGTTGCTCATCGAGGCGGCCGGGTCGTGCAAGGAGGCGCTGGCCGTCGACTTTGCCAACACGCACATCGTGACGATGCGGAGACATGATCCGGAGTTCGCGCTCCTCTCCAAGTGCATCGACATCACGGTTCCGGACGGGATGCCGCTCGTCTGGGCGATGAACCGCAAGGGTGCGGGCCTCGAGGACCGGGTCTATGGGCCGACATTCACTAGGGAGTTCCTCGCCTCGTGCCCTGAGGGGATGACGCACTATCTGGTGGGAGGATCCGAGGAGTGCGGCCGGCGTTTCCGTGAGCGGATGCTAGCTCTGAATCCCTCGCTGAACTTTATAGGAGGCTACCATGGCCTCTGCTCCGCAGAGGGCATTCTGATGGATGATGCGGCGGTGCTGGCTGAAATCCGGGAGAAGAAGCCGGACTTCATCTGGGTGGGGCTGGGGACGCCGAAGCAGTATGCATGGATCAACCGGATCAAGCCGAAGCTGGATCACGGGGTGTTGCTGGCCGTGGGATTCGCCTTCGATGTCAACGCAGGGATGAAGCCGGATGCCCCGGCCTGGATGCAGAGGGCGGGGCTGACCTGGCTCTACAGGATGGGAAGCGAGCCGAGAAGACTGATCGGAAGATATCTGAAGTGGAACTCGCTCTTCCTTGCATATTCCCTTCTGGATAGTAGGGCACTGCAGTGGAGCACGATGAAGCCTGCGGTGAGGAACTTCGGACTCCGTCTCATCGACCTGTTCGCATCGGACATCACCGACTGCGAGAGTGGTGAAAGCTTGGGCCGGGGACTCATCCTGGGATGGGGGGGGAGGATCAAGGTGATCGGGCATGAGACCCTACCCCCTCTGATCCCGCGCTTCCTGCCGCAAAGGCGACTGACTTACTGGCAGCAATCGGTCGGATTCACGACGCATCCGCGACCGGACTATCCCAGGCTCTCCGGAGTGGTAGGTATCGCGAGCGGTGGAACTGAGCGGGTCATCAATGTGGTGCTCACTCATCAGGGGGGGGAGGCATTGAGCTGTGTGCTCAAGAATTGGGAGGGGGTCTGCAGGGAGGAGGATTTGTGGATCGCGTTCGGTGGGAGTCGTGCTGACTTCGAGAAACTGGACTATGCGAGGAAGGTCTTTGTGGAGGATCCGGCTCTGCGGACCCATGATCATCAGCGTGAGAAGCAGTCGTATACTGGCATCCACAGGGCGATTGCCCCTGTCGTGGAGCGGGAGAGACCGGATTTCATCTATCTGTGCGAGTATGATCATATCCCGCTGGTGAGGGATCTGAACCGGCGGCAAGTCGGGGAGATGACCCGTGAAGGTGCCGACGTGGTGGGCCACTGGCTCCATAGGGTGGATGGCACCAGTCACTGCCATATGCTCAACCATGAGTCGGATCCGGGGTTCCTACCCTTTTGGAGGTCTCTCTCACGACGGGAGGATCCGGGGGTGGTGTTCTCGATGTTTGGAAGCGGCTCATTCTGGACTCGCGCGGCTTTTCTGGCGGTTGCATCGACCCCGCAATCCATCGACTGCTATCAGGAACTCTATCTGCCGACATTGGCCCATCATCTCGGCTACCGCGTGCGCGGGTGGGATGAGGAGCATCATCTCCTCTCCAATCTGCCATCACGCACGATCACGGTGCAGGAGGGGCGAAAGAGGGAAGCCTGGACCGTTCATCCGGTGAAGGGATAGGGGGCGCCGAAGGCGGAATGCGCCGTGGGCGCAGGAGATAGGATATAGGAGATTGCAGATAGGATATAGGAGTTGGGGGCTGATGCGTCTAATGCGCAAACACCGAAGAAACTTTGTTTCCAATGACTTTGCTTGATACTGATAAAAAGTTTGTAGCTCAGTGACATCACCAACACCATCAGTGAATCGCCCTCGTTTTCTACAGATCTTCTCCCGATACAAGGACTATGGTGGGGAGGAGGGGAGTGTGTTCCGTATGTATGATGCCCTGGAGCAGGAATATGACTTGGGGCTCTTCCTCTACTCAACCAATGAGTTGCTCTCGGGAGGATTGGCGGGAAAGGCTAGGGGATTTGCCAAGGCATTCCACAATTGGGAGATTGTGAAAAGGCTGCGCCGATATCAGGAGGCGGGCCAATACAAGCTTTGGTTGGTTCACAATGTCTTCCCGGCGATGTCGCCGGCGGTTTACGACGTGGCCCATCAACTCGGCATCCCCGTGGTGCAGTATCTGCACAATTACCGGATGGGGTGCGTGAACGGATTCTTTCTCAATCACGGGAAGCCATGTCAACGCTGCATGCATGGGAATTTCCTGCCAGCCTTGCAGACCGCATGCTGGCACGGGAGTCACCTCCAGAGCGGTGCGATGGGTGCGATCACGGCGATGGCCAGAGGCAAGGATCTCTTCCACAGGATGCACCACTGGATCGCGATCAGCGAGGCGCAGAAGCAGGAGCATGTGCTGATGGGGATTCCTGAGGAGCGCATCACGGTGATCCATCATTTCTACGAGTCAAAGGCTGAGGCCCCCGCTTATCCGCTGGAGGGGGATGCTCTCTTTGTCGGCAGGCTCTCCCCGGAGAAGGGGGTGGACAGGTTGCTGAAGGCCTGGGCCCTCATTCAGCACTCGGGAAGGTCTCTCTGGATTGTCGGTGATGGCCCTGAGCGGGAAAATCTGGAGAGGATGGCGATCGCCCTGAATCTCAGCAATGTTCGCTTCACGGGGTTCCTCGACCATGCGGGGATCGCGGGGATCTGGGAGAGGACCGCCTGCTCGATCGTGCCGTCGATATGGAAGGAGCCCTTCGGAATGGTGGTGCTGGAGGCCTGGGCCAAGGGGCGTCCGGTTGTCGCCCATGCCCTGGGGGCGCTTCCCGAACTCATCAGGCATGGGGAGGATGGTCTCGTGGTCGCTCCCGATGATCCACGGATCATGGCCGATGCCATCCTGAGCATCCTGAATGATCCCGCCAAGGGAGCCGCGATGGGGCGAAGGGGCGAGGCTCGGCTGACACAGGATTTTGGACGGAAAGGATGGATGGAAAAAATCAGACCTATTCTGACCCAAACAGCTGATCATTCGGGATCACGCGGATAAAATGAGGGATTAAGCCAAACAAATAAGTATTGATCGCAATCAACCAACGTATAATGTAACACGAGCTGTACGATTTGTTTTCCCCAAAACGATGTTCAAAGAAATAGTAAAAGCTTCTTTCAGAAGGAATCTGAGGTGGGCGATCCCATTAGCCTACTTGATCGCTTTCGTTGTATTAGATTCGATTTTCCTACCGAGCACGTCGACTGCTCCGACCTTTGCCATGGCGGGTCTGTTGATCATGGCTCTCTACCTGCGTCCGGGAGAGATGTTCGTATGGGCGTTCATCTATTCGGCCATCATATCGGTGCTCCTATATCCCCAATTGGGAAAACCAATCACCGAAGGAACAGCACCCCACGATCTGACTCCTCTTTTCCGCATGATCTCCTTCTACATCGGGGCGGTGATGAGTTGCTTCTTCTGTCAGTCATTGGCCAGGCAGAGAGTCATGTACAGGAATGTTACCGATATTCTTTCATCAATCCCGGATCCGATCATCACTTCGGATGAAAACGGGGTGATCCTGTTTAGTAATGAACCTGCAAGAACATTACTTGCTCTCCCGGAGGCTCATGAGAAAAGGAAAAACTATTTTGACCTTCTCATGCCCGCCGGTCATGCGGGGAAGGGGATCGCGGAGTATCTGAGGCGATTTGAAAAGGAAGCCCCTCACTCCTCGATGCGACTTCAGTTCAAAGACGTGCCGCTCAAGGGCATGTGCAAACTAATCCATTCGAATGGAAAAAAAGTTCTGATGACGATGCTCTCGCGGGAGGCGTAGGAGGCGCAGGGCAGGTAAAGGGAAGTCGAAGGTCGAAGGTCGAACCAAGCCGCTCGGAAGCGGCGCGGTAGATCCCGCAACTGCGGGACCCCGTAAGGGGCGGCACAGCTTGCCAGGGGGGCAAGTGCCGTCAATGTCGAAGGGCGCAGCAGATGGGAGGCGCCCCGATGGGGCGGAAGATGGAAGTTGGGAGTTGGGATATTGGGACTGAAGCGCCGAGGGCGCGGAAGATAGAAGATAGAAGATAGAAGATTGGAGTTGGGAACCAATCCCCTCCAACAGCCCAACAGAAGGCTGGGTCGAACCACGCTGGTGAAAGGCGGAGCTGTCTTTTTTGGCTCTCCGCTATTTTGAGTGGGTAAAGAAGGAAGACAGGGGAAAATCTGGAACTCAGGAACTCATGAAAAGAAACGGAGGGAAGTAGGATTTGTACCACCAAGGACCGCCGAGTGGCGGGAGGCACGGTTTAGCCTGCGCGGTAGCACAGCCCTTCAGGGCGAGTTGAGCGGGAGCGAGCGAGGCAATCAGCCGAGGCCCATCCAAGGATCTGAAAAAGAGAGGGACCGTATGGAGATCAGGGAATGGCATTCCAGATCCGTCCAGACCGAGCCGAAGACTCCCCCGACCCCAACCTCCTCAGCATTTCGTGAATTTTTCATCTACTCACTTCCTGCTTTCCTGAGTTCCAGATTATTTAACTTTCCCCTCGGATCCCTCTGGGGTCAAAGGGCACCCACTCCAAACAGCGAGGAGCCTCTTTTTTTGACTTTTTTTAAAAAAGCATCATGATGTCTGCATGAGGACCACCATGACGATTGATGATGATGTTGCCGCCAAGGCCAAGGAGGCGGTCCGTCTGACGGGCATGTCGTTCAAGAGTCTGATAAACAAGGCCCTGCGTGTCGGGATTGAGCAGGTCGTCTCTCCGCCCAAAGCTCGTCCCTACCGAACCAAGGGAACGGCCATGGGCCTTCGCAAGGGTTTGAGCTATGACAAGGTGGCGGATCTCCTGTCGCTCTCCGAGGGGGATGAGCACCGATGATCCTGCCGGACGCCAATCTGTTGCTCTATGCGGAGGATTCGCTCTCGCGGCACCATGAGCGCGCCAGGGAGTGGTGGGACGGGGTGCTGAGCGGTCCCGATCCCGTGAATCTCTGCTGGCCCGTGATCAATGCCTATCTGAGGATCTCCACCAATCCCAGAATCCATGAGCGCCCACTTCTCCCGGAGGAAGCCATGGCAAGGGTGAGCAGTTGGATGGATCAACCGTGTGTCTCCGTGATCGGTCCGACGAAGCTTCATTGGGATATCTTCAAGACGCAAATCGAGGAGTCCGGAGCCTCCGCGAATCTGGTCTCGGATGCGCATCTGGCCGCGATGGCCATCGAATATGCAAGCACGCTTTATTCCACGGACAGGGACTTTGCCCGCTTTCCCGGGCTGAAATGGAAAAACCCGCTGGAGTAGGGAACTGATGCGCCGAAGGCGCAGGAGGCGCCCCGG